>JBLHND010000064.1:0-17528 GCA_047622605.1 Motiliproteus sp. | reverse complement strand
CACGCCCGGCCGTCATGTTTTCAGACCACATCGGGGTATAAACTACCGACAGGTAAGCCCCGCCCAGGCCCGCCATAAAACCACCAAACAACAATGCCGCGTAGCGTAACTTAATCACGGAATAGCCCAGCGCATGCGCCGAATCCGGAGATTCACCGATCGCCCGCAGGATAAGACCGCCACGACTGTGATAGATAAAGAAGTGCAGCCCGACGACCAGCACGACCGACAGGTAGACCAGCGGATTATGATCGAAGAATACCGGGCCGACAAAAGGGATCTGCGACAGCAACGGGATCGGCAACTTAGCCAGAGGCTCGACCGTGGCGCCGACAAACCCCGTGCCCAGCAGCGCGCTCAGCCCGACGCCGAACAGGGTTATCGCCAACCCCGTGGCAACCTGGTTAGCCAACAAGCTCAGGGTCAGGAAGCCATGCAGCAGCGCCACACTCATACCCGCCATGCCGCCACAGAGCAGTCCCAGATAGATGTCACCGGTGAGCAGCGTACCGCCAAAGGCGGACACCGCACCCATCAACATCATCCCTTCGATGCCCAGGTTAAGCACGCCGGAACGCTCGGTCACCAGCTCGCCCAGTGCCGCGAACAGCAGGGGCGTGGAGGCACCTATAATAGTCAGACAAGCGGCCTGTACAATCAGTACTGTTTCGTTCATCAAGCTCTACCTATGCCTTACCGAAGCGGATTCGATAACTGATTAACACGTCGCACGCCAACAGAAAGAACAGCAACATTCCCTGAAAAACACCGGTCACCGCCTGCGGCAACCCCATTTCCATCTGCAGGGTCTCCCCTCCCAGATAAGACAGCGCCAACAGCAGACCTGCGATCATCACTCCCAGCGGATGGAGGCGCCCGACAAAGGCGACGATGATGGCCGTAAAGCCGTAACCCGGCGAGACCTGGGGCACCAGCTGACCTATAGGTCCGGACACCTCGATCATTCCCGCCACTCCCGCCAGGCAACCGCCTGACAACAGGCCGAACCAGACCAGGCGTTTGTGATTAAAGCCGGCAAACTGCGCCGCCCTGGGTGCAGCACCCACCACCCTGACCTGAAAGCCGATCAAGGTGCGACTCAGCAGGACCCAGGCTGCGATCACCACCGCGACCGCAATCAACAGGCCGATATGCAACCGGGTACCCTCCCCAAGCAGCGGCAGCAGCGCCGCATCGCCGAACAGTCGCGACTCGGGGAAGTTAAAACCCTCGGGGTCACGCCAGGGACCGTGAATCAGGTAGCTCAGAAACAGCGCCGCGACATAGGTCAACATCAGGCTGGTCAGGATTTCGTTGGCATTAAAGCGGGTCTTCAGGAATGCGGGGATCGCGGCCCAGGCCATCCCGCCCAGCCCCCCGGCCAGCAGCATCGCCGGCAACAGCCAGGCGCTCTCACTCTCGTGGTTGAAGATCGCCAGCCCACCGGCCGCCACGGCACCCATCACCAGTTGGCCTTCGGCACCTATGTTCCAGACATTCGCCTTAAATCCTATAGAGAGGCCGATACCGATGAGTATCAGCGGAATCGCCTTGACCAGCAATTCACTGACACCGTAGCTATCGCTGACCGGCACGATGAAAAACGCATACAGCGCCTGCCCGCCATTGATGCCCATCAGCGTGAACATCACAAATCCGGCCACCAGAGTCAGCAGCAGGGCTAAGAGCGGTGATCCGTAGACCATCGCCTTAGACGTTTCGACACGTGGTACCAAGCGAACGCTCATACGCCGACCTCCTGAAGCTGCACCGCTGTTGCGGGCGCCTCTGGCAAGGCTACGCCCGTCATCAACAGACCCACCTCCTCGGTACTCACCTCGGCCCGTGCATAGATAGCCGACAGCTGGCCGCCGCAGATAGCCCCTATACGATGACTCAGCGTCATCAGCTCATCCAGATCTTGCGAGATCACCAGCACCGCCGCACCCTGCGCGGCCAGCGCCTGCAAGGATTTATGAATCATGGCCGCCGCTCCCGCATCAACACCCCAGGTGGGTTGAGCGAGCACCAGTACTTCCGGCTGCTGCTGCACTTCGCGGCCGACGATAAACTTCTGCAGATTGCCACCCGACAGGCTGGCCGCAGTGGCTTGAACGCCACTACAGCGCACATCGAAGCGTTCTATCACCTGTTCGGAAAAACGCTGCACCTGCGCATCGCGGATAAAGCCCTTATTGAGAAAGGGCTGCCGCACATAGCCACTGAGCAGCGCATTATCCTGCAGACTCATCTCCGGTACTGAGCCATGGCCCAGACGCTCCTCGGGCACAAAACAGAACCCCAGCGCACGACGCTGCTGCGGCCCTAGATCCCCCACCGGCCGGGTACCGATGCTGACTGCAGTCGCGGCGGTCTGAAACTCGCCGCTCAACGCCTCAAGCAGCTCGGCCTGGCCATTGCCGGCGACACCGGCGATACCCAGGATCTCCCCTCGACAGACACTCAGATGGATATCCCTGAGCGTGACGGCAAAGGGCCCGCCCGCCTTGCGATTAAGCCCACACACCTGTAGCCAGGGTTCCCCCTGCCCAACATTGACCGTGGCCTGCGCCGAATCGACCGCCTCGCCCACCATCAGTGCCGCCATGCTCGCGGCAGTCTCCTCGGCGGGGAGGCAATAGCCGACATTCTTGCCGCCGCGCAAGATCGTTGCCGAATCACAAAGACGGCGAACCTCATCGAGTTTATGACTGATATAAAGGATGGAGCAGCCTTCGGCGGCGAGTTTACGTAGGGTGACGAACAGCGTCTCAGCCTCTTGCGGGGTCAGGACCGAGGTAGGCTCATCCATGATCAATAACCGCGGGTTTTGCAGCAGAGAACGTACAATTTCGATCCGCTGTTTCTCACCGACCGAGAGACTATGCACGGCCCTGTTCGGATCCAACGGCAGCCCGTAATGCGCTTCTACCTCGAGGATCCTGGCCTCCAGGGCCTTCATCGACGGCGGGTTACTCATCCCCAGGGAGATATTCTCTTTAACGCTCAGGGCTTCAAAGAGCGAGAAGTGCTGAAACACCATTCCCACACCCAGCGCCATCGCCTGAGCCGGACTGCGAATATCGATCCGCTGGCCCTCCCAATACAGCTCACCGGCATCCGGCTTGATCAAGCCGAAGATCATCTTCACTAGGGTGCTCTTACCGGCACCATTCTCACCCAGCAACGCATGGATCTCCCCCGGCTTGACCTGCAGATCGACCCGATCATTGGCCAGGCAGCCGGGATACGCCTTAACGATCTGCTGGAGTCGCAGTCGCGCAGGGATAGTCTCTTTGGCGTTTGTTATCGAATTCTTCAACCTGTAAAGCCCCTCTAACACTAAAGCCACCCGCTGGTGGCCTCAAACTACGCTATCCGGGTCATCGCAACAACGACCGCCCCGTAGGGTACGATCCGAACAGAGTGTTATCCCCAGCATCCGGAATCCTGGCTAATCGCTCAGGATACCGGTTTTATTGGGTCAAAGAACAGCAATACTGCAGCACCTGGCCGTCAGAGCTCCTGATGATCCCGATCACGGAAGCCTATCAGGTAGAGAATACCGTCCAGCCCCAGGGTCGAGATCGCCTGCTCGGCACGCTGGCGCACCAGCGGCTTCGCCCTGAAGGCGATCCCCAGGCCGGCAATAGACAACATGGGCAGATCATTGGCACCATCACCGACCGCGATGGTCTGCTCCAGCCGCAGACCCTCTTTAGCCGCGATCTCGCGCAACAACTCCGCCTTGCGCTGACCGTCGACCACCCGTCCCGTGACCCTTCCGGTGACCTTACCCTCTTCTATCTCAAGCGCGTTGGCATACACATAATCAAACCCCAATTGGCGCTGGAGATGCTCGGCAAAATAGCTGAATCCGCCTGAGAGTATCGCCGTCTTATAACCCAGGGTCTTCAGCCGTGACACCAGCTCCTCGACCCCTTCGGTCATGGGCAACCGTTGCGCCACCTTTTCCAGCACGCTGGCATCCAGGCCTTTAAGCAGCGCCACTCGACGCTTAAAGCTCTCGGTAAAGTCGATCCGCCCCTGCATGGCCTCCTCGGTGATCGCCGCAACCTCGTCACCGACACCGGCCTCGATCGCCAGCTCATCGATCACCTCGGCCTCGATCAGGGTGGAGTCCATATCGAACACCACCAGACGGCGGTTACGCCGGTAGATATCATCTTTCTGAAAGGCGATATCGACATCCAGTTCGTTGGCGGCTTTCAGGAACTCGGTACGCAGGGTGTCCGAAGGCTCCCCACGTACCGAAAACTCGACGCAGGCCTTGGTTCGTTCGTCGATCGCATCCAGATGCACCCGTCCGGACAGCCGGCTGATATTATCGATGTTGAGCCCATGATCGGCGGCGATGCTGGCCACCTTGGCGATATGAGAGGCCTCAATCCGCCGTGCCAGCAGGGTGATAATATGTCTCGGCTTGCCCTGTGCATCGACCCAGCGGCAATAATTATCGGTATCCACCGGCTCAAACTTGGTCGTCATCTGCAGCGCGTGCAGGCGAAACAGCAGTTCGCTCAACACCGGCGAGGATTCGGACTGCGGTGGGATCTCCACCAGGATCCCCAGGGAGAGGTTGTCATGAATCACCGCCTGGCCTATATCCAAAATATTGACCTGATAGCGCGCCAGGATCTCGGTAATGGTCGATGTCACGCCCGGCTTGTCTTGACCGGATACGGTTATAAGAATGATCTCTTTCACGGAGGCGGTTCCTGGTTCCTGATACAAAGGGGGTGGATCTCAATCCGAGGCGATGCCAGCCCAAGTGCTGACAGGCAGGCTGGCCGAGAACAGACTGAAAGATCGGATTGTCGACGAATGCACGCTATTCTACCTACTTAGGCCGCATTGAAGAATCCCCCACATGCCAGAACACTCGAACGCCCTCATCGACCGCCTTCGTCTGGAGGCCTTCCGCAGCCCGCGCACTGGAGAACGGCCTCTGGGGTCCGCGCGGCTATTGCTGGCCAGCACGGGCCTCTTTGCCCTGCTTGCCCTGAGCGTCGCCCTGGGTAATCCGCTGACGCCGATCGATCAGGCCCTGACGGCGGCCTTGCAGCAGCTCCGCTCGGAGCGACTGGATCGTTGGATGACGGCCCTGACCCTACTCGGCAATAGCGACCTTATAGCACTCCTGAGTCTGGCACTGGGTATCCGCCTTATTCGCGACCGCAACCGCACTGCGGCCCTGCTCTGGCTGGGTGCCATGGCGGCGCTGGTCATCCTCAATACGCTACTCAAGCTTGGTTTTGCCATGCCCCGCCCGGAGATACTGCTCAAGCCTCTGGCCTCCTTCAGTTTCCCCAGCGGCCACAGCAGCGCCAGCACCCTGTTTTTTAGCCTGCTGGCGGCCTTTAGCGCCCAGCAACAGCCCAAGCGCTGGCGCTGGTTGATTTACGCGCTGGCGGGACTGCCGGCACTCGGCGTCGGCTTATCGAGGCTCTATCTGGGGGTTCACTGGTTCAGCGATGTGCTGGGAGGGATCTTGCTGGGTTTGGCGATCGCCGCCGCCACCTGTCTGGTCTACAGCCGTTTCGACCGCAAGCCGGTGGCGTTCGATCGTCGCGGATTCTGGCTGGCAGGGCTGACGATCAGCGCGCTCTATCTATGGATTAGGCTGGACGGGGCAGTCATCGATTACCTGCCCGCCAGCCTTTAAGCCTCTAAGCCTCTAAGCCTTTAAGCCTCTAAGCCCTAGGAGGCGGTCGGTTTCGGCTTATTGCGGGTGCCGCTGCGCTTGCGCGGTGATCTCTTCTTGGCCGGGCCCTTAGTCTCGGCACGCTCGTGCTTGGCGGCCGTCTTGCCGGTGCGCTTGCGTGAAGAACCCAGGGCTTCGATCAACTCAAAGTCGATCTTACGCTCATCCAGATCAACCCGAGCCACCTTCACCCGCAGCTCATCACCCAGACGGTAGGAGACCCCGGTACGTTCGCCGGTCAGGCGCTGCTTGGCGATATCGAAGTGGTAATAATCGCCCGCCAGCGCCGTCACATGCACCAGACCTTCGGTATGGATGCCCTTGAGCTCGACAAACAGACCAAAGCCGGTCACTGAACTGATCACGCCGATGAACTCATCACCGATATGATCACGCATGTATTCACACTTGAGCCAGGCACTGACATCACGCGTCGCCTCCTCGGCCCGACGCTCGGTCCGCGAACAGTGCTCGCCCTGTACCAGCATCGCAGCCAGATCGTAGGGATAGCTCTTGCTGGGATCCATACCCGGAGCGCCTTCGACCCGAACCACCGGCACGCCGCCACTCTTGGCGAACATCGACTTCACTTTCGACAGCAGTCCGCCTTCAGGCTTAGCACGAATTACCGAGCGTATCGCCCTATGGACCAACAGGTCCGGGTAACGGCGAATGGGCGAGGTAAAGTGCGCATAGGCCGCATACGCCAGACCAAAGTGGCCCTCGTTAGCGGGGGTATAGACCGCCTGGGATAACGACCGCAGCATCATGGTCTGAATCACGGTGGCATCCGGACGCGCACCGATCTGCTGCAACAGCACCTGGTAATCTTCCGGGGTAGGCTTGTCGCCACCCGGCAGGTTGAGCCCCAGCTCTGCCAAAAACTTACGCAGATTCTCCAGCTTCTTGGCCTTAGGTCCCTGATGGACTCGATACAGGGCGGGAATCTTCATTTTTTCCAGAAAGCGTGCGGTCGCCACGTTGGCGCTCAGCATGCACTCTTCGATCAGCTTATGGGCGACGTTACGCACCACCGGCACGATCTGATCGATCTTACGGTCATCACCGAAGATAATCCGAGTATCGGTGGTTTCAAAATCGATCGCGCCGCGCTCATCCCGCGCCCCGCGCAGGCCCTTATAGAGGTTATGCAGCTCGACCAGATGCCCGACCAAAGCAGGATACTGGCGCGCTACCTGCTGTCCGGCAGCCGAGTCCGGCGCCTCCAGCAGATCACCGACCTGGTTATAGGTCAGGCGCGCATGGGATTGAATAACCGCCTCGAAGAACTGGTAGCCACTGAGTTTACCCTTGGCGCTGATGGTCATCTCACTCACTAGCGCCAACCGATCGACCTGGGGGTTCAGTGAACAGAGGCCGTTGGACAGCGCCTCGGGCAGCATAGGCACGACCTGCTGGGGGAAATACACCGAATTACCCCGGTTGTTGCCCTCGGCATCCAGCGCCGTCCCCGGCCGGACGTAATGGGAGACATCGGCAATGGCAACAAACAACCGCCAGCCGCCGCCTTTCTTCGGCTCACAGTAGACCGCATCATCGAAGTCACGCGCATCTTCGCCGTCGATAGTGACCAGCGGCAGATGGCGCAGATCGACACGGTGCTTCTTGTCCGCCTCGCTAACCTGGGCACCGTAGCGTTCCGCTTCGGCCTCGACCCCGTCGGGCCAGACATTAGGAATCGCGTAGCTGCGGATCGCCACTTCGATCTCCATTCCCGGTGCCATATGCTCACCCAGAATTTCGGTAATACGCGCACGCGGTCGGCCCTTGCTGGGCTGCTGAACAATATCGGCCTGCACATACTGGCCATTCTTAGCCCCGCCCCAATCCTGTTCGGCGATCACCAGGTCCTGGCTGATGCGGGCGTTTTCAGGGATCAGGTAACCGACCCCGTCATCATCGACAAAACGGCCGACCAGCCGCTGGGTATTGTGCGCGAGCACCTCGATCACCGAGGCTTCACGCCGACCCCGATGGTCCAGACCTGCGACCCGCACCATCGCCCGATCACCATCGAAGAGTTTGCGCATCTGCCGATTATGCAGATACAGGTCTTCGGAGCCATCGTCCGGGATCAGGAAACCGAAGCCGTCTTTATGGCCACTGACGCGTCCAGCCAGCAGATCCATTTTTTCGGCCAGGCCATAACCGCCGCTGCGGGTATGCACCAGCTGGCCATCACGTTCCATCGCCCGCAGCCGGCGCCGCACCGCCTCGATCTGCTCGTCGGTGGAGATCTTAAGCTCGGTGCAGACCTGCGGATGGGTCATAGGACGACGTGCCTTGGTCAGCACCTCGGTAATAAATTCTCGACTGGGAATAGGGTTTTCGTACTTCCTGGCTTCCCGATCTGCGTGGGGATCACGTTTCATAATAGTTCTCGACTTTTTAGAGGGCGGCATTCGCGGCCCGGGATGACGTCTGATAAGAAGAGGTGGCGCTGATCAGACGATAAACGCTGCTTAATGATGGCGGCCTCGCTATCAAACACAGAAGATAAGTCCTGCTTAGCGGTGGCGGCTTAGCCCTCAAATACACAGACGATACATGCTGCTTAATGATGGCTGTTTAGCGATCAAGTGCAAACGATTGTTGTTGCGCAATCACGGCTGCTTAACGATGGCAGTTTAGCCATCAAGTGCAGACGATTGTTGTTGCACAATGACGGTTGCGCAATGACGGCTGCTTAAGGATGGCTGTTTAGCCATCAAGTGCAGACATACATGCGGCTTAGGGCCTGAAGGGCGGCATTCGGCCGCCCTCAGGCGTTCTGGTCTAGGGACGCTCATCCACCTCTGTCGCATCCTCTTTGACCGGCGGCAGCAGGTCTTCACGCACGACCTTCATCGCCAGCAGCACGTTCGAGGCCACATACACCGACGAGTACGTGCCGACCACCACACCGATGATCAGTGCCGTTGCGAAGCCGTGAATCATCTCTCCACCAAAGAAAAACAGCGCCAGCAACACTAGCAGGGTCGTTAACGAGGTAATCAGGGTGCGTCCCAGGGTCTCATTCAGAGACAGGTTGATCACCTCCTCGCCACTGCCCTTGCGCAGTTTACGGAAGTTTTCGCGTATCCGGTCAGAGACCACGATGGTATCGTTCAGCGAGTAACCAATCACCGCCAGCACGGCCGCCAATACGGTCAGATCAAAATCGAGCCTGAACAGCGAAAATACACCCAACACGATCACGACATCGTGAATCAGGGCGACCACCGCACCGACCGAAAACTTAAGCTGGAAGCGCATCGCCACGTAGAGCATCACGACACCCAGGGCAAACAACATCCCCAGGCCGCCCTGCTCACGCAGTTCATCACCGACCTGCGCGCCCACGAACTCGGAGCGCAGCAGCGTCACTTCACTCGCGCCGCTGCCGGCACGGAGCGCCGCCAGCACATCATCGCCCAGGCTGGCCGTATGAGTCTGAGCCAGGCGCACCATGATGTCGGTCTGCGAGCCGAAGGTCTGCACGATCGCAGAGTCATAACCGGAGGTCACCAGCGTCTGACGGATCACCTCCATCGGCAGTTCCTGGCTGTATTCGACCTCGACCAGCGAGCCGCCGGTAAAGTCGAGTCCAAACTGCAAACCATTGACAAACAAAGATATAATCGCTGCCAGCAGCAGTGCGATCGAGGCGCCGGCCATCAGTTTGCGCAGCGCCATAAAATCGAACTGATACTCAGGGGCGCTGTGGGGATGTTCTTCATTCATAACAATATCATCGTCTTTCATCGCTTATTGCCTCCAGCCGATCGACAGTTTATTGATCTTACGACCCCCATAGATCTGATTGATCAGCGCGCGGGTTACCGTAATCGAGGTAAACATCGAGAAGATAATCCCCAGCGACAGGGTCACCGCAAAGCCCTTGACCGGACCCGTGCCGACCGCAAACAGGATCACCGCCACCAGCAGCGTGGTGATGTTGGCATCGAAGATGGTCGAAAACGCACGATCATAACCGGCGCTGATCGCCGACTGCGGTGGCAGCCCATTTCTGAGTTCCTCCTTGATCCGCGAGAAGATCAGCACGTTGGCATCCACCGCCATACCCACCGTCAACACGATACCGGCGATTCCCGGCAGCGTCAGCGTGGCCGATAACATCGACATCGCCGCAGTCAGCAACGCCAGGTTCAAGACCAGCGCGACGTTGGCAACCAGACCGAAGACTCTGTAAAACGCCAGCATAAACAGTAAGACCAGCGCCATACCTATCTCAACCGAGATCACACCCCGATCGATATTCTGCTGCCCCAGGCTCGGCCCGACCGTACGCTCTTCAACGAAGTAAATAGGTGCGGCCAGCGCACCCGCGCGCAGCAACAACGCCAGTTCGGTAGACTCACCGGCGCCGTTAAGCCCGGTTATACGGAAACTATTACCCAACGCCGACTGAATAGTCGCCAGCGAGATAATTTTCTTCTCGACATAGGTAATGCGTTTCTCGACCTCGACACCGTCCACCTGCTCATAGCGGGTACGGCTCTTATGCTCGATAAAGAGCACCGCCATGCGGCGTTGGATCGCATTACGGGTGACCCGGTTCATCAGCTTGCCGCCGCTGGAATCGAGCGTGATCGAGACCTGCGGCTGACCGTTCTCATCAAAGTTGGCCTGGGCATTGGAGACCGAGCTACCGTTGATAATCACGTCTCTCTCGATATCGGCAGGGCGGCGGCCCTCTTCGCGAAACTCATAACTCTCAAGACTCGAACGCGGCGCGTCAGGCGCGGCCTCGAGTCGGAACTCCAGGTTGGCGGTCTTACCCAGGATTCGCTTGGCGGCAGCGGTATCCTGCACCCCAGGCAACTGAATCACGATCCGATTTGAACCCTGACGCTGCACCAGAGGTTCGGCCACGCCCAACTCGTTGACCCGGTTACGAATCGTCGTCAGGTTCTGCTTGATCGCATATTCCTCGATCTCCGAGATCTTGGACGGTAGCAGACTCACACCCAGGAAGAATCCCGCCTGAGTCTCGGTATCACTCAGCCGGAACTCGCGATACTCGTCACTCAGCAGCTCGTGGCCCTGATCACGCGCTTCCAGGGACGCGAATTTAATCGCCAGGCTGCCATCTTTACTGTGTTCAACACTGCGATAGCGGATCCGCTCGCTGCGCAGCTTAGTCTTGATCTCGCTGACATAGACATCCAGCCGCTGCCCGACGGCTGCCGCCATATCCACTTCCATCAGGAAGTGAACCCCGCCACGCAGATCCAGGCCCAGCTTCATGGGCCCGGCACCGATCGCCGTCAACCAGTCGGGTGTGGTCGCCGCCAGGTTCAACGCGGTGACATACTCATTCCCCAGCGCTCGGGCGATAGCGGCCTTGGCACGCAACTGCTCCTCTGAACTACCGACTCGAATCAGCAGCCCGCTCTCTAATACCTCGGCACCCCGATACGCGATGCCGGTCTGATCCAGGCTCTCTAAGGCGACATCCAGAGTCTCTCGAGTCAGCGTCGTGGTCGTGCTGGCACCTGATACCTGAACCGCATAATCGTCCGGATACAGGTTAGGCGCGGCATAGATCCCACCGACCAGCACCACCAACACAATCAGCAGATTTTTCCAAAGTGGGTATGTATTGAGCATAACGCTCGACTCCTCGCGACAAAATACCGTAATAGTTTGATTTAATTACGATATTTAAAAAAACAAAACGCCACTTCCCGGAACCGCCGGGAGTGGCGTTTGTAACAGGACTCAGAACGTTTAGACGTCCTTAATAGTACCCTTAGGCAGCATCGCCTGAATGTGCATCTTCTGGAACGTTAGCTCGACAGTCTCTGACACGCTCAATACCACATAGTCATCGCTGACCTTGATGATCTTACCGATCAGGCCTGCACTGGTCACGACTTCGTCACCCTTCGCCATACCGGCAACCAAAGCCTTGTGGTCTTTAGCGCGCTTGCTCTGGGGACGCCATACCATAAAGTAAAAGATCGCCGCAAAACCGACTAGAAAGATCAGGCCGGACAGATCGCCAAACGGACCTGCAGATGCCGCACCGGCTTCAGCCATAGCGGGAGAGATAAAAAAGCTCATTAAAGTCTCCTAAAAAGTTTATAAATCGGATTGTGGTAACGGACTCAACCCGCCCTTATTCGAGTTCTGGAACATCCAGACCGCGCCTGCGGTAGAAATTAGTCACAAAGTCGGACAATTTACCCTGTTCAATGGCGCTTCGCAATCCGCTCATCAGGTTTTGGTAGTAACGCAGGTTGTGAATCGTATTTAACTGCGCACCCAGCATCTCCTTACACTTATCCAGATGGTGCAGATAGGCGCGGCTGAAATTCTGACAGGTATAACAATCGCAGTCGGCATCCGGCGGCGAGGTATCCTGGCGATGGGCCGCATTGCGAATCTTGACCACGCCGTCGGACACGAACAAATGACCGTTACGGGCGTTACGGGTCGGCATCACGCAATCGAACATATCGACCCCGCGACGCACCCCCTCGACCAGATCCTCCGGCTTACCGACCCCCATCAGATAGCGAGGGCGATCGGCCGGCATCTTCGGCGTGACATGATCGAGCACCTTCATCATCTCGTCTTTGGGCTCGCCCACCGACAGCCCGCCGATCGCGTAGCCGTCAAAACCGATCTCGGCCAGCCCCGCCAGCGACTCCTCCCGCAGCGACTCGAACATGCCGCCCTGCACGATCCCGAACAGCGCCGCCGGACTATCGCCATGCGCCTCCTTGGAACGCTTAGCCCAGCGCAGCGACAGCCGCATCGACTCGGCAGCCTCCGCCTCGGTGGCTGGGTACGGGGTGCACTCATCAAAGATCATCACCACATCCGCGCCCAGCTCGCGCTGCACCTGCATCGACCGCTCTGGCGTCAGCTCGACCTTGGCGCCATCGACCGGCGACTGAAACTTAACCCCCTGCTCGCTGATCTTGCGCATCGCCCCAAGGCTGAACACCTGAAAGCCACCCGAATCGGTCAGGATCGGCCCCTGCCACTGGATAAAGTCGTGCAGATCGCCGTGCTCGCGCACCACCTCGGTCCCGGGACGCAGCATCAGATGGAAGGTATTACCCAGGATCATCTGCGCCCCAGTCGCCTCTATATCACGCGGCAGCATCCCCTTGACCGTGCCATAGGTACCCACCGGCATAAAGGCGGGAGTCTCGACATCGCCACGCGGAAAACTCAGCCGTCCACGACGGGCCTTGCCGTCGGTCGCCAGCAACTCATATTTCATAAAACAGCTACGTGTCACCTGTTACTCCAGTCTGGATAGAATCATTAAAGTGGCGGCGGGTTAAAAACATCGCATCGCCATAACTGTAAAATCGGTACTGCTGCGCCACCGCCTCCGCATAAGCATCGCGAATATGCGCCTGCCCGGCAAAGGCGCTGACCAGCATCAGCAGCGTCGACTCCGGCAGATGAAAGTTAGTCACCAGACAGTCGATCACCGCAAATTGGTAGCCGGGGTAGATAAAGATATCGGTCTCACCCGCATACGCCGCCAGCTCACCGCCGTGCTGCCGGGCCGCACTCTCCAGACAGCGCACGCTGGTGGTCCCTACCGCGATCACCCGCCCGCCTCGCGCCTTGGTATCGCGCACCTGCTGACAAACCTGCGCTGAGACCTCGATCGCCTCGGAATGCATCTGGTGCTCAAGCACCGTATCCACCTTCACCGGCTGAAAGGTGCCCGCACCCACATGCAGGGTCACAAACCCCAGATCGACCCCCTTATCCCGCAACGCCTGCAGCAACGGCTCATCAAAATGCAGCCCCGCCGTCGGTGCCGCGACCGCACCGGGGGTACGATTATAAACAGTTTGGTAGCGTTCGCGATCCGCTTCGTGATCTTCACGGTTCATATAGGGCGGCAACGGCATATGGCCGATCTCATCGAGCCAGTTCAGTAGTGAGCGCTCACCCTTAAACCGCACCTCGAACAGAGCCCCCCGCCGCCCCGTCACCTCGGCCTCCAGCCGGCCCTCCAGCAGCAGACTCGCCCCCGGCTTGGGCGACTTGCTCGAACGTATATGCACCAGCGCCTGGTGGGCATCGATCACCCGCTCGATCAGCATCTCGATCTTGCCACCGGTCGCCTTCTGCCCGAACATCCGCGCCGGAATCACTCGGGTATCGTTAAACACCATCAGATCACCGGGCCGCACCAGATCCAACAACTCGGCAAAACCCCGATGCACCATCGCACCGCTATCGCCCTCGACACAGAGCAACCGGCTACCGGTGCGCTCCTCCGCCGGATGGCGGGCAATCAACTCTTCAGGAAGGTCAAAATGAAATTCATTAACACGCATACCAATACAACTGTCTCTATAGGAACAAAGAAATCAACAATCTGCCGCACGCAGGCGTTGACCTGCGTTAAAAGCTGCCTATAATACACGCCTCTTAGGGCCAGTGTGGTGAAATTGGTATACACGACGGATTCAAAATCCGTTGCCGAAAGGCGTGGCGGTTCGAGTCCGCCCACTGGTACCACCGAACAAACAGAAAAGCCTCGTCATCGACGGGGCTTTTTTGTGGGCGTCTTAGTCAGTTGTTGTGAACAGCACGGATCTATTCTGACTGGTTTTGCGGCTTGCGGTCGTTCGGAAGCGAAGAACCAAGAGTACGACTGCACTACTTATTGATCGAATGGCTCAACGTAGGATGTGGTGAGGCACGAACCGCATCAGCCAGTGTCGCAATGCCTGCGCAGAAAGAGGACAAATGTGACTTCTTGATTGATGCGGTTCGCGCGGCCGTATCTAGGCTTAGCTTTACGGGTAATCCTACAGCAACTAACTGTGACATAGCCTTAACAAAACCCCGCATGTGAAGAATAACGGGGGCAGTCTTGTGTTTCGCTCTCGTAATCTGATCTTAAAATATAAGCAGAAAAAATAAAACACCTGACCCTGTTGCTTTCACAAAGGAGGAATAAACTCGACCAATAAATTTATATTATTTAAGTTATTACAATAAATTCGTAAAAACTCAAACGAGACCACCATTGCAAATGATAAACACTACGATAAAAATAACGATATATACTGTTAGTACAATGCAGCTAAAACACGCCTAGTTGGCACATACATCTTCATTATAACGTGAACTGTATCCCCACCATTATTATTTGGACCGATCGATGTAATCGTAAAATCTGTATGTAAAGACCTAAGATTTTCTATAAATTGTGTTTTTTCAACAGGCAAAAATGATGACACGTAAAAACCATGTGGATGGCTACTAATAATCACTTCGTACTTCGCGCCATCCGCCAAGGAAGGTTCAAGATCAACAAGCTTAGAATCTAAGTCTTCTACAAAAGAAAGAATAGTACCATTAACCTTAGTGCTTTCTGTTTTAGGGTCAGGTATATGTTTTGTAGTATTTATAGATGAATGTGCAACAGCACCTCTTTCTTTTCCAAAATCATTTATCGCAGCCAAAGAAATATCATCAAGTTCATCAAAAAATATTCCAGTAGGGATTAAAAGCCTTTTTAGATCTTCAACTTTAATCCCATTATTATTACTTACCAATCTATTAAACTCTGTTGTCGAACTCTCTATCATTTGGTCTATTGAACCATGAAGCTTAGATGTTTTTTTTGACGACATCTCCGATTCGAATTCTTCAAGTGGAATCTTATATGTAGCGACAAGAGATACAGAAGTTAATGTAAATTCTTTTTTATTCCTCCATCTATCTAATTGCGCATTTATTAGTTTCTTTGTCACCTCTTCAAAGTAGCTTTCCAGTTCCGCATGAACAAGTAGTTTATAGCCTCGCGTCATATCAATCTGCTGTGTATTATAGTCTGCGGTAGGGCTGAACGCAGGCAATAAATTTATATTCAATGACTCAATGGCCTTGACTAATCTTATAAATAATATCGAGTTTGCCACTTAAACATTCCCACCAACGATACTGATAGAGCCGTTCCGCACAACCAACTCGGGCAAAATATTCGCACCCATAATCTTGTTCATTTCCTTGTTCCAAGCAGATATTCTCTCAGAAACAGCTCCTATACTTTTGGTTGTTTGTACGGTAGAGGTTACGAATTCAGGTGAATCTGTAGATAGGCGCCTGAAAGCAGGTTCAATTTCTTTAGAATTAATGTCATCAAAATTATTTATCACGCCGCTATGTGAAAATGAAAGAATTATACAATCAAAAATAGCTCGATTAAATCTCCCTTCTTATTTGTTACCGTTCCATTTTTGATAAACATCGTCACCGAAAACCTTAACCGCCAAAGAATGAGATTTTTCTAAATCAACAAAAGCGCTATCAAGCTTATCTTTGTAAAAGACCCAGTTTTCATCAAATTCTTTTAATGATTCATCCATGAAAATCTTAAGATTTCCTTTATATTTTTTAATTCTAAATCTAAATGAAAAATACCTGAGCAATAGTTCTGCATCTCTCATCCTAAAGTCAGGTTTGGTTGTATTAAAAATCTGCTTCATACAGTCACTTTCAGCTGATTTATCATCAAGATACTGAGTTACAGTACCCGCATTGAGGGCCTGCCTAAGTTCTTGAGTGGAAAGAGGCAGGCTTCCTGTGTTTAGCCTTAAGAATATATGATATAGAAAATTTTCATTCTTACAGTTTTTTATAACTGCTGTTCTTATTGGCTGATTTTCAAAGACATCAAGATCTATACCGCTATCAAGCATTTTACTCAATGTCTTTCCGGATAAATCTTTTCGTATTTCAAGCTTACCAATTCTTAAAGAACCATATTTGTCTGGTTCATTAGAAGCGAATTGCATTAATGTAATTAAGCGCTGCTTACCATCAAGCACTATATACCGCCCCTTTTGGCTTGGTAATTCTGATAATACTAGCTGTGGTATAGGGATACCAAGAAAAAGCGATTCAATAAACTTACTTTTCCTTTGATTAGTCCATGCGTCTCTTCGCTGAAAGTTAGGGTCAAGAAATATATTACCTTTTTTCACCTGCGATATTACCGTATCAACAGTCCAATCAGAATTACTGATAACCAAGTCTTCTGCACTTCCAAAGTCCAAGCCATCCAGATCGTCTTCATTTTCCATTTGATCATCAATTTCATATTCGTAGAAAACCATAACTTTCCCCATTCCGTTTAAATATGTAAAACTAAAAAACTATTTTATAAGCTGCGTATGCTCAAAGAGTAACATATATAACGCACGTTATTCTTATCACACGTAAACAGCGTCAGGTCTAGCAAGGAGGCTGGGGGCAGGCCTTACGCTTTGCATGTCAAATGTAAGGCCTGACCCCGGCTTCCCGGCTTAGAACGTGGGGCAAGTGAGCAAGCGATTGATAGCGACCACGGAGTATTTTTATGCATGCAGATACAACCACCCAAGATGAGATCCGTATTCACCTGTTTAAAGTTGACCCTGCACGTTATCGCTGGGTTAAACACTCGAATGCCCGGCGCTGCTCTAAATCTTGATATCGAACAACTACTACTGATCTAATCGCTTAAATTTTATACAAGGGAACAGAACTCTTGTGGGAGCAGGGCCCCCGGCGATCTTATAATCTTGTAGCACAGCAGCTGCAAAAGATCGCCTGGGAGGCTGGGGTCAGGCCTTACAGGAGGGGGTCAAGTCTTGCGTTTTGCCCACCCTGTGCCAAGGTATCGTCACCACTCTGTCGCAGCTCTTTCAGTTACCGAACGCTCAGAACGTAAAATCAGCGGGCCGTAGGCTGGGATGCAATCCCAGCAATACCCCATCATTCACCCATCACTACATCCGACAAG
>JBLHND010000063.1:0-17609 GCA_047622605.1 Motiliproteus sp. | reverse complement strand
TGCCCTGACGCATCAGCGCCTCTTTGGTCAGAAACAGCGCCTTGGGATCCTGCTTTTCGAGGGTCTTGCGCCATTTCTCAAAGGCCGCGCCATTCACCACTCGCTCACCGCCCTGCTTGAGCAGCAGCTCGCGATAGAACTCATAGAGCTGCTCCTCATCGACCAGGATATCGCGGCGCCGAGTCTTATCCTCCAGGGCGGCGACCTCCTCCAACAGCTGGCGGTTATGGCTAAAGAAGGCGGCCTGGGTGTTGAATTCGCCCTCGACCAGCGCCGAGCGGATAAAGATCTGCTGCGCCTGCTCGGGATCTATGGCGCCAAAGTTGACCTTGCGACTGGGGATAATCACCAGCCCATAGAGGGTCACCTTCTCGTGGGCGATGACCTGGGCGGCGCGCTTTTCCCAGTGCGGCTCGCCATAACTGCGCTTGAGCAGATGGGGTGCCAACGGCTCGATCCAGCTCGGTTCGATCTTGGCCGCGGTGCGGGCAAACAGCCGGCTGGTCTCGGTCAGCTCGGCCGCCATCATCCACTTGGCCTTGCCCTTGGAGAGGCTCGACCCGGGAAACAGCATAAATTTACGGTTGCGCGCCCCCAGATATTCGCGATTCTCCTGCTTGCAGCCGATATGACTGAGCAAGCCGGCCAGCAGCGCCCGGTGCAGCACCTCATAACCGGCGGGCGTCGCATTTTCTTTTAAGCCCATCGCCTTACAGGCCAGGTGCAGCTGCCGGTGCAGATCACGCCATTCCCGCATCCGCATAAACGACAGGAACTGCTTCTGACAATAGCTGCGCAGCTGGCCCTGGCTCAGTTCCTGGCGCTGCTGTTCAAAGAGGTTCCAGAGGTTGAGGTAACTGCTGAAATCGGACTCCGGATCCTGATACTCGCGGTGCTTCTCGTCGGCCTGCTGCCGTTTATCGGCGGGCCGCTCACGCGGATCCTGAATCCCCAGTACCGAGGCAACCACCAGCACCTCTTTCAAGCAGTTCTGGTTAGCGGCCTCGATGACCATGCGGCCGATGCGCGGGTCCACCGGCAGCCGACTCAGCTGTTGCCCCAGCGCGGTTAGCTTGTCATCGCGGATCGCTCCCAGCTCTTCGAGCAGGATCACCCCATCGCGGATCTGGCGCGAATCGGGTGGATCGATAAAGGGGAACAGTTCCATCGTGCCCAGGCGCAGGGCCTCCATCTGCAGAATCACCGCCGCCAGGTTGGTGCGCATGATCTCGGGATCGGTAAACGCAGGACGCAGGTTAAAGTCATCCTCGGCATACAGACGGATGCAGATCCCGGACGCGATCCGCCCACAACGGCCCTTGCGCTGATTGGCACTGGCCTGGGATATCGCCTCGATCGGCAAGCGCTGCACCTTGGAGCGCACGCTGTAGCGGCTGATCCGTGCCAGCCCGCTATCGATGACATAGCGGATCCCCGGCACCGTCAGCGAGGTCTCGGCGACGTTGGTGGCCAGCACCACCCGCCGACCTCGTCCTGCGGGGTTAAAGATCTTGTTCTGCTCTGCTCGACTCAGGCGCGCATAGAGCGGCAATATCTGAATATCGCGCAACTGCCGGGCTCCCGCGGCCTTGCGCAACTGCTCTGCCACTTCGCGGATCTCCCGTTCACCGCTGAGGAACACCAGCACATCGCCCAGCTTAGGACCTAGCCCTGCCCTTTCGCGCGCCTCGATCTCTGCCAGCGCGGCCACCACCCGTTGCGGCAGACTCAGGGCCTGCTCATCGGCATCGGCTTGGCGGGACTCATTCTTCTGCTCTTTTTTCTGTTCTTTTTTTTGCTCTGGTTGCGTCTCTTGTTGCTGCTCTTGTTGCTGCTCTTGTTGCTGTTCGGCAGGACGGTACAGCACCTCGACCGGATAGGCGCGGCCCGATACTTCCAGCACCGGCGCATTATCAAAGTGGTGGGAGAAGCGCTGCACGTCGATGGTGGCCGAGGTGATAATCACCTTCAGATCCGGACGCTGCGGCAGCAGGCGTTTGAGATAGCCGAGCAGGAAGTCGATATTGAGGCTGCGCTCATGCGCCTCGTCGATAATCAGGGTGTCGTACTTTTCTAGCAGCCGGTCATGCTGCGCCTCGGCGAGCAGGATGCCATCGGTCATCAACTTGATGCGGGTCGAATCCCCGGTGGTGGCATCGAAACGCACCTGATAGCCGACACTCTTGCCCGGCGGCTCGCCCAGCTCCTCGGCGATTCGGGTCGCCACCGCGCGTGCGGCCAGACGCCGTGGCTGGGTATGGCCGATCAGCCCGAAGGTGCCGCGCCCCAGTTCCAACAGAAACTTGGGCAACTGGGTGGTCTTACCCGAGCCCGTCTCCCCCGCCAGCACCAACACCTGATTATCGCGAATCAGCGCCAGGATCTCCTCACGCTTCTGGCAGATCGGCAGCTGGTCGTCGTAGCGCGGCACGATCGGCGCCAACAACGGCTCCACCCGCTGCTGCGACTGCGCGACCCGTTGCAGAAATTTCAGCCGCAGCCGATCAAAGGGTTTATTGGCCCGAGCATTACGCGCAATCCCCTGCCATAGTTGGCGCAGCTCGCGCCGGTCAGAGATCAGACACAGATCAATCTCGCTGGCCAGAAGTTGCAGGGGATCATTCACAGAGAATCCGATAAGTTGACGCCTTTTAGCGAAAGAAAACAGGGGCGTCGATTATACGCGTTAGCCTTGTCGGAATACATTCAACCTACAAAACGCCGACCTACAACGCGGTAGGCTGGAATGCAATCCCAGCTATTGATGAATGATGGGGGGGGGATTGCCGGGATTGCATCCCAGCCTACATGCCCTGCAGAAATAGATAGGGATGGTTTTACTGGTACAATCATGCCTCTGTTATAAGCGCCGAGAGCTAGCCATGATCCCAAGACTTGCCGAAATCAACCCTGTCCAGGGGCGTTATCTCCACTTTATCGACGCCCTGCGTGCCCAGGGGTTTAGCGGCGAACTCAGCCCCGACTACGCCAACCGCGTGGTACTGGCAACCGATAACAGCATCTATCAGCTGCTGCCACAGGGAGTTATCTATCCGCGTAACCAGGCCGATCTGGTCCTGATCGCCCGTCTGGCCAACCAGCGTGACTTCTCTCAGATCAGCCTCAGCCCTCGAGGCGGCGGCACCGGCACCAACGGCCAGTCGCTGACCGATGGCCTGATCGTCGACCTGTCCAAACATATGAATCAGATCCTGGAGATCAATGCCGAGCAGCGCTGGGTGCGAGTGCAGACCGGGGTAGTCAAGGATCAGCTCAACGCCGCACTCAGGCCCTACGGGCTGTTCTTTGCGCCGGAGTTATCGACCAGCAACCGCGCCACCCTCGGCGGCATGATCAACACCGACGCCAGCGGCCAGGGTTCCTGCCTTTATGGCAAGACCCGTGATCACGTGTTGGAGCTGGAGTCGGTGCTGCTCGATGGTAGCACCTGGCACTCCGAACCTCTGGATGCGGAATCCTTGGCCGAGATCCAGCAGCGCGATGACCGGGTCGGCGAGCTGCATCGGCTGGCCGATCAGATCAGCCAAGACCATGCCGAACTGATCGAGAGCCGTTTTCCCAAGCTCAATCGCTGCCTGACCGGTTACGACCTGGCCCATCTGCGCGATGCCCAGGGACGCTTCGATCTTAATTCGCTGCTCTGCGGCAGCGAGGGCACCCTGGCCTTTATCAGTGAGGCCAAGCTCAACCTGCTGCCGATCCCCAAACACGCGGCCCTGATCAACCTGCAATACGACAGCTTCAACGATGCCCTGCGCGATGCCCAGGCGCTGATGCAGAGCGCCCCGGCATCGATAGAGACCATCGATTCCAAGGTCCTCAACCTGGCAATGGCCGATATCGTCTGGGATAACGTCAGCGACTATTTCCCCAAGACCGACCAGCGCAGTATCCAGGGGATCAATCTGGTCGAGTTTATCGCCGACGATGAAGCCGCGTTGCAACAGCAGGTCCAGCGACTGACCGGGCAGCTCGACGCCAGCCAGGGCCAGGCAGGCAAGAGCTTCAGATACACCGTCGCTTTTGGCCAGAGCGAGATCAACAAGATCTGGGGGATGCGCAAGAAATCGGTCGGCCTGCTGGGCAACGCTCAGGGCGATGCCCGCCCGATCCCCTTTGTCGAAGACACCGCCGTGCCGCCGGAAAATCTGGCCGATTACATCGCCGAATTTCGCGCCCTGCTCGATGGCCAGGGGCTGGAGTACGGCATGTTCGGCCACGTCGATGCCGGCGTACTGCACGTGCGCCCCGCGATCGATATGAAAGATCCGTTGCAGGAGGCGCTGATCCGCACCCTCAGCGACCAGGTCGTGGCGCTGACCACCAAATACAAAGGCCTACTCTGGGGGGAGCACGGCAAGGGGATCCGCTCGGAATATTCCCCCGAACTGTTCGGCCCCCAGCTGTATCGCTGCATGCAGCAACTCAAGGCCGGCTTCGACCCGCACAACCAGCTTAACCCCGGCAAGATCTGTACGCCGCTCGACAGCGGCGCCGAGCTCTTGCGGATCGACGGCGTCCCGACCCGCGGCCAGCACGACCGCCAGATTCCGGTGGCGGTGCGCGAACAGTTCGACAGTGCCCTCAACTGCAACGGCAATGGTGCCTGCCACAACTACGATCCCGATGATGCCATGTGTCCCTCCTGGAAAGGCACCCGGCAGCGAATTCACACCCCCAAGGGTCGAGCATCGCTGGTGCGTGAATGGCTACGCCAGCTCAGCAACAACGGCAGCAACGCCAAGACCGAGAGCCGTAAACTCAAGCTGACGCCGTTCTGGCAGAACCTGCCCGCTAAGATCCGCAACAGCTGGCACCAGCGTCGAGGCGAGTACGATTTTTCTCATGAAGTCTATGATGCCATGCAGGGCTGCCTGGCCTGTAAGTCCTGCGTCTCCCAGTGTCCGATCAAGGTCAACGTGCCCGAATTTCGTTCTGAGTTTCTGTCGTTGTACCACGGCCGCTACCTGCGGCCGCTAAAGGATTACATGGTGGGCACGCTGGAGTTTATGATCCCCTGGCTGGCGCGCTGGCCCGCACCCTACAACTGGCTGATGACCAACACGACCAGCCAACGCCTGCTGAAAAAGCAGCTAGGCATGGTCGACAGCCCGCAGATCTGCAGCCCTTCGCTCAAACAGGGGCTCGAGAGTCATGGAATCCCCTGGGCCAACGAGACCTCGCTGCAAGCACTGTCTAAGGAACGTCGTGCTCGCGCGGTCATCCTGGTGCAGGATGCCTTTACCAGCTACTTCGAAACCCCGCTGGTGGTCGATTGCTGTGACCTGCTGCGCCGCCTCGGTTTCGAGGTGCTGGTCGCGCCCTTCAGCCCCAACGGCAAACCCCTGCATGTGCATGGTTTCCTGACCCAGTTTGAACGCACCGCCCGCGCCAGCGCCGAGCGGCTGCAGGCCCTGGCCACCTCAGGGATTCCGCTGGTGGGAATCGATCCGTCGATGACCCTGAGCTACCGTCAGGAATATGCCAAGACCCTGCCAGAGATGGAGATCCCCCCCGTACTACTGCTGCAGGAGTGGCTGGACAGCCAGCAGGCGCAGCTGCAGACCCTGACGCTAAATCTGCCCCCGCAGCGGTTTCAGCTGCTAGCCCATTGCACCGAACGCACCAACGCACCGGGTGCCGTGGCCCAGTGGCAACGGGTATTCGGCGCGCTGGGTCTGGAACTCGTGCATCAGAATCTGGGCTGCTGCGGCATGGCGGGTACTTATGGCCATGAGGCGGCCAACCAGGAGACCTCGAAGAAGATTTACAGCCTGAGTTGGGGGGTAAAGATCGCCGAACATAACCTGCCGCCGCTCGATAACAGCCCGGCCACCACCCTAGTCGCTACCGGCTATTCGTGTCGCAGCCAGGTCAAGCGCATGGATCAGCAGCAGCTCGCCCATCCGCTGCAGGGACTGCTGGCGGCAATCAGAGGGGCCTAGAACCTGAAAAGGGGTCGGAGTCATTTTTTTATAAAATGACTCCGACCCCTTTTACAGACCCCTTTTACACTTTTTACATAGACCCCTTTTTACAGCACTGCTCGCGGCTGCAGCTCGATCCCCAGTGCCGTCCAGATCGGATCTATGTCACCCTTGAGCGGCGGATACTTACCCAGAGAGGTCCAGTGAAACTCTGGCCGATGGTAATCGCTGCCGACCGACATCTTCAGCTTAAAATGCTGCGCCAGGCGCACCAGATCGATCACCCGGTTGGGCTTCTCGCCGCCATAACTGACCTCTAACCCCCCGCCGCCCAATGCCACAAAGTCGGCCATCATCAGCCTTAGCCGAGTCCAGTTCAGGTCGTATTTAAGCGGATGTGCCACCACGGCGATCCCACCGGCAGCCACTATCCAGCCGATCACCTTCTCCATGGACGGCCAGTGACAGCGGACATCACCCGCTCGCTTGGAACCCAGATAACGCTTAAACGCCTCAGGTTCGGAAGCCACGTAACCCATCTCGACCATCGCCCGGGCAAAATGCGGTCGCCCCAGTGAGTCGCCGCTGGCAAAGGTGCGCGCCCGCTCCATCACCCCGGGCATACCGCGCTGCTCGAGCTGTTGATCGATTTCGATCGAGCGCAGCGCCCGCGCCTGCGCCTGCTCGGCCACCGCGTCCAGCAGCGCAGGATGCTTATCGTCGATGCCCAAACCCACGACATGGATGCCGCAATTGGCCCAGGTTGTCGAGAGTTCGATCCCCGCCACCAGGCCGATGCCATGCTCGCGCGCCGCGATCCGCGCCTCATCCAGGCCCTCGCAGGTGTCATGATCGGTAATGGCCAGATACTGCAGCCCCTTGGCGGCTGCCATCTCGACCAGGGCGGTTGGCGACAAGCCGCCGTCGGAAGCGGTAGTATGGCTATGCAGATCTATGGCGGGCAGCATGGGATAACCTGAAGTCTAAGTATGGAAAGTAGAACCTGGTACAACGCCTCAGGATACTGGTTTTTGGCTTAAGCCGATAGGCGTGTGCCAGCAGCCTGTCGGAGAATAGCGTGCAAAACGATCCCCTTCTACCTTAAGATAAGCGGCTTTGCGGAGTAGATCCGTGTTTAGCCTGACAGGCTGCCCCTGAACTCTTTATACTGATCACACTCATAGCCTTACCCCTCGACTGCCATTGGACCCCTTTATGAAGCTGCTGTTTGATTTTTTACCGATCGCGATTTTTTTCGGCGTCTACAAATATACCGGTGATATCATCCTCGCCACCGCCGTGCTGATTCCCGCCACCATTATTCAGATGCTGTTCACCTGGATGCGCACCCACAAGATCGAAAAGATGCAACTGGTGACCCTGGCACTGGTGATCGTGCTGGGTGGTGCCACCGTATTGCTACAGGACAAGACCTTTATCCAATGGAAGCCGACCGTGGTTAACTGGTTGTTTGCGGTGGCCTTCCTGGGTAGTCAGTTTATCGGCGCCAAACCCCTGGTGCAGCGAATGATGGAGAGCGCCGTGGCGCTGCCCGCAGTGATCTGGACCCGGCTTAATCTGGCCTGGGTACTGTTTTTTATCGCTATGGGCATCCTCAACCTCTATGTTGTCAAGACGCTGAGCGAGGAGGCCTGGGTCAACTTTAAGCTGTTTGGCATGCTCGGACTGACCCTGATCTTTATCATTCTGCAAGGGATTTACCTGAGTCGGCACATCAGCGAGAAAGACGATGATGATACCGATTCTGCCCCGGTGATCGAGCAGGACAAATAGGTTTAATGGGGGCGGAGTGCTTTGTTTTTTAAAGCACTCCGACCCCATTCTTTGACCCCATTCTTTCGCACCATTCTTTGTTTTTAGTCACCGCCACCGCCACCTAAGAAGAGAAGCGCAATGTATTACGCCATCATTAGTGAAGATGTTGAAAATTCGTTAGAAAAACGCCTGGCCGCGCGCCCCGATCATGTCGCACGCCTGCTGGCACTTAAAGATGCGGGGCGCCTGCTGGTGGCCGGCCCTCATCCGGCGATCGACAGTGAAGATCCCGGTCCCGCAGGCTTTACCGGGTCTCTGGTGATAGCCGAATTTGAGTCGCTGGATGCCGCGCAGCGCTGGGCCGATGCCGACCCTTATATAACGGCCGGCGTCTATGCCAAGGTGGTGGTTAAACCTTATAAGAAGGTGCTGCCTTAGCCCTTGTGTTTAATGGGGTCGGCGTAGAAATTCTCGAAACAGTAGTTAGTGGCCTCGACATAGCCGGGCACGCTGCCGCAGTCGAACCGCCGTCCCTGAAACTTGAACCCTATGACTCGCCCCTGCTCGGCCTGCTTGAGCAGCGCGTCGGTGATCTGAATTTCGCCACCCTTACCCGGCTCGGTAGTGGCGAGCAGTGCGAAGATATCCGGCGTCAGCAGGTAACGGCCGATGATCGCCAGATTACTTGGCGCCTCTGAGGGAGCCGGCTTTTCGACCATCGAACGGATCCTATAGACCCCGGGTGCCTCTTCGACGCCGGCAATCACGCCGTACTTGTCCACCTGATCCATCGGTACCTCTTCGATGGCAACGATCGAGCACTGGTACTGCTCATAGAGCGCGACCATCTGGGTCAGGACGCTCTCACCCTGGGGGTTAACACAGAGATCGTCGGGCAGCAGCACCGCAAAGGGCTCGTTACCGACCACGGTTTCGGCACAGCCTATCGCATGGCCCAGGCCCTTGGCCTGCAGTTGGCGGACAGAGGTCACCTGGCAGCGGTCGATCAGGCTGTTGATCCCCACCAGCGACTCGGCCTTGGCGCTGCCAGCAAGCTGCTGCTCCAGTTCGACATTGCGGTCGAAGTGATTCTCGATCGCCTGCTTATGACGGCCATTAATCAGGCAGATGCGTGTCAAGCCAGCGCTCACCGCCTCTTCGACCCCGTACTGGATCAGCGGTTTATCCACCACCGTCAGCATCTCCTTAGGCACCGCCTTGGTGGCTGGCAGAAATCGAGTCCCAAGACCTGCAACCGGAAACACACAGGTACGCACCTGATTAGGCATAGTTATTCCTTTACGCTGAGTGAGCTGGAGCTGAGGGTCTGACTGGCGGAGAACGAACTCGCCCGACCGATGCCCAGGTAATTAAATCCCAGGGATCTCATATAGCCGGGGTCGTAGATATTACGGCCATCGAGAATCAGTTTACTGGGCATCAGGGTGGCGATCCGAGCAAAATTAGGACTCCAGAACTCCTTCCACTCCGTCGCGATCAGCAGCGCATCGGCGCCCTCGAGTGCCTGGTAAGGATCGGCACAGCAGAGCAGATCCTTCCGCGGGCCAAAACGCTGCTCGACCCGGCCCATGGCTTTAGGATCGTAGAGCCGAACCTTAACGCCCTGAGCCCAGAGCGCCTGCATCAGCTCCAGGCTGGGCGCATTATCGATCCTGTCGGTACCCGGCTTAAACGCCGCTCCCCAGAGGGCTACCGTCTTACCGTTCAGATCTGCCTGCCAGTACTGCCAGAGTTTGCGGAACAGTAGTTCTTTCTGCTGGCGATTGGTTTCCAGCACCGCACTCATGAGGGTGGAATCCTCGACGCAGTGCTCCACGGTCTTGGCCAGCTGCATCACATCCTCGGAAAAACTCAAGCCGCCAAAACCACAGCCCGGGTAGATATAGTCATAGCCAATACGCGAATCGGACCCCACACCCTTGCGCACCTGTTCGATATCCACCTGCAGCTGATCGGCCAGGTTGGCCATCTCATTCATAAAGCTGAGCTTGGTCGCGAGCATGCCGTTGATCGCATACTTGGAAAATTCCGCCTCACGGGTCGACATCAGCAGCCACTGATCATAGTTACGATTGAAGGGCCGCAACAGCTCGCGCGCGCGCGTCAGGCCTGCGTCATTATCCCTGCCTAACAGGATCCGCGAGGGGCGGGTAAAGTTTTGAATCGCGGCACCCTCCTGCAGAAAACTGGGCAACGACAAACAGGCCACCTGCGGCTCTCTTCCTTGCTGATCCATGCCTTGCTGATCCATGCCTTGCTGATTGAAGCCCTGCTCCGCCCGGTGCTTGCACATCAACTGCTGTAAGCGCTGGGTACTGCCCACCGGGAAGGTACTCTGATTGATCAGGGTGATGGGGATACTGGCCGCCAGCGCCAAGCGTGCCAGCAGACCTTCGGCAAAGGCCAGCTCATCGGTCTCTAAGGCCAGACAGTGGATCTCGGCATGCAAAAACGCCTGGGCCTCCGACTCGGCCCACTGCAGACGGCCGCTACTGAGCTGCTGCTGCAACCGCTCGGTCAGGCCGGGTTCATCAAAGGGTAACGCCAGGCGTAACAGCTCCGCCTGCGAGGTTGCACTGCCCGGCAGCACCCGCACCTCGTTACCGACATCGGCCAGCGCCCAGGCGGTGACCAGCGCAGTCAGCCCTGATCCGTATACTGAAACTCGCATCTAGTGCTGCTCTCCTGATTCAAACCCTGATCCTGATCCTGAACCTGGCTGCTGCCCGGCAACCTTGCGGATAAACCCCAGCAGACCATCGGTCGAGCTTTCGTCAAAACGGTACTCGGGGTCCTCGATAGCGGTGCTGGTCTGATGGGCGATCTGCTTGCCCAACTCCACCCCCCATTGATCAAACGGATTGATCTCCCAGATCACCGCCTGTACGAACACTTTATGCTCGTAGAGCGCCACCAGCTGCCCCAGAGAAAAGGGCGTCAGGGCCTCCATCAACAGGGTACTCGAGACCTGATTACCGGGATAGCGCTGATCATTGCGGGATAACCGAGCCTGCTCCTGCGCCGTCAGCGCCTGATCACCGAGCATCAGCACCCGCGATTGCGCCAGACAGTTAGCCAGGGATAGTTGCTGTTGCTGTTGCAGCTGATCCCGAGTACCGGCAACCGTGCTGCTACGGTAGCGCAGCACTGGCGCGATAAAATCGCAACTGACCGGCTGAGTGCCCTGGTGTAACAGCTGAAAGAACGCATGCTGGGCATTGGGGCCGACCTCTCCCCAGGTGATCGGGCAGGTATCATAATCCACTGATTCGCCGTCACGGTTGACCGACTTGCCGTTGCTCTCCATCTCCAGCTGGGTCAGATAGTTGGGCAGAAATTTAAGCCGGCCATCGTAGGGGAGCACGGCGTGGCCGCGAGTACCGAGAAAGTTGTGGTTCCAGATCCCCAGCACCGCCAGCAGCACCGGCATATTGTCGGCTAGGGGGGCCGTGCGAAAATGGGTATCCAGGGCGTGCGCGCCGGCCAGAAACTGGCGAAAACCGGCCATTCCCAGCAACAGCGCGATCGGCAGGCCGATCACCGACCAGACCGAATAGCGCCCCCCGACCCAATCCCAGAACAGCAGTTGATTGGCCTCGGCGATACCCCATTGACTCATCTTCTCAGGACTGGCCGAGCAGCCGATAAAATGCTGCCGCAGCAGCACCACCGGATTATCGATCTTCTCCGCCAGCCACCGCTTGGCGGTATCGGCATTGGCTAGAGTATCTATGGTAGAAAAAGACTTGGACGAGAGAATAAACAGGGTGTTCTCTTGCTTGAGATGCTTGAGCAACTCGGAAAGCTGCGAGCCGTCGATCGAGGAGACGAAGTGCAGCTTCAACCCCTGTGCGGCCTCGATGCGGAACTCCTCCAGCGCATGACAGGCCATCAGCGGACCCAAATCCGAGCCACCGACCCCTATATTGACCACATCGCTGATCGGTTTACCGCTGTAACCGCGCCACTGGCGCTGGTGAATCTGGGCGACCAGCCCCGCCATCTTGTCCAGATTCTGGTGTACGGCCGGCGCAACCGGCTCGCCATCCACCGCCACCGCGCTTTCGAGTGGCGCCCGCAACACCGTATGCAGTGCGGCACGACCTTCGGAGCTGTTGATCGGCTCGCCACTAAAGAGCGCCTCGATCCAGTCGCCCAGCTGCTGCTGCTCCGCCAGCGCGACCAGCAACTCCAGGGTCTGGCCGGTGATACGCTGTTTGGAGATATCCAGCAGCAGCAGATCGGCTTCTACCGCAAAGCACTCGAAGCGGTCTGGCTGCTGGCTAAACAGCTCACTGAGTGTGCGCTGTTGCAACGGGTCACGACTGTACGTCTCGATGGCCTTCCAGGCCGGGCTCTGTCTCACCGACATCACTACTTCCTCTGTATTAAGATTCTGAAAACGCCATCACCGGTGGCAGCCGTTGCCTAGTCCACCCACACTCGAGCATTACGGAACATCCTCAGCCAGGCACCTTCCTCGCCCCAGCTAGCGGGCGCCCAAGAGTTCTGCACCGCGCGGAACACCCGTTCCGGGTGCGGCATCATGATCGTCACCCGGCCGTCCGGCGTGGTGACCCCGGTAATGCCGGCGGCGGAGCCATTCGGGTTGGCGGGGTAGGTTTCCGTCGTCCGGCCCTGGTTATCCACATAACGCAGCGCGACCTGACCTGAACCCTGTAAACCCTGTAGTTGATCGGCGTGCGCGAATTCGGCCTGACCCTCGCCGTGCGCGATCGCGATCGGCATCCGCGAACCGGCCATCCCCGCCAGCAGAATCGAGGCGCTCTGCTGCACCTCGACCATCGCGACCCGCGCTTCAAACTGCTCCGAGAGGTTCCGGACAAAATGCGGCCAGAGCTCGGCGCCGGGGATCAGCTCATGCAGATTAGAGAGCATTTGACAGCCATTACAGACCCCCAGTGAAAAGCTGTCATCGCGGGTAAAGAAGGCCTCAAACTGGTCCCTGGCACGGCTATTAAACAGGATCGACTTGGCCCAGCCTTCACCGGCACCCAGGACATCACCGTAGGAGAAGCCGCCGCAAGCCACCAGCCCCTTGAACTCCTCCAGAGTACGGCGTCCGGAAAGCAGGTCGCTCATATGCACATCGATCGTATCGAAGCCGGCACGATCGAAGGCCGCCGCCATCTCGACCTGACCGTTAACGCCCTGCTCGCGTAGCACGGCGATCCGGGGCCGCACGCCGGTGGCGATCATCGGCGCGGCGATGTCAGCGGTAACATCGAAGCTGAGCTGGGCACTCAGGCCGGGATTGTCGGCGTCCAACAGGCCGTCGAACTCCTGCCTGGCGCAGTCGGCATTGTCCCGCAGTGCCTGAAGCTCATAGCTGGTCTGCGCCCACCAGCGTTGCAGCTGGGTGCGGGTCTGGCTGTAGACCTCCTCATAATCGAAACAGATATTGAAACGATCATCCTCATTGAGACTGCCAATCACCTTGACGCTATCGCCGAGACCTGCGGCGGTAAATTCGGTCAGCAGATCCTGGGTATGCTCGCGCTTGACCTGGATAACACCACCCAGCTCTTCGGCAAAGAGTGCCGCGGTGAGTTCGCTGCAATCTTCGGCCAGCAGATCCAGCTCTATATCGATACCGGTCCGGCCAGCAAACATCATCTCTGCCAACGTCACGAACAGCCCGCCGTCGGAGCGATCATGGTAGGCCAGCAACAGGCCCTGCTCATTCAACGCCTGGAGCGCCGCGAAATAGGTCTTGAGCGGCCCCGCATCGTCCAGGTCTGGCGCCTGGGTGCCGACCTGATTATAGACCTGCGCCAGGGCAGAGAGTCCCAGGCGGTTCTGACCCATTCCCAGATCCAACAACAGCAGATCGGTGGGGCCCTGGTCGGTGCGCAGCTCTGGCGTCAGGGTCTTGCGGACATCCAGCACCGGGGCAAAACCGGAGATGATCAGCGATAGCGGCGAGGTCACGCTCTTATCAGCGCCCTCATCGTTCCAGACCGTGCGCATGGACATGGAGTCCTTACCCACCGGCACGCAGATCCCAAGCTCAGGGCACAGCTCCATGCCCACGGCCTTGACGGTGGCGTAGAGTTTCTCGTCTTCACCCGGATGGCCGGAAGCACACATCCAGTTGGCCGACAGTTTGATATCGCCAAGCTTACCGATTCGAGCGCCGGCCATATTGGTAATCGTCTCGGCAATCGCCATCCGCCCGGATGCCGGGCCGTCGATCAGCGCCAAGGGGGTACGCTCACCCATCGCCATCGCCTCTCCCGCATAGCTGTCGTAGGCGGCGATCGTCACCGCGCAATCGGCTACCGGTACCTGCCAGGGACCGACCATCTGATCCTGGGCCACGAGACCGGTGATCGAACGGTCGCCGATCGTGATCAGGAAGCTCTTGCTGCCGACCGCTGGTAATTTCAGTACCCGCTCAACCGCTTCTTCGAGATCGATCTGAGTGGCATCAAACTCGGGAAGCGCATAGGTGCTGCTTTCTATACTGCGGTGCATCTTCGGCGGCTTGCCGAACAACACCGACATCGGCAGATCGACCGGCTTATTATCAAAATGGCTATCACCCAGAGTCAGATGATGGGCGGCGGTCGAGGTGCCCACGACGGCGTAGGGACAGCGCTCACGGGCACAGATCGCCTCGAAGACCGCCATATCGTCCGGCATTACCGCGATCACATAGCGTTCCTGGGCCTCGTTACACCAGATCTCCAGGGGTGTCATGCCGGGCTCATCGTTGTTGATGGCACGCAGGCTAAAATCACCGCCGCGACCACCGTCCTTAACCAGCTCGGGAAAGGCGTTGGACAGGCCTCCGGCGCCGACATCATGGATAAAGGCGATAGGGCTGAGTTCACCGCGCTGCCAGCAACTATCGATCACCTCCTGACAACGACGCTCTAGCTCGGGATTTTCACGCTGTACCGAGGCAAAATCCAGATCGGCACAGCTGCTGCCCGAGGCCATCGACGAGGCGGCCCCGCCGCCCAGGCCGATCAGCATCGCCGGACCGCCGAGACAGATCAGCTTGGCGCCGACCTCAATCGGGGATTTGAGGACATGTTGATCGCGAATATTGCCCATCCCGCCAGCGATCATGATCGGCTTGTGATAACCACGCACCTCCTCGCCATTGGCACCCTCCACCGACTGTTCAAAGGTACGGAAGTAACCACACAGGTTGGGGCGACCAAATTCGTTATTGAAGGCGGCGCCGCCCACAGGCCCCTCGAGCATAATATCCAGCGCCGAGACGATCCGCTCGGGCTTGCCATATTGCGATTCCCAGGGCTGCCCAAAGCCGGGAATGTTGAGATCGGAGACTGTAAAACCGCCCAGACCAGCCTTGGGCTTACCCCCGGAACCGGTCGCGCCCTCGTCACGAATCTCGCCCCCGGAGCCGGTCGCCGCGCCGGAATAGGGCGCGATGGCGGTCGGGTGGTTATGCGTTTCGACCTTGATCAGGATCTGAATCTGCTCTTGCGTGTAGCCGTATTGCTGGGTCTGGGGATCGGGAAAGAAGCGCCCGCCCACCGAGCCGCTGATCACGGCGGCATTATCGGAGTAGGCCGACAGCACGTCAGCACCCGAGAGTTCATGGGTGTTGCGGATCATCGCGAACAGCGATTTCTCCTGCGCCTGGCCATCGATATCCCAGCTGGCATTGAAGATCTTATGCCGGCAATGCTCGGAGTTGGCCTGAGCAAACATCATCAATTCGATATCGTTGGGGTTACGTCCCAGCTCGATAAAGCTGGCAACCAGATAATCGATCTCATCCTCGGCCAACGCCAGACCCAGGGTACGATTAGCGGCCACCAGCGCCTCACGGCCACCACCGAGGACATCCACCTGGCTCATCGGCCCGGGCTCGGCGTGGCTAAACAGCTCGGCCGCCTGCTCGGCGTCACTCAGCACCTCTTCCACCATCCGGTCGTGTAGGAGTGCGGCCAGCGCCTGCCGCTGCGACTCCGTCAACGCCACAGGGCTGCTGATGTAATAGGCCAGTCCGCGTTCGAGTCGAGAGATTCCCCTCAGACCGCAGTTATGCGCGATATCGGTGGCTTTACTCGACCAGGGAGAGATAGTGCCGCGCCGGGGCGCGACCAAAAACAGCTCACCCGCAGGCGCCTCTATCGCCACCTTAGGGCCGTAGTGTAAAATTGCCTCAAGAACAGTCTGATCCGCAGCACTCAGCGCATCACCCTGGTCGGCGAAATGCAGATATTCAGCATATACACCGCTGACCAGTGGCTGCGACGCCTGTAAAGAGGCAAGCAATTTTTGACGACGAAATAGTGATAGGGCGGGAGCGCCACGCAGTTTGAGCATGTCGTTTTCGAGCCTCTGAAAGGGCAATTCTGGAGTAACAGCACGCCTTTTGAGCCGCCGTTAAAATGAGGCCAAATGATACTGGAATCACCCCCGAGTTACCATGTATGGAAGGGGTTTTTAGCAGCCTACTGGGTACAAGCTATGCGAGATCGTAGACCTGTAAGACAGGCAATCATGCGTAAACTACCACTGCTGATCGGCACCGGACTGGCGCTGTCACTGGTTCCGGTGATCAGCGAATATACTGCGATCCCCCAGCTGGATATTATCCAGGCCCAGCATGAACTACGTGTCGCCACCCGATTAAGCCCGACCACCTACTATGTCGAAGGGGGGCAACCCGGTGGCTTTGAATACGAGTTGGCACTGGCCTATGCCGATTACATCGGCGTCACCCTCAAGCTGCTGCCGCTGACCGGCATCGACGAGATTACCGAGGCGCTGCGCCTCAACAACGCTCATTTTGCGGCCGCTGGCCTGAGCCGAACCCCGGAGCGTGCCAGCCAGTTTGATTTTGGCCCCCGCTATCTCGACTCCCAGATGTTGCTGATCTATCGCAGCGGCGATGGCCAGCCGCCGCCCGAATCACTGCGACAGATCGACAGCCCTATCCAGGTCGTCGCTCAGAGTAATCATTCACAATACCTGCAACGCCTGGAACAGCCACCGCCCTGGGCCGAGGCCGAACCGGGGATAGAGGCGCTGGATCTACTCAGAGCCGTCGACCAGCAAGAGATCGACTATACCCTGGCCGATTCAGAAGCCTTCGGGGTCAGCCAACCGTTTTTCCCGCGCCTGAGGTCCGCCTTTGCGATTTCCGAGCCACAGCCGGTAGCCTGGATGCTAAAACAGGGCGCCGATACCAGCCTGCAGCAAAGTCTGGGCGTTTTTTTTAGCCTCGACACGACTCATGCATTGATTCTCAGCCTCAAAGAGCGCCATTTCGACATCGATCATCGCCTCAATCTGGTCGATAACCTGACGTTTCGCAAGCATCTGCACGCGCGACTGCCCGCACTGCGGGCCTGGTTCGAGCAGGCCGCCAGCAAGCAAGAGATGCGATGGGAACTGCTTGCCGCCATCGGTTACCAGGAATCGCACTGGAACCCCAAAGCCGTTTCGCCGACCGGGGTCCGGGGGGTGATGATGCTGACGCGAAACACCGCCAAAGCGATGGACGTCGAGAAACGTACAGATCCTAAACAAAGCATCTTCGGTGGTGCCAAATACATTCAACTCCTGCGTGAACGCATGCCCGAGCGGATCTCCGAACCCGATCACACCTGGTTCGCGCTCGCGGCCTACAATGTAGGCCGCGGACATCTCGAGGACGCACGCATCCTGACCGAGGCGGCCGGAGATAATCCTGACCTCTGGAATGATGTGGCCAGGCACCTGCCTAAACTGGCCCAGGCGCGCTGGTATAAAAACCTAAAATACGGCTACGCACGGGGTTACGAACCGGTCAAGTACGTCAAGAATATCCAGCGTTACCTGACGATGCTCAAATTGGAGAGCCGCTACGAGGCG
>JBLHND010000062.1:0-17755 GCA_047622605.1 Motiliproteus sp. | reverse complement strand
TGAGATCTCCCAGAGTGGCTACGGTATGTATGTGAAGTACCTGATGGCGGTCTATCTGGTGGTGTTTGCCTTGTCGATGATCGTGCAGTTCAGCAGTTATCTGCTGACCAATGTGGCCAATCTGCGGCAAGAACCGGGTGGCACCTCTGCGGTCAGTGGTTCCAGCCATTAACGCCTGTGAGTGCCTGAGTACTCGATGTCTATTTCAACCTGCTGTAACGCTGTTATCTACGTAAAAGGCTGATCCATGGAACTGTTTTTTCTACTGATTCTTATCCTGTCGATGGTTTGTGCGCTGAGCTCCGGTTTTCCGGTGGCCTTCGCACTTCCCGGTTCGGCTATCCTGTCGATCGGCTTAGCCGCACTCTGCGGTTATCTGTTTGCCGGCGATGCCAGTGCCTACTTTGTCGAAGGGGGGCCGGTGCAGTGGTTAACGGCCGGGGTGACCAACTTTCGAAGTCTGTACTGGGGTGTCGAGCGTGACACCCTGATCGCCATCCCGCTGTTTATTTTTATGGGGATCATGCTGCAGCGCTCGAAGATCGCAGAAGATCTGCTGGTCTCTATGGCGCAGCTGTTCGGTCCCGTGCCCGGCGGGCTGGGCATCTCGGTCGTGCTGGTGGGGGCGCTGCTGGCGGCAACGACCGGCATCGTCGGTGCCACGGTGATCGCGATGGGGATGATCTCGCTCCCGGCGATGCTGCGTAACAACTACTCCAAATCCCTGGCCTGCGGCACCATCTGCGCGTCGGGAACCCTGGGGCAGATTATCCCTCCCTCCATCGTATTGATTATTCTGGCGGATCAACTCTCCAATGCGGCCGATCAGGCTAGTACTCTGCGTAAAACGCTGTACAAAGAGACGACCGGTGAGTTCTCCATGCCCTCCACGCTCGATATCACCTCGGCCAGTGCCGGTGATATGTTTATGGGTGCTCTGATTCCCGGCTTTGTACTGGTCGGCCTGTATATCCTCTACATCCTGATCACGGCCTGGCTCAAACCTGAATCTGCGCCGCCGGTTCCTTACGAGGGCAAGTATGATCGCCATTTTGCCCGTAAAGTGTCCCTGGCGCTGGCGCCGCCACTGATTCTTATCTTCGTGGTACTCGGCTCGATTATTCTTGGGGTGGCCACGGTTAACCAGGCAGGCTCTATCGGTGCCGTCGGGGCGCTTATTATGGGGAGCTATCGCCTGGCCGAGGGGCGTAAGGATAGTTATTATCCCGCGATTCTGGCCATAAGCTCGGTGCTGGTGCTGGCCGTTATCCTCGCGTTTAATGACCTGAATATTAAAAATATCCAGGACGCGGATGTGCTGCCGTTAATTGCCGCAGGCATTGCCAGCTTTACCCTGATGGTCGCAGTGATGTGGAGCGTGTGGCGCACCTACAAGATCGATGACACCCTCAACGGGGTCATGAAAGACACGGTCAAGACCACCTCCATGGTCTTTATTATCCTGGTCGGCGCGGCGATGCTGACCACGGCGTTTCGAGGCTTTGGCGGTGAAACCCTGGTCCGGGAGTTTCTGACCGGCCTGCCGGGTGGGTTCTGGGGTCAGTTTTTCGTGGTGATGCTGGTGATCTTCCTGTTGGGGTTCTTCCTCGACTTTATAGAGATCGCCGTGGTGGTCGTCCCTATCGTCGCGCCAATCCTGCTGGCTAATCCTGAGGCCAATATTACTGCCGTTTGGCTGGGGGTTATGTTCGGACTCAATATCCAGACCTCATTCCTGACCCCGCCCTTCGGGTTCGCGCTCTTCTACCTGCGTGGCGTGGCGCCCGCTGTCGTCAAGACCGTGCATATCTATCGCGGTGCGATCATGTTTATCGGCTTGCAGCTACTGGCTCTGGTGATCGCGGGCAGCTTCCCGTCTATGGTCAACTATCTGCCGAATCGCAGTTTCCTGACCTCCGAAACCGCACCGCCGCCGATGAATCCCCGCTTACAATCCTGTATGGAATCCTATCTGTTCGAGGTCTATGCCGATGAGGGGGATCTGATCCGTTCCAGCATCGCCCAGATGGCCCGGGCCGATCTGAGCTATCTGCCGGCGTCTGTGCGTAAGACGCTTACGAGCAGTACCGAGAAGGCGCTGGCGACCTTCACCCTGGTGGAAGAGGTGACGGCTAAGCAGCGGACCCTAGATGCCTTCAATGAGGGGTATCGCCCCCTGCACAATCTGGTGCGTGGACTTCAGGCCGAGATGCGTAAGATCGATGAAGATCTGAAACGGTTGCGCTTGCTACTGCGGCGACTGGGTAATTATTCAGAGGCTGAACCCGCTCGGCGGGCAGCTCTGGAGACCGAGATAGCGGAGCTGGAAGCAGAACGGCTGCTGCTGGGACCGCAGATTCCGGCCAACTGGGAGGTCGAACACGCCCAGTATGTTAAGTTGGAAAAAGCGGCTAAAAGGACCCGTAATCGTTATCGCAATAATGTAGATGCTGCTTATAGTCCAGTCCCCGAGCTGCTCGAGGTGCTAAATCAGACGGAGGCGTTGGCGGCATTGGAGTCGGATATTTTCGGACTTAGAGCCTTTATCGCCAGCCAGGATAGCGAAGTCGCGATTGAGCAGATCAAGACGGTGGCTCGAACGCTGGATTCTGTGGCAGGTAGCCGTGAGGTCAACTCGAAGCTGTCGAAAGCGCGTCGGGCGCTTAAAGGCAGCGGGTCTGATCAGGACGAGGCGTTGCAACATATTGACGAGGCGCTCGACATCCTGAGCACACAGTTGCTGTGGAGTCGCCTAGCGGTCACTCAGTTACTGCCGAGCCTGACCGCCTATGAGGAGGCCATCAAGAGCACCATCGGCCTGCGTCAGCAGAAACGCTTAACGGTCGATCAGGCGGAAGAGGTCGCCAGCTGCCTGTCGACCCATAAGGATATCTCGCTGCACTTTTAATCATAGAGAGCTAGTGGTAGAGAGCTGATGGTAGAGAGTTGATCGAAGATCAGCTCTCAGGCTTCGTCACTCCGGCACCCCCGTTTTAAGGGCGGTGCCGGAAGACCGTAGGCTGGGATGCAATCCCAACAACATTCCAGCAAACCCTCTCCAAGTACGCCTGCCTCTGTGCAGCGGGCATAGACCCATGAAAGCTGGGATCGTATCCCAGCCTACCTCACTTTTGCCCGTTCTGGGCTTGTGCCCTGGTTCATTCAGGTATCGGATCGATCCAGTGAGTCTAGTAAACGTCTGGCGGCTTCGCGGGACGCGAAGTGAGTCTCGGAGTTGTCAAGATCCAGAATCTGTTGCAGGCGTTCCCTGGCTTGGCGTTTTTGCCCGCTCTGGGCTTGTACCCTGGCCAAGTTGAACTGAATCTCCAGATCCTGGGGAGCGAGGTCGATGGCCTTGACGAGCAATTTTTCCGCCGTACGATTGTCGCCTTTCTCGAGCAGGATTGAACCCAGAGTATCCAGGATATCGGGACTATTGGGGGCCAGCTGGAAGGCATGCTGGGCATGGATCAGGGCCTGATCGAGGTTACCCTCTTTTAGCAGCAACCAGGCGAGGTTGTTGCGTGCTTGAGCATGATCGGGTAGTTGGTGGACAATGTCAGAGAACGCGGTTTTCGACTGTGCCTGTTGGCCATTGACCAGGTACAGGTTAGCCAGGGTATCGAGTGTCAACAGGTCCTCGGGATACTTCTCCAGCCAGAGAGTCAGAGTTGCAATCGCTTGTTCCCGCTCTCCCAGGCTCCAAAAGGCGGTGGCCAGTTGGATGTTGATAACATTGCTCTCGCGTTGCTCGAGCACTCTTTGATATAGCGTAACGGCTGCGGCAGGTTTGCCCTGAGCGAGGGCGAGCTGAGCCGCCAGCTCGTTGACCCAGGCATTATCCGGAGCAATCTCCTGTAATTGGTCTTCGACCCGGATAGCTGCCGCCAGATCCCCGGATTTAAGTTTGATACGCCCTAGCGTCAGCAGGCTGGGGAGGTGCTTGGGATCTATAGCCAGGGCCCGATCGACTGACTTCTGGGCCAGGTCGAGGCGGCCCGTCTTTTCGTAAAGCTCCGCCAGCTTAGAGTGTGGCAGTCGTCGATCAGGGTTGATTTTTTCAAGCTGCTTATAGGTCTTGATGGCCTCGGTGCTTTGGCCGGTCTGGCTCTGGGCCTGGGCTGTTAGCGCCAGCAATGCCGGATCATCGGGATGGCCAGGTCGGATTTTATCACTGATCTCCAGGGCTCGAGCCGGCTGGTTTTTACCCAGATAGATGTGTCCTCGCAGCAAGTGGGGCCTGAGAGCCTGGGGATGCTTATCGATGGCTTGGTCGAGCCACTGAATGGCGGCTTGGGACTGTCCCAGCTGACCCTCCAGCTCGAATAACAGCATGAGGGTTTTTAAATCGTCCGGGTGATGCTCGAGTACCTGCTGGTAAAGGGTGCGTGCTTTTTCCGGGTCCTGCTGACTCCTGGCCAGTGTCGCCAGGTTGTGGCCAGCGTTGAGGTCACCGGGGTCCAGGGACAGAGCCTGCCGGAAGGCGGTCTCGGCCGCCTCGGGTTGTTGTTGGGAAATCCTGACCAGGCCTTCGAGGCTGAAGCCATGCGCTGAGTCAGGATGCTGTTGCTGAAAGGCCAGGGCTGACGTTAGCGCCTTATCGTGTTGCTGGTTTCGCAGATAAGAGAGGATCAGGGTTATCTGGGCAGCCTGAGATGTGGGCGCCTTCTTGACGGCGAGTTCTAGCTCGGTAATCCCGGCCTCGGTCCTGCCCTGGGCCAAATGGGCCGAGGCTTGACGGACATTGATCAGCTCATCGCCGGGGGTCAGCTCGATGGCCTGGCGGAAAAGCTGCTGGCTCTGCTGATAATGCTCACTCTGCTTGGCTGCGGTGCCGGCCGCAACGAACAGGGTGGCGTCCTGAGGTTGCAGGGCGCTCACGTCTACCTTGGCCAGGGTTGCCTGGGCCTCGCCCGTCAATCCCAGTTTTAGCTGGGTGGCGGCTTGCAGCTTAAGTGCTGCGGAGTTTTGTGGGACCGCATTGAGGACATCGTTAATATGGCTGTATGCCTCCTCGAACCGCTCGAGCGAATAGGCGGCAACCGCCGCGATATAGGCGCTCTGCAGATGACCGGGTCTATGATTCAATACGCTTTGGGCATGCTCTAGAGCTGCAGCATAGTCTTGCTTTTGCAGCGAGATCGACGCCTGCAGGTGGTTGGCGCTGGGGTAGTTGGGAGCTGCTTTAAGGAGTGGGCGCAGCCGGGCCTGGGCTTCATCCAGGCGATTTTCGGCGATCAGAGCCCGGACCGGGTTGGTTGTCAGGGTCTGGTCGGCATACTGGATAGCGCTGGCCTTTTCGAAGAGCCTGAGGGCCTCCCGGTACTGACCTCGATGCATGGCCATTTCACCTTTTAGCAACAAGGCCTTAACATGTTCTGGGTCTGATTTAAGGATGCGATCTAGCAGTGCGTTGGCGTTGTCGGATTCATTATTCTGGCCAGCAAACAGGGCTTGAAGCAGCAGCACTTCGGGATGGTCCGGGTCGATCGCTGAGGCTTTTTTCAGCAGGGATCTGGCCCGATCCTCATCGCCTTCGAATAATGCGGCCTGGGCATTAATGCAATATATCTCTGCCCGAATTTTATCAGGCAGTAGCGAATAGTCGTCGAATAGCGCATTGAGCTTATCGTGCTTATTGAGTTGCAGCAGTACCCTGGCATAGCTGAGCTTGATCAAGGGGTTGCTGCTATCGAGTTGATGGGCTCTTTCCAGGCTCATCTCTGCAGATATAGAATCACCTGTCTTGAGATAGAGTTCCCCGAGCATTAGTCGGGCTTCGGGACTAGAAGGGTTTTCCAGGATGGCATTCTTAGCCTCGATAATGGCGCTCTTGGGCTGGCCCTGGTCCCGATATTCTCTGGCCTGTTGTAGAGGGCTGAGGTTTGCGGCCTCTGTGACGCCGGAAGCAGGAACGAATGCCAGTAGCAGGCATAGGCCTGAAACTCTGAAGCGGGCCTGGTTTGAAAAAATAGTCCTTAAGCGTCTATCGTCCATGTGATTGTCCATCCGATTGTCCATATAATCATCCATGTTGCCGTCCTTAGTTTTTTTCTTCGTAACGACCGGGAGCTAGAATGTGATTGGGATCCAGGGCTGCTTTGATCCGGTCTATCAGGAGCTGATAGCCCGGTTCCGGCTTAGGCAACCGGCCCATTGCGCGGGTGGACAGGCGGTAAGGGTAGTAGCCTCTGTCAGTCAGTTCGCCCAGCAGCTCGTCGTGGCACTGGAGCGCCCTTTGCTCCTCCAAGGCATCGTCCCGGTCGTAGGTGATGGAGATGACACTGTCGATACAGCGGGGGGTGATCAGGGTCATAGAAATGGACGGTTCGAATCCATAACGCAGCAGGGTGTCTTCGATAAGGTCATCTAGAATCCTGGCGTGTTCGCCGGTCATGGGGGCGATCGGAGCCAGCCACAGCAGTCCGCAACGATCCCGATCCGGATCGGCCTGATCGGCCGGCGGAGCAGGGTGCTTCTTACGCCAATAGGTGCTGGGTACGAAGGCATTGGTGGGGATGCCCTGCTTGAGATTATAGAGCGACACACCTAAGGTTAGGGCCTTACCGATATTCTGGCCCGTGAGCCAGCTCAGCGGCTTCTGGAACATTGTGGCGAAACGAATCAACCTATGATCGAGGAACTGCAGTTTGCTGGAGCGAATGCCGCGCAGGGCCCGTTTGAGTTTTTTTCGCGCCAGGGCCACCTCGGCACGGGTGCCATAGAGAGCCCCCGAGGCATTCCAGTCGCTCACCTTCGAGGCTTTGCTTGCCTTGGCGAGCCAGTCTCTGGGCAGGGGGGTAATGTCACCGACCTCTTTCCAGGGGTACTGGCCAAAAGCGGAGATGGCCTTGTCCGCATTGACCAGATGGATCGAGCTTTTAAGGGTGCCTGCCAATCTCAGGGGCCGGAGAGCATCGACTAGGCTGGCAAAATCCTCCTTGCTGACGCCGCAGAAAAATGCCTGGCAGTAGTCGGGCTTCGGCATCAGCCAGATCGTCATGCGGGTCACTATTCCCAGGTTGGACTGGCTGAAGAGGCCGTCCAGATAAGGCCCGACGCCCCAGTGATAGACATCGGCGGCCTGGGCGTTGGGATAACGGTTGAAACCGGTGTTAAAGACTTCACCGGTGGGCAAGATCACTTCCAGGCCGCTGACATGGGCGAAATGATCGCCGTAAGGGGTATGGCCGAAGCCGCGTTCCAAGGTGTTGCCGATAATGCTGCATTGGGCCGAAGCGCCGGTGGCATCTATCCAGAACGGTGCGTTCTCAGCCTGAAGGTAGTCATAGAGCTGCTGTTGGGTCACTCCGGGCTCCAGGGTGACTGTGCCCAGAATGGCGTCCAGTTTCAGGATGCGGTTCATACCGCTCAGATCGAGGATGGCGCAATGGTCTGCCGTGGGGACCGCAGAACCGTACCCCCAGTTTTTGCCGCTACTGATGGGATAGAGCGGCACGCGGGTCTCGTTGGCGATACGGACAATGACCTGGACTTGCTTGCGGTCTAGGGGCCTGAGCACCGCGCAAACCCGGTTCGAGGTCTCGTAGGTGGCGGTAGCGTACCGCCTGAGGATGTCGTCATCGACCAAGACCCCAGCCGGGCCCAGCAGCACTTGCCAGCGCAGCAGCGCTGATTTCAAAGAGTCAGGTGTCACGTCCAATGGTTTCATGGCTGGTCATTCCTCTTATCAGCAAGAATCTGCCGACGGCGGTCTCTTGATAAGCCTAGACGCTTTTCAGGACTTAGGGATGAATCCGGGCTTAAACTTAGCGGACCACTGATGACGCCTCTCTAGCGTTTGTTGTCTCCTGCGCGCGACAACGAGGCCCCGGCTGCTCGACGCGCGTGCGGCCTTGGCTCTCGTATCCCGTTCGCCCACCTTCTGTCGAGGCGAGAACGACAGGCTTGGCGGCTGTTGCCAAACAGAGACATCGTAATTATATGATTTATAATGACTTAATAGATTAATGCCTATAACTGTCTGTGTTTGGGGACATATCAGGGTGGAAGTCGGCAACGAGTCTTAAAGTAGGAGGTGTAACTACAAGATAGTGAGTTTAAAAAAACACATTGGTTCGGTTTTTGCTTGAGTGTGAATTATTCAGCAAATCTACCCATCGAGAGAACAGACCATGCCAATTACCTTTGAGCTTACCGAAGACCCTCAGCTGCTGGCCCAGTATTACAGTATTCGAGAGGTCAGTTTCCGAGAGTGTCTGGGGCTGGATGGATTTGACGGCTCTGAAGATGCAGATGATATCCATGGTGACATCATCATAGCCCGGGTGGGTGATCGCTGTGTCGGCGGCGCCAGGATCAATGGTACGGGGCCCGGCCGTTCAAGAAGGTTGCCGCTGGAAACGGATGCTTTTGTGATGGGAGAGGTGATAGGGGAAATTATGCCCAGATTAACCTTAGATAACAGCCCCTATTGCCAATGGACTCGGCTCTGTTTAGCACCGGATTATCGTATCGGTGAGATCCTGCGTGGCTTGGTGCAGGCCGTCATCGTCCACAGTGCCGAGTTGGGTTACCGCTATGCGTTCAATGTGGCAGGCATGAGTCGGGCTCGCCTCTACAAGCGCCTGCATGCAGTACTCGGATACCGGTATGAAATCTGTGATCAAGTGCTGGTTCCCGCCGAGGAAGGGTTCCGACATCTGGAGCATCTGCTCTCCATCACCCACCTCGATGCGGCAGTCCTTGAGGGAACGGCCGAGGGAAAGGCCGAGGGCAAAGCGGTTGGTGCTGGACTCGAGTGGCATCAGGCGGCTTGAGGTGTTGCTTTGATTGCGGGCCTGGGTTGACCCGCCGGGCTAAGGATTGCCTCGGCCCGACTCCGAGTACCCTTAGAGGTGGCTTTCGGCGTATTCTGCCAGTGCGCTGCGCACTACGCTTTGGAGGTGAATCGTCGCGCTGCCTTCATAGCCTTTAAAGCGTTCGACGATATAGGTCAGCCCTGATGTCAGCGGGGTCAGGTAGTTAGAATCGATCTGCGCTAGGTTGCCCAGACAGATCATCTTGGAACCTTTGCCACAACGAGTGAGAATGGTCTTGAGCTGCGAGGGGGTCAGGTTTTGCGCCTCGTCGATTAGTACCAGCGCATCCTGGATACTGCGGCCACGGATAAAATTTAGTGATTTAAACTGGATGTTGGCTTTTTCGAGGGTGTATTTGATACTGCTCTGTGGTTGTTCATCACCTTCGTGCATTGCTTCCAGATTGTCCTGAATCGCGCTGAGCCAAGGGGTCATCTTCTCCTCTTCGGTGCCGGGCAGGAAGCCGATATCTTCGGCCAATGGGGGAGTGCTGCGCGTCACGATGATCTTGTTGTAGCGCTTGTGTACGATCACCTGTTCCAGGCAGGCGGCAAGTGCTAGCAGTGTCTTACCCGATCCTGCGGCACCGTTGATGATGCACAGGTCGATGCTGGGATCGGTCAGGGCATCGATGGCGAGTCCTTGCGGGATGTCCAGCGGTTTGATGCCCCAGTTTTCATTATCCATCAGGAAACGTTGATTGATATCCCGGATTTTGACCTCCAGATCATTGATGGCTTCCACTCGTCCGGCAAAGCCTTGGTCGTCGTAGAGATATTCATTGAGGAAGGTCTCAGGCAAAACGCTGCGCGCGACCACATGGAAGCTGTGACCGTCACAGTGTTCCGTCTTGACGTCGTTGACCTGGTCCCAGAAATTACCGTCGAACTTATGGTAGCCGGGGGTTAGCAGATCCAGGTCCGAGATCAGCTGATCGGTACGGTAATCTTCAACGCGCTTGAGGCCGGCTCCCAGTGCCTTGAGGCGCATGTTGATATCTTTAGTGACCAGGATCACCTGACGGTCCTGGTAGATCGATTGCAGGTGCAGGGCCGCGTTGATGATGTGATTGTCATTGTTGTTATTGTCGGGCAGGAAGCCCTTGCGCATCGTCAGTTCATGATCGGGAAAGATGGAGAGTTTCCCCAGTTTCGAATGCGGGTCCGGCGTTGGCAGGGTGATCTTGACGCCCCCGGAGATCTCCTCGGGCGACTTGGCTTTACTCAGAATGCTGTCGATCGCCCTGATCGCAAGGCGGGCCTCCTGGGAGACGTTTTTTTTACGATCTTTGATGCTGTCGAGTTCTTCGAGCACCGTCATCGGGATAGCGATATCCTGCTCTTTAAATTCTGTCAGGCAGCTGGGATCGTGCAGCAGAACATTGGTATCAAGGATATATAATTTTGATGAGCGCATCGATCGTTCTCCTCAGGCGAGCATTAGCGGAGCGTTGTGAAACAGGGTGCGGGACGATCAACACCCACATTCAGAGAGTACGACCTGCGACGCATCGATGTAAGACCCCAGATGCAAAAAGTGCAGATAATTTGATAGAGGAAAGCGTCAGGCTGAAGCCTAGCCCACAAAGGGCGGCGTGTTGTGGGTCTTTTGTAGGTGGGCGTATTGTGGGTTGGACTTTAGTCCGACAAAGCTAGCAAGGCGCTAGTGATTGTCAGGCTGAAGCCTAACCTACAAAAAAAACACAACCCCCCCCAGAAACACCGCCCTTTAGCGGGGCTGCTGCAGACGTTTAATCATCGCCGCTACCGCGCTCATCTGAACAGCGTCCTTGTGATAGAAGTCAGACCCCGAGTACCCCCAAAAATCCCAGCAGCCTTTAGGATTGTAGGGCGAGGTCTGGAGCGCATCGCGGGAGCGGATCTGCGGGTACAGCACGATGATCTGGTTGCTATCGGCCACTTCGTTGTAGCCGGCCGCATCATGAAAAAACAGCTGGTTGGTATCGAACTCGGCGGCTGATTGCCTGCATCCATGAAAGACAACATGCACCGGGCAGGATTGGCTTTGACAGGCCTCAGGAATGTAAGCGAAGGCGTTGTCTGCCAGGGCGGAGAGGGCCAGCCGATCGGCGGCGACAAATTCAGTCTGGTCGAATTCAATCAACGCTCCCGTTAACACCTCGGCGTTGGGGTTCAGAGGACCATAGATCTGTTGGAGTATCTCCCGCGCTTGGTCGTAGTCGCCACAGCGATTGATAAAGGGGGCGGCGTTACGGTCGCAGGCCGTTTCAACATTATCTGAAATAAAGCCATGCTCTGCATTGGTGAGATGGTCGTACTTGATCGCGGTGGCTGGCACATCCACAGACAGGTAAAAATCTTCGGCCTGGGTGACGACGCCCGTGGCCACCGTGCTATCGAGATCACCGCTAAAGAGATAAATACGGTCATCGGTGAGATGAATCAGCGGATCGATCAGGCCGTCGGCGGCGAGGGCCTTAGCTTTGTTGGCCAGCTGCTCGCCATCGGGAAGTAAAAAGAATTCACACCAGCTCACGAAGGGCCAGAATGCATACTTACAGGGATTCATACAGGTGGTCGATGCGGTCAGCAGATAGGGCTGGAACGCGGTGGTTGACGCTCCGGGGGCATCACTCCCAGCACAAAAATAGGGGCCACCCGCAACGATCCCGGCACCCACCAGGTTCGCAGAGAACGCGACATGGAACTGGGTGGCCATAAAGCCCCCCGAGGAGATCCCCGAGACCGAGGTCTGCTTCGAAAGCGCGGTTAAGCCAGGCAGCGGCGCAGCGGCAGAGGCCGATAGGCAGAATACCGAGGTTAGCAGTGCCGTTAACAACGTCCTGTTCCAAAAAATAGTCATTGTATCTATCCCTGATTAAACGGAGTCATTTTTGCAAAGTCGCGAACGGAGAGGCCGCGTCGAGCCTCTATCGAGACAGACAACGCCAGAGTATGGCAGTAGAAGGGATGCTGCGCAGATTATTAGCGTGACTTTCTAAGCGTTACCCTTGAGCAGCCCAAGAGCAGCCCAAGAGCAGCCCAAGGGCAGCCCAAGGGCAGCCCAAGGGCAGCTCAAGGGCAGCTCAAGGGTGATAGGGTCCGGAATGGAGGCTGCGCCTTACCGGGCTTGTGGCCGACGCATATCATTCATTCGAATGTCATACCCCTGCAGCTTATAACGGCGGTAGTTGGCACGGGTCGCAGCCAGGATATCAGGCTGCTGGATAACCAGCTCGATGATTCGATCAAAGGTGAGTGCGGCGTCGGTCACCTCTAACTCCAGGTTGATAAAGACGTCGCGGTGCTCGGGCAGGCTGTCGCCGTAACCGATTTCGATGGGCGAATCGAGCTGTTCCGCGATCAGGCTGTGGGGCAGAAACGCATTCGAGCGGAACTCCCACAGCCACTCATCCAGTTGCCGGGCACTGGTTTCATCACTGGCCCGTATATAGATCCGATGGCCCAGACCGTACACCTTCTCAAGTACCTTGCAGAGAAAGTGGCGGCGGGTTTGCGGATCGTCCGTGGCCAGGATGTAGAAATCGCTGCGGGACATCGGTTAGTCGTTGTTGCCGTGAGTTTCACAGCTAGGGTCTGTGCAGTCACCCTCAACATGATCTTCGGTCTCAGTGGCCAGATCGATCAGATACTGGGTGAGAAGCGGTACGCAGCGACCCGTGGCGCCCTTTTGTTTGCCGCTGACCCAGGCGGTCCCTGCGATATCTAGGTGTGCCCAGGCGAATTTCTTGGCAAAACGCGACAGGAAGCAGGCCGCAGTGATAGAGCCGGCGGGGCGACCGCCAATATTGGCTATATCGGCGAAGTTGCTGTCCAGTTGCTCCTGATACTCATCCCATAGGGGTAACGGCCAGGCGCGGTCGGTGCTGTAGTCAGAGGCCGCCAGGAGCCGGGTGGCAAGGGCTTCGTTGTTGCTCAGCAGGGCGCTGGTCTGGTGACCCAGCGCGATAATGCAGGCGCCAGTCAGGGTAGCGATATCGATAACACTGGCAGGCTCAAAACGCTCGGCGTAGGTCAGGGCATCGCAGAGTACCAGGCGGCCTTCGGCATCGGTGTTGAGGATCTCAACGGTTTGCCCTGACATCGTGGTGACGATGTCGCCGGGCTTGGTCGCGAAGCCACTGGGCATGTTTTCTGCGGCGGCGATGATTGCCACGACGTTGAGGTCAAGCCCCATTTCGGCGATGGCGGTCATCGTGCCCAGCACGCTGGCGGCACCACACATGTCGTACTTCATCTCGTCCATAGCGGCGCCCGGCTTGAGGCTGATACCACCCGAATCGAAGGTGATCCCCTTGCCGACCAGGACATGCGGCTTGCTGTCTTCAGCTTCGGCGCCGTTATATTCCAGGACGATTAGCTGCGCTTGCTGTTCAGAGCCTGCCGCCACGGACAGGAAGGCACCCATGCCCAGTTCTTCCATCTCGGCTTCGCCCAACACCTTGAGCGTGAAGCAGTCGTAGTCATCCGCCAGCGCCTGAGCCTGCTCAGCCAGATAGGTGGGGGTGCAAATGTTGCCCGGCAGGTTGCCCAGATCGCGAGCGGTGGCCACGCCGTTGGCGATGGCCGAGCCGTCGAGGATGGCGATCTCGCCGATTTCCACATCGTCTTCGGCGAGTACGATCTGGATGGTTTCAAATTCAACCTGATCTGAGGGCTTGCTCTTTAACTGGTCGAATTGATAGAGCCCGGCCGCCAGAGTTTCGGCGAGGATGCGGCTGCGCCAATAGCAATCGCGATCCATAACGGCGCTGTCATCAAACGCGACCGCAAACTCGTCGATGCGAATCGCTTTGATAGCGGTCAGTGCGGCGGCAACGACCTTTTTAAAGTTGTTGTCGTTGCGTTGCTCGGCCTTGCCGAGTCCGACCAGCAGTACACGCTTAGCAGTGATCCCCGCAAGCTGTTGTAGCAACAGGCTGTCACCACTCTTACCGCGAATATCACCAGCGGCGATGATCGTACTCAGATAGCCGTTGCAGGCGTTGTCGAGCTGCTGCGCGGCAGCCGAGAGTTCGCCGCCTTCACCGATACCAACCACCAGACAGGCACTGGTTAATTGGCTCAACTCTTCACTTGAAATCTGAAATTCCATAACTGCTCCACGAGACATCGTCTGGGCTTTAAGGGATAATGCCGCCGATTCTAAAGCTACAGAGATCGGCGGATCAATCGCCGAGAGTGTACGATAATTTTTCTTCGTTTGCAGGGCTCATCCACCGGCTTTGTTTAATCAATCTTTACGTCAATGAGAGGATCACCCCTCGGTGATTATTTTTCGCTACCTCACCAAGGACGTGTTGGTCAGTATGAGCGCCGTCACCGGTGTTTTGTTACTGATCATCATGAGCGGCCGTTTTATCAAATATCTGACCAATGCCGCCGAGGGTAAGTTGCCTGTCGACATCCTATTATTGCTGATCAGCTATAGAATTCCGGGTTTCCTCGAACTGATCTTACCCCTAGGGCTGTTCCTGGGTATTCTGCTCTCCTACGGCCGGCTCTACCTAGACAATGAGATCACCACGCTCAGCGCCTGTGGCATCAGTGATAAGCGCTTGCAGTGGTTGACTCTGGGGCCAGGCGTTATGGTGGCTGTTTTGGTTGCCTGCCTCAGCTTTTGGGTCACTCCCTGGGGCGCCGGTCAGGTTAAAAACATGCTTAACCAGCAAGAATCGATGACCGAGTTCGATGTGTTGGTTGAAGGGCAGTTCCAGAAGTTACCCACCAGGGGGCGAGTCTCCTATGTCGGTGAGCTGACTAATAATCGCACCGAGCTGCGAGATATCTTTCTCTCCGAGCAGCTTAAAACAGCCAGCGGAAACCAGCTCGGCATCGTCGTCGCCGAGTCGGGACGCCAATACATGGACCAGAAAACGCGCAGTCGCTTCTTGCTCCTTAAAAATGGTTATCGCTATGAAGGCGTGCCGGGGCAAGCCGATTTTCGAATGATCAGCTTCGAGGAATATGGTGTTCGCCTGCAGCAGTCTCAGGTGCGTGAACAGGTGACCGAGATCGAAGTCTTACCCACGATCGACCTGTGGCATAACGACGGCCATGAATACCGCGCTCAGCTGCACTGGCGCGTGTCGCTCCCGCTCCTGTGCATCATGGTGGTGCTGTTGGCGGTCCCGCTGAGCAAAGTCGGCCCGCGTCAGGGGCGCTACGCCCGGCTGTTACCCTCGATTCTTATCTACCTCAGCTATCTGACGCTGCTGGCGAGCGCCCGCAGCGGCATGGATGAGGGCGAACCCGGGGCGGTACTACGGTTCTGGTCGGTGCATCTGTTGTTCGCCTTTCTGGCCTTCAACTTACACTTTACCGGCCGGTTCTGGCGTCGGTTGCTGAGCCTCGGCTGGCTCTGGTTACCGATACCGGGAAGGAGCGTCAAATGAAGCTGTTGGATCGGTATATCGGCAAGACGGTGCTGTTTTCCTGTCTGATCGTGTTGTTAGCGATCATCGGCCTGGATACGCTGTTTTCCTTTGTCGATGAACTCAAAAAGTTAAGTGATAGCTACACGCTGGATATAGCGGTGCGCTTTGTGTTGCTCTCTATCCCCGGCAGCATGTATGAGTTTATACCGCTCTCTTGTCTGGTGGGCTGTTTGATCGGCCTGGGGCTGCTGGCCAGTAGTTCGGAGTTGACGGTGATGCGGGCGGCCGGAGTCAGTAAATTTAGGATCGTACTCGCGGTGAGTCGTCCGGTGGTCTTGCTGGTGGTGTTGGCAGGACTGATTGGTGAGTTTGTGGTGCCGGTTACCGGTCAGCAGGCGACGGTAGAGCGCGCTAAGGCGCATAGCGGCGATAGGGCGGCAGGCACCCAATACGGCGTTTGGCACCGCGAAAGCAATTGGGTGATGCATTTCAATGCGATCGAGCGTGATGGTACGGTGCATGGCTTAACACTGTACGAATTTAATTCAGACCGGCAGCTGATCGCCTCAGGCTTTGCCGAGAAGGCGCTCTATCAGCAGGGGAATTGGCAGCTTAAACAACTACGCACCACCTATTTTGAAGGTGACCGGACACGCGTGGAGATCCGGGACGATGAGCGCTGGGATTCCGAGTTGAAACCGGAGTTGCTGGAACTGCTGTCGATGGAACCGCAGGATATGTCGATCGAAGGGCTCTATCATTTCAACCAATATATGAACAGCCAGCACCTCAAGGCGGCTCCCCATCAGCTAGCGTTCTGGAGTAAGTTACTACAACCGCTGGCCATTTTTTCGCTGGTGCTGGTAGCGGTCTCTTTTGTGTTCGGATCACTGCGTTCGGTGACGATGGGGCAGCGGGTGTTGGTCGGGATTCTGGTCGGCTTGGTGTTTAAGTTTAGTCAGGATCTGCTGGGGCCGGCCAGCACCGTTTATGGCTTTTCGCCATTGGTGGCCATCTTGTCGCCCATCATTATCTGTGTCCTGGCGGGTAGCTGGATGTTGCACCGGGGTCGTTAGGCCCTGGTTTTATTGCTAACGCGTTATACGAGGGTGAAAAATGGTTTCTAAACCGCAGATGATCGACTTTTTGAAGGCAGAGTTTCCCCAGAGTCAGTGTATCGTCGAGGCGGTAGGGGGGCGCGCTGCCACGATCCGGCATCGCATCGGCGTGAACGAACTTCGCCCCGGAGGCACGGTGTCTGGTCCGGTGATGATGACCGTGGCAGATGTCGCCCTCTATGTCGCCATCCTGGGTGAAATCGGGCTGGTAGCGCTGACGGTGACCACTAATCTGAATATCAACTTCCTCAGAAAACCCGCCGCCGATAAGGATCTTATCGGGGTCTGTAAGCTGATAAAACTCGGACGAACGCTGGCCATCGGTGAGGTGACCCTCTATTCAGAAGGTAATGAGGAGCCCGTCGCCCACGCCGTGGGAACCTATGCGATTCCTCAGGTACGCAACGCTTAGTCCAGAGCCGGGCCCTTGTGGGAGCCGGGCTCCCAGGGCTATCTCTTGGCTATGTAGCAGCAATCAGCCCAACTTTCCTCAGAGTACAAGGATGCCTTTACGGTGGAAGAGAATGAAATACTTGATCAGTAGCAATATGTCGTCACAGTACGCTTGCTATAAGTAGCGTGCCGACTGATACTCGGCCAAGGATTGTAGAAAAAGAGAAGAAGACATGGATGCTCCCATCGTAGTGCTCAAGCCTGACATGATCCCGTTACGCACCTTCTGTGTTAACTATCGTGAAAGTTTCCCGTTTTTCATCCCTGTTTTTCGAATTAAAGATATTTACGATGTTTGTCAGTATGCTGCTGGGCAACTTTGTTCGCAGCTCTGGTTATAAGGTATTCCCGATAATAATTGTTATGAGGCCAGCGGCCTCTTTAACAGGCTGTTAGCCTTTAATAATAAGGTAATAAATGGAAAATAGTTTATTAATGGATTGGAAGTTTTGGTCGTTCGTAGTTGCTGCTTTAGCTCTTGTATTGTCACAATTGCCTCCTATTAACATTTTACTAAGAAAAGCAAAGCTTGATTTAGATCTTTATTCAAGAGTAAGCATTAATCATAAAATTGGTAATCCTACTTTGATGGCCCACCTTATAATTAGAAATGTTGGGGGGCGAAAGTTACGCATAAACTCAATATCCATTAACATAATAAGGGACAAGAAAATTATAGCTGCTCTTCCAGCACAAAACTATTTACCTGACCCTAAAGACGCTCAAGGGGTTCTTTTAACAAGATTTAGTTTGCAACCAGATGAAGATTGGTCTTATACAGTCAATTTTTTAAATTATTTTAATCGAGAAGAAGAAAAAAAATACAAAATTGCCGAGAAAAAATTAAAAGACCGTATAATTGAACTTAGAAAGCCTTTAGAAAAAGAACAAATAGTTGAAATTGTAAAAGCTGAAGCTGAATGCTGCGCACCATTTTTTGATTTTTTTAATGACAAATTCATATGGAAAGAAGGTGAGTATTG
>JBLHND010000061.1:0-18101 GCA_047622605.1 Motiliproteus sp. | reverse complement strand
GCACGGTGATCCCTACATCCGGGTCGGCTACATCCAGGCCACGACCGGCAATCGCCCCCTCAACACCCCAGCCCAGCGCGGCCATCGCTCCGCCCATATAACCCAGCCAACCGCTGTCACCGGTACCGGTCAGCTCACCGATAATCCCAGGCGCATAGACCGTCACACCCCCGGCCAGGATGATAAAAATGCCGACGGCCGCACGCTTGGTGATTTTTTCCTGGTACCAGAGTCGGGCCAGGGTAGCGCCGATAATCGGGTACATGAGTGCGGAAATGGCCGCAAAGGCACCACCGATATAACCCATGGCCAGATAAGAACCGAAGATCGCCATGGGCCCGCCGAAGATAGCACCAATAAAGAACCACTTGGAAATAGTGCGCATCTGGCGAATGGTCCGACCGTATTCGCCCCATTTACCCAGCACCCCGTTCCAGACAAACAGGAAAAACAGCACCGCGACGGCATTGAAGGTGGTCAGCACGGCCGCGGCCAGCAAAAACTCGGCGTTGGTCTCATAGGCAAGATTAATATAGGGTGCCTCAAACCAGACCGCAGAGCCTGGCACATACCAGGCGCCCCACAAGACTGCGCACCAGAGGGCCCACATAAAACCCCAGCGGATACTACTCGCGGTAAAGCGTTTTCGAGCCTGACTCAGGCTTGTTTGTGTCATGCATTGCTCCTGCAAAATTGTAATAAAGAACGCGCCGATCGCCAAATATAAAGGTTTGAATAGCGCGCCTGCTATTGCACTTATTCCATAAACTAAGGCATTTTATACCGCACTTAATTAACACCACGTTAGAGGCGTGGAAGGCACACTGAAGGCCGATGGCCACGACGAATTTAACCCCATAAAACCTGTACTTATGTTCTATTTTTAAAGAGTCGCATCGTTCGGCGGGCGGGGACTTTAACATGCTAAGCAGCAACTTCGTAAAATAATTAATAGTAAGTTACCTAAAAATATCGTCCCTACCTAATAAAATTTCGAATAACTAATTGACCAACCACCTATTATATGACGCTATGTTATGCCTATTCGCTAACATCTTTAGCGGCCATTAGTTAACGGCCAATATCCGACCAAAGCATGGTATGTTGACTACTTGAGCGACTGATTACGGAGATCCTCAAAGCGCGCTAAGTGGCATATTTTTATGCACTATCGCGGCATTAAGAGTGGAATAACTCAAGATTTTACAGGTTTTTTAAGACTATTTTCACGTCGATTTTATCATGCCCGATCAGCCGCCCATATTACCTATAATACTTATATATTTCTGTTACTTAGATAATAGTTACGGCAACAAAAAATAGCAGGCTTTGGATTCGATATAAATATCCGCACGCCCTCTTAGGTCACCTAAAACAGACTAGACCCTACAAACACTGTATGATTGCGTCTCATTTTTTTATACCTGTCATCTTTATGAGTTTTTAAACTCATAACTGCGGATCTATTGCAGTGCTAGGCAGCATTTTATTATTTATTGGTAATCAGCAGGATTTTTCATTACCCACGGAGATATTTATCGCGACTCGAGTAGCTATTATTGGTGCCGGCCCCAGCGGTCTTGCACAACTTCGCGCCTTTCAGGCCGCCCAAGAACAGGGCGTCGAAATCCCCGAACTGGTCTGTTATGAAAAACAGGCTGACTGGGGCGGATTGTGGAATTATACCTGGCGCACCGGCCTGGATATCAATGGCGAGCCTGTTCACAGCAGCATGTATCGCTATCTCTGGTCGAACGGCCCCAAGGAATGCCTCGAGTTTGCCGATTACACCTTCGATGAGCACTTCGACCAGCCCATCGCCTCTTATCCACCGCGCGCGGTACTCTGGGATTACATCAAGGGCCGTGTCGAAAAAGCCGATGTGCGTCAGTATGTTCGCTTCAACAGCCCGGTTCGGCACATCAGTTATTCCGAGCAGAGCCAGCTGTTCACGGTAACGGCCTACGACTGTGCCAACGACACGACCAGCACCGAAACCTACGACAATGTGATCGTGGCTTCCGGGCATTTTTCGACCCCAAACGTGCCGTTTTTTGAAGGGTTTGAACAGTTTAACGGCCGCATCCTGCATGCCCATGATTTTCGCGATGCGCTGGAGTTCAAGGACAAGGACATCCTCCTGATCGGTAGCAGCTATTCCGCCGAAGACATAGGGTCGCAATGCTACAAGTATGGCGCCCGCACCATTACCACCAGCTACCGCACTCGACCTATGGGCTTCGACTGGCCGGCGAACTGGGAAGAAAAACCGCTGCTGACCCGCGTCGACGGCGACATGGCCTATTTTGTCGACGGCAGCTCGAAACGCATCGACGCCATTATCCTCTGCACCGGCTATCTGCATCACTTCCCCTTTATGGCTGAAGAGCTGTGCCTGAAGACCGACAACCGTCTCTGTACACCGGGCCTGCATGAAGGCGTGACATGGGTCGAAAACAGCAAACTGTTCTACCTGGGCATGCAGGATCAGTGGTACACCTTCAATATGTTCGACGCCCAGGCCTGGTATGTGCGCGACGTAATTTTGGGCCGCATCCCATTGCCAGAAAAGCCGGCGATGGAGGCCGACATTCAGGCCTGGAGCGAGCGCGAAGCCCTGCTGGAAACCGATGAGCAGATGATTCGTTTCCAGGGCGCCTATATAAAATCGCTGATCGAGCAGACCGACTACCCCAGCTTCGATATCGAAGGCGTCAACCAGACCTTTATGGAGTGGGAACAGCACAAGCACGACAATATCCTAACCTTCCGCGATCACTCCTACCGTTCGCTGATGACCGGTACGCTGGCACCACCGCATCACACGCCCTGGCTCACCGCCATGGATGATTCGATGGAAGCCTATCTGGACACGCCTTCAGAAGCGCCCAGTGCTGCGCCTCAGGCGGAAAAGGTCGGCTAAGTACTAGCTCTCCTCCTGTGGGGCTTCAGCCTGATGATGATAGCGCCTTGCTAGCATTGTCGGACTACTCTCAACCCACAAGGATGTGGGTTAGGCTTTAGCCTGACGGTATTTTTGTAGGTCGGCTTTTTGTAAGTCGGCTTTTTGTAGGGGGGGGGGGAGTCATTCCGACACACAGCCCCCCCCCCCCCCCCCCCCCCCGCCCCGCCCCCCCCCCCCCCCCCCCCCCCCCCCCCCCCCCCCCCCCCCCCCCCCCCGCCCCCCCGCCCCCGGGCGGGGAGTCAGTCCGACACACAACCCCTCCCTCCCCCACACCCTCCGCTTTATCGCTAATCAGCAGAACCTTTACGCCTACCGAAGGTCGAACCTTTTCATGCCCTGGGGAATGCATACTCTGAGAAACCTGCGAAGCACCCTATAAAGCATTCTATTAATTACACCTTGAGCCGCAGCGCGACAGCCGCTATCTTGCCCGTCTGCACGTATTGATTATAAATGGAACCGACTATGCGCCTGACCCTGCTGCTGCTACTCATCTTTATGCTGCCTGCTCATGCCGGGCAAGCACTGCAACTGCTCTACTCCGGAAATCTTGATGGCGAACTGGAGCCCTGTGGCTGCTCGCTGGAGTCGGACTATGGTGGTTTACAGAGGCGCGCCACCCTGATTGAGCAGCTACGCAGCGAAGATCCCGAGCTGCTGCTGATCTCTGCCGGTGGGTTATTTTCAGCAGAGATGGGCAATGACCTGATCAAAAACACCTTTATCCTAACCGGCATGGCGCAGCTGGATTACGATGCCATCGGCGTCCAGTGGGCCGATCTGGTGCATGGCCAAGAGCTGCTGATCGAATCGGAACTGCCGTTCACCGTCGGCAATTGGAAATCGGAACAACTGGCCTCAGGCCGCTACTCAAGCCATGCCGATAGCAAACTGTTCTTCAGCCAATGGCTCGACCCCCTCACCTCGACCTTTGCCACCATGCAGTCACTCTCGCCGATCAGCACCGACACCCAGCCCCTGCTGGACGCGATGCGGCACGCCAAAGAACAGGGCAAGCTCAGCGTCTTGGCGACCACGCTCGAACTCGACGCGGCACAGCAGCTGTTCGATCTAAGCGATGTCGATATCCTGATTATTAAGGCCGCCTACGAGGTCTACGCCGAGCCGCAACAGCTGGGGAATACTCTGGTATTGCAGCCCGGCTCTCGCGGTCAACGGTTGGGCCTCCTCAATCTGGAGCTTAACGACCAGCAACGGATCGCCAACTGGACGCACAGGGTGATCGATCTACCCGATACGGTCGCCGCGGCGCCACGCCTGGATGGCTGGTACGCCAATTACAATGAAGCACTACGCCAGGATTACCTGCAGCGGGTCGCGACGCGTAAAGCGCTCGAGAGTGGTGAATCACCTTATCTGGGCGCACAGCAATGCCAGCTTTGCCATACCCAGCAACACCAGGTCTGGAGCCAGAGTGAACACGCCAAGGCCTACGACGATCTGGTCGAGGTCGGCAAAGCCTTCGACAGCGGCTGCGTCAGCTGTCATAGCGTTGGCTTCCAGCAGCCCGGCGGTTATCTGGACCAGGAACTGACCCCCAATCTGGCGGCGGTGCAGTGTGAAAACTGTCACGGCGCAGGCCGTGAGCACGCCTCCAGCGCAGGCCAGGTCGCCACCCCCAACCACGCGCTCGCCACCGAACAGATCTGCGCCCAATGCCACAACCGCGAGCACAGCCCTTCGTTCAGCGTCGAGCACTATTGGCCCCGGATAGCCCACCCGAACAAGCTCCTGCCAGAGAGCACCCAATAAGGCATTCCTTTCGAGCCCCTTGCCGCAACCTGGCGCGAGCACAGCCCTTCGTTCAGCGTCGAGCACTATTGGCCCCGGATAGCCCACCCGAACAAGCTCCTGCCAGAGAGCACCCAATAAGGCATTCCTTTCGAGCCCCTTGCCGCAACCTGGCGTACGGGGCCGCAGGGAGATTTAGGAGCACCCCTATTTGCGAACCCGCAAAAGCTGAACCAGACTAAGGCTGCGTGGCCGCCTGTATGCGACCATCCCAGTGCCCAGAGGACACTGGCCTGTGCCTATAGAGGCACGTCTCTGGTCACTTATCGCCGTCTTGTCAGCGCCTGGAAGCACAGAGGTAAGAACAGAGGATAAGCACAGGGAATTGAGTCACTCTAACGCTGAAAACCATCATGACCCTCATACGCATACTCGCATTCCAGATCCTGTTTATCCCCGCCAGCGCCAGCACCTGCCTGCCGGAAATCGGTTGTGAGGCCAGCGACAGCAATCCAGGGGTGATAACGACGCCGACGAAAACCAGCCAGCCATCAATGCCCATCCAGATCTCCCATGATCATAATGATCCACAACACCGGTGGCAGATCATTATGGAGTCGCATGAATTCGCGAGTAAAACATGCAGTTACGATGTCAATTGCGACAGCGGCTACCGCTGCGATCTACAACCTGGATTCCATAAGGGGGTCTGCCTTCGCAAGCGCTAAGGTGCAAGCCTGGCCGTCGTTTCCAAGGCTCTGTTTTTTTTGGGTTAGGTTTCAGCCTGACGAGGTCAAGGGGTCAGGTCGCGCCACAACAACCAACGGGGACATATTTATTAAAGGGCGTGGTCCCTCACTCTGAACCCTCAGCCGGCGTCGGTAGCGCCTGCCGGGAAGCTTCCCAGCCCTGCATCGCGACCTTGCGCTCGCTGCCCCAGCGAAAAGCGCCGACCTCACCACTTTCACGAATCACTCGATGGCAGGGGATCAGATAGCCGATCCGGTTGGCCGCCAGGGCCGAACCGACCGCTCTCGATGCTCTCGGGGACCCCGCCAGGGTCGCCAGCTGCGAATAGGAGACCAGCTCACCGGGGCCGACCCGCAGCAACGCCTCCCAGACTTTCAACTGAAAATTAGTCCCGCGCAGCAGCAGATGCAGCGATCCTGAGACCGGGGCAGCATGTACCCCCGCTGGGAACATCTGCCGAGCCCGCTGTTCGGCACCCCCATCATCCCGACTTAACTGGGCCTCAGGCCAGGCCTGACGCAGCGCTGTTTCAGGCTGCAGGCAGACCGCATCCCCAAACACCAGATGACAGACACCACGGAGGGTCCAGCCAAGCAGCGCAGGGCCGAAAGGCGTTCCTACGCAGCCATAGCGGATCGCAATCCCGGCACCCCGAGTCTTAACCTCGCCGGGGGTCATCGCCTCGCAGCTGACCATCAGGTCATGCAGACGTCCTGGGCTGGAAAGCCCGGCCTCGAAGCTGGCATCCAGCAGCGACACCGAACGCAGCAAGGCCTGCTTGGCGCGCTCCTTGGTCAGGTACTGCAAGAAGCGCTTGGGCGATACGCCTGCCCAGCGACTGAACAGCCGCTGAAAATGGTATTCGCTCAAACCCAGTTCGGCTGCGACGGTCGCCAGCGAGGGCTGCTCCGGGGCTTGCTCGCGCAGAAACTGGATCGCCAGCGCGATACGCTTATAGTCCTCACCTGCCTCAGGAGTCGGTGTGTCAGGGGTCGGTGTATCAGGGGTCGGTGTATCAGGGGTCGGTGTATCAGGGGGCAGAGTGTCAGACATGCTTAGTCACTCCAGTTCTGAACAGCTGCTGCGGATTAAATCCGGTCACCAGCGCCGTACCCACAATAACGACCAGCGAGCCCAGCAGGCTGTACCAACCCACCCGCTCATCGAGAAACAGGCTGCCAAACAGCACTCCGAACATCGGCACCAAAAAAGTCACGGTCAACGCCGAGGCCAGCCCTACATCGGCGATCAGCCGACAATAGAGCAGATAGGCGAGACCACTGCAGACCACACCCAGCGCCAGCACCGCTGCCATCACCTCCGTCCCTGGAACCTCGGCCGCGGGAAAAAAGGCCAGGGTCGGCATCAGTAGCGTCGCCGCCGCCGCCCACAGACTACCCTGCGCATTGCCGAATGACGCGCCCCAGATAGCCGCAAGGCTGAACAGACGGATGAGACTGGCAGTATTCATAGACAATTCACGCGCTCTACAACAGGGGGAAACCGCGCCAGGCCTGCAATAGAGCCGGGCCAACGCGAATAACCCACTATAGGCAGCGCTAAGGAGGCAAGCCACCCGTTTCTTGCGCTACAAGGTTGGTGATGGAAGAAAAGGCTATGTACTTCGTCAGGCTGAAGCCTAACCGACAAAAGCGAGGTAGGCTGGAATGCAATCCCAGCTTTCATTGGTCTGTGCGAACCTGCCACAAGCCCGCGTATCTGAAGGGATGTTGCTGGGACTGCATCCCAGCCTACGGTCCTCTCTACTATCTGCGACGAGACCGCGATCTAAGGGGTTTATCGCCCTTGGGCCGAGCCAAGCGGACCAGCTTGAAGCTGCCGTTATCGGCAAAGGTATCGATCTCGGCGAACAGCCCCTGCGCCTTACGTTCCAGCGGGATAAACTGGTTAACCACAAACAGGGCGACGCCATCGAAGGCCGTCAGCCGTGCCGCCGTGCTGACAAAACGTTCGGTCAACTCCCCCTCCAGCGCGAAGCCCTGATGAAAGGGTGGATTACAGAGCAGCAGATCGAAACGCTCGTCCAGGCTGGCACCACAGTCATCGGCCAGCACCTGACCACTGATCCCGAGCCGGTCGAAGTTTTGCTGGCAGGCAAGCAGCGCTGCGGCATTGTTGTCGGTGGCGACCACCGATGCCGCGCCCTGCTCGTGGGCCTTGACAGAGAGATAGCCGTAACCGCAGCCCAGATCCAGCACCCGAGGTTGCGGGGTGCTCAGGCGTGGCCAGAGTTCGCCAAGGTGATCGGCCAGGAACGCACTGCCCTGATCCAGCTTATCCCAGCCGAACAGCCCGGGTTTGCTGATAAAATCGTCTGCGATCGTGCGCAGCTGCGAGTAGTCCCGATCATCCAGGCGCAGGCTCGGATCCACGGTGTCCAGAGTGCCGCGGGTCAGGATGCCGGCAAAGTCACCCTTGCCGAGCTTATCCAGCTCGCCCTGACCGAAGAGCTTGCGCGCCTTATCGTAATAGGTCTTGGTGCCCTCCTGCCGAGCACCCAGCAGCAGTAACTCGCCACCGGGCTTAAGCACCCGCCAGGCTTGATTAATAATATGATGCACCACCGCCTTCTCTTTAGAGATCCGGTAGTAGACGCGGTCCAGGCTGGCATCCGCCCAGGGACTGAAATCGAAATCACTGCAGCGAATCGTCCACCCCAGAGCCTCTCCCCTGGTCTGCAGGTCAACACGATTGGTCAACAAAGAGAGTCCCGCTTGCGGGGCTATCTCGCTCAACGCCGGCAGGTTTTCATCCACCGCCCAGAGCCCCTCAAGTGTGGCGGGGTGCTGGCGGAGGTGCTGCTGCAAAGACTGTTCGATCAGATCCATGGGGTTCTCGGGGCTTTCGGTATTGTCGGGATTCTCGAATTAAGGGCGGCCTGGCCATCAAAGGAGACGAGGGTTTAAGACAGCCGCTTAAAACTGGGCGATCTCTTGCGCGCTCAGCACTCGAAACTGGCCGACCTCAAGATCGGTATCCAGCACCAGCGCGCCTATTTGCTCGCGATGCAGACGCTCCACCTTATTACCTAGGGCGGCGAACATCCGTTTGACCTGATGATAACGGCCTTCGGTCACCAGCAGCTGCATTCGGGTCGGGGAATCGACGATCAACTCTGCAGGCAGGGTCGGTTTGGTCTCACCGCGCAGCATAATGCCCTGGCTAAACTGCTCTCGGGCCGCCTCGCACTCGGCGGCCGAGAGCGGCTCGGCCAGTTCGACCCTATAGCGCTTGCTACACAGATGTTTGGGAGAGGTCACCCTATGACTCCACTGGCCATCATCGGTCAGCAGCACCATCCCGGTGGTATCCCGGTCCAGCCGTCCGGCAGGATGCACTCCAACGCGCAGCGCTTCCGGGAGCAGGTCGATCACGGTCTCGTGCTCAGCATCGGTGGTGGCACAGACCACCCCCTCGGGCTTATTAAGCATCAGATAGACCGGCCCACGCGGCGCGACCGGCACACCCGATAATAATACCTCCTGATCGCTGCTGACCTTGAAGGCCAGATCACGCACCCGGACACCGTCGACCTGCACCGCGCCGCACATAATCAGCGGCCGTACCCGGGCACGGCTGAGATCGCTAGCCAGCGCCAGAAAACGATCCAGACGCATCTTCTCGGCCACGCCCGGCGCGGTTTTACTTTTTTTAGCCATCTTCTACAACACCCTGGTCAATAATGGCCGCTATGATAGCAGGCTGACGGTAGGGGTCTACGGCACCAACAAAACTTGGTCAACGTTAACCCACCACCTGACCGCTGTTCGAGAGCGCAGGTCGAGAGTCAACGCTTTTATATATTACAAAAGCTCGAGTTCCTCCAGAACGCTTCTAGCGATTCTGAAACACTCAACGCCCTGAGGTACGCCACAGTAAATAGCGATGGCATGAATAGCGGCGCGAATCTCTTCGACCGAGACCCCGTTGGTGATAGCGCCTCGAAGATGGAGCTCCCATTCGTGCATCTTACCCAGAGCCGCAATCATCGTGAGGTTCATCAGTGAGCGCGTTTTCAGATCGATGCTGTCGTCACCCCAACCAAACCCCCAACACCATTCGGTCATCGCCTCCTGGAAGGGTAAGTTGAACGCATCTGCCTTAGCCAAATTTTGAGTAACATACTCATCACCCAGGGTGGCCTTGCGCTTACTTAAACCTAGTTCAAACAGAGCGTTATCCATTGTATTGCTTCCCTTATATCAGTTTAGCGGCGATGTCAGCGGCTTCCGTCAAATGCTGCATGCAAAGTGCTTCAGCGCGTTCGGGATTATGCCGTTCGATCGCATCAATAATGTGGGTTAAATTTTCAGGGCCTTGGGTCTTACGCCCTACCGAACTGAGGGTCAGGGCCCGTAATCTGGAGATGCGAGCGTTCAAGCGTTCGACCAAATCCCAGGCGACATGCTTGCCGCCCGTAGTGAAGATGAGTCGGTAGAATGCAGTCGCCAGTTTTAGCGCCTGCGTCACCTCTTCTTGCTGCAGGCACTGCGCAATCTCGTCACTCAACTGACGCAACTCGGCGATGACCGCGTCATTGGCATTCAATGCACAACTACGCACGGCCGAACACTCAAGCATAATGCGAATGTCATAAATCTCTTTAATGTCAGCAGCACTAATCGTCGCGACCACGAAGCCGGCATTAGGGATGCCGAGAATCAGACGCTCACTTTCTAAGTGCCTGATGCACTCACGTACTACCGTGCGGCTAACGCCCAGGCTTTCACAGAGGCTGCGCTCTACCAGGCGCTCACCAGGCTTGAACACTCCACCCGTGATGGCATCACGCAATGATTCCAGAGCATTGGCTTTTAACGTTGTGGGTCTAGCTACCTTTAATATTTTGTCCATGATTCCATTGCTCAAACAGCTGAGTTCTCGCTAGATGTGGAGAGGCGTTCTAAGGAATCCAGAGGACTCTATTTGCAAACGCTGCGTTGCATGCGTTGAGATTATATGATTGTATACCATAATACAATTATCGATATTTATTCTCCGAGCACTCGAAATGAAGCCTGAAATTAGAAAAATTGTCAGCTATGAGGAAGAAAACCTGATAGAAGGTTTTAAAGTAGCGCAGACACCGCTACGCATGTTTGCTGTTGCTGCCGTGGTCAAGAACCCCTGGGCGGGTCGGTACGTAGAGAATTTGCGCCCTGAAATACTGGCCTACGGCCCGATCCTGGGGCAAATCCTGACGGATAAGATCATTGCCATGGCAGGGAGTGCGGCTAACATCGAGGCCTTCGGTAAGGCGGCCGTAGTGGGCTTGAATGGCGAGATAGAACACGCTTCGGCGTTAATCCATACCCTGCATTTCGGTAATATCTTTCGAGAAGCGGTACAGGCGAAGTCCTTCTTAGCGTTCACCAATACTCGCGGCCCTGCGAATGCGCCTATCTCGGTTCCGATGATGGACAAGAACGACGGTGGCCGCCGCTCCCATTACCTGACGTTGCAATTTAACATCGCTGATGCGCCAGGCCCTGATGAGATTGTCATTGTCTTAGGGGCCGCAACGGGTGGCCGACCCCATCATAGAATCGGTGACCGATACCAGGAGTTAAAGGAGTTGGGTCATGACGTTAACAACCCAGCGGCGGTATAAGTCGGCTAACGGGCTTGCGTATCTCAAGACCGGTTCCGGCACTCCGATCGTGCTGGTTCACGGTGTGGGGTTACGGGCAGAAGCCTGGCTTAATCAAGCCCCTCTGTTAAGCCAACAACACCGGGTGTATGCCATCGACATGCCGGGTCATGGCAACAGTGATCTGCTTGATCAGGAAGACGCCGGCCTGGATGAATTCGTCGATGCGATAGCCGCCTGGATAACCGCAGAGATAAGCGAACCCGTCATCATGATCGGTCACTCGATGGGATCGATGATCGCCCTTAACTTTGCTATGCGTTACCCGGCGCTCTGTACCGGAGTTGCTGCGCTCAATGCAGTTTATCGCAGAACGCCCGAGGCCGTGCAGGCAGTCCAACAACGTGCCCGAGATATGGTTAAGAACCCGGCGTTTGACCAGGTCACTACCCCCGTACGGCGCTGGTTCAGTCAAAACCCTCAGGGGCTTGAAAAACAGATGGCTGGGCTTTGTGCCGAGTGGTTACTGGCGGCGCCAACGACGGGTTATGCCCGTGCCTATCAGATTTTCAGTCGCAACGATGGCCCCCCAGACGCCGCGTTAACCGCACTGGAGATACCCGTCATTTTTATCACCGGTGCATGCGATACCAATTCATCAGGACAGATGGCAGAACGCATGGCGGCACTGTGCCCCTATGGACGCTATGCCGTTATTGCAGACTCGCGTCATATGCTGCCTATGACCCATCCTGAAGCAGTTAACCCCCTATTAGCCGACTTTATACAGCGATGCGGCGCGCAAACAAGGAGCCAAACATGACCACGATCGATACTCGAGAGCTGCGCAACGCGTTCGGATCATTCTTGACCGGGGTCACCGTCGTCACGGCGATCAGCGCGTCGGGGGAGAAGGTTGGCTTCACGGCTAATTCCTTTACCTCTGTTTCTGTCGACCCACCGTTATTATTGGTATGCCCATCAAACAACCTGTCGAGCTTTGATGTTTTTAATACCTGCAACCACTTTGCAGTGAATATTCTGGCTGAAGATCAGCAGGATATTTCTAATACCTTTGCCAGCGCCAAAGGCGACCGCTTTGAGAATATCCGCTGGCACAGTGATGCCAATGGCTGCCCTATCATCGAGGATACGGTGGCGCACTTCTGTTGTTCTTCCTACAACAAGATTCCTGCAGGTGACCATATTCTGCTGGTCGGACAGGTCGAGGCGTTTGCAGCCAATGAAAAACTAGGGCTGGGTTATGCCAAGGGCGGCTACTTTAGCCTGGGCATGGAGCACCGTGCCGAAGAACTCACCCATACGCTTGAAGGCATCGTCGGCGGTATTATCGAACTCGATAACAAACTATTACTCACCGCTACAGAACAGGGTTACACCTTGCCGCTCGTGGCTACCCGCACCGAGCAGGGCTCACAGGAAGCCATTCGTCAGTATCTGCAAAGCCGGGGGCTCAATTGCGAGATGGGTTCAGTCTACTCCGTTTACGAAAACCTCAGTGCTCAGAAATTTACAACGTTTTACCGAGCCAATGCCAACGATGATGCGACGGGTGGCCTGGGCGAATATATAGAGATAGACAAGATAGAAGACCTTGATTTTGTTTCATCGGATATTAAAAGCATGCTGCAGCGTTTTGTCTTTGAAAAGAGAAACGGTGTCTTTCGCTTATATGTCGGTGACGATAAAACCGGCGATATCCACTAATTAAACAAGGAGACAGATGATGAAGTTTTCTATGTTCTCTCATATGGAAAGAGTTAGCGAAGAGCAAACTCAAAGCCAATTATACGAAGAGTTTCTATCTCTGTGCGAGATGGCAGACAACGGTGGCATGTGTACCATCTGGACAGGGGAACACCATGGCATGGATTTTACCATCGCGCCTAACCCGTTCCTGAATCTAGTCGATTTAGCTCGCCGGACTAACAACGTCCGCCTGGGTACCGGCACCGTGGTTGCGCCCTACTGGAACCCTATTAAGCTTGCGGGCGAAGCCGCGATGACCGACATTCTCACTCAAGGACGCCTGGAGCTGGGCATTGCTCGCGGGGCCTACTCCTTTGAGTATGAGCGCATGATGCAAGGCGGCATGGATGCCTGGGAAGCAGGCGAAAGGTTGCGGGAGATGATACCGGCACTCAGGGGTTTGTGGGCAGGCAACCATACCCAGGAAGGTAAGTATTATAACTTCCCTAAGACCACCGCATCGCCTAAACCGCTGACGGAACAAGGCCCGCCCATCTGGGTTGCCGCAAGAGATATCAACAGCCATGAATTCGCGGTTGAAAACGACTGCAATGTGCAGGTCACACCCCTGTGGCAAGGTCTGGATGAAGTCGAAAGCCTGATCAGTAAATTCAACCAAGCCTGCGAAACGCATAACAAGCGACCTAAGATAATGATCTTACAGCACGCTTACGTAGGTAAAGACGAGGCAGAACTGGCCCGTGCCGCCAAGCAGTTAAATGAGTTTTATTGTTACTTTGGCGCTTGGTTCAAGAATGAGCGTCCTATCGACCAGGGTATGATCAAACGTTTGAGTCAGCAAGAAATCGATGCGCATCCTTTTTATTCGGCTGACAAGATACGTAAAGATCTGATGATAGGGACGCCTAAGCAGATCATAGACCGCTTAAAGCATTATCAGGATCTAGGCTATGACGAGTTTTCTTACTGGTCTGATTCCGGAATGAGTAACGAGCAGAAAAAAACCTCCCTGGCCCGTTTTATCGATGATGTAATGCCTGCATTCAGCTGAATTATTGGAATAGAATTAATGAAAAACAACACTCTACCTCATTATAACTTATTGATTGACGGTGCCTGGGTCGAAGGCTCAGATAACCAGGTCATGCGCAGTAGCAATCCTGCAAACGGGCAAGTCTGGGCAACCTTTGCTTGTGCGAGTAACGAGGATGTTGACCGTGCGGTAAAAGCCGCCAGACGTAATCTCAATTCCGGTCCCTGGGCTACGATGAATGCCACCCAACGGGGTGCATTACTGTATCGCTTAGCGGACCTGATCGAGCAGAATGCCTCAACCTTAGGCGAAGTTGAGACCACCGATAGCGGAAAACTCGCCGCCGAAACGGTGAGTCAGTCCAGCTATGTGGCTAGCTACTATCGTTACTATGCAGGTTTGGCTGATAAGATCGAAGGGGCTACCTTACCGATAGATAAGCCTGATATGCATGTCTTTACCACACCGGTGCCCATCGGTGTCGTTGCCGCGGTGGTTCCCTGGAACGCCCAGATGTTTCTGACGGCGACCAAGCTGGGTCCGGCGTTGGCCGCAGGCTGCACCCTGGTCATCAAGGCGTCGGAGTTGGCCCCTACTCCTCTGCTTGAGTTCGGCAAGCTCATTAAAGAAGCGGGCTTTCCCGACGGGGTCGTCTCTATTATCACCGGTGATGCGGTTAATTGCGCAATCCCGTTGACGTCACATCCGGATATCGACCGTCTGGCATTCACCGGCGGCCCTGAAACCGCTAAGCATGTGATCCGCAACACCGCGGAAAACTTTGCGGTTACATCGTTAGAATTAGGCGGCAAGTCCCCCATCATCGTCTTTGATGATGCCGACTTAGAAAGTGCCGCCAATGGCTTGATCGCAGGAAATTTTGGGGCCTCGGGTCAGTCTTGTGTCGCCGGATCTCGTGCCTTTATTCAGCGCTCTATTCTAGAAGCGCTGACGAATAACATCGCCGAGAAAGCAAAACATATAATCATGGGTGATCCTCAATCAAGCAGCACTCATGTAGGTCCCCTCTGTACCCTGGCTCAGGTTGAGTGCATCGAAGAGACCCTGTCTAAAGCGTTGGCGCAGGGTGCGACGATTCGCTTTGGCGGCAAACGCGCGCCGCACTGTGGCTCACAAAACTACTTTGAACCGACGCTGGTTGAGTGTCCAAATGATCAGATTGAAACGCTCAAGGTTGAGATGTTTGGACCGGTCATGTCGATTGTGGCTTTTGATACCGAAGAAGAGGCCATCGCGATGGCGAATGACAGTGTTTACGGCCTGGGCTCCGGCGTCTTTACTCAAAACATTGCTCGAGCCCATCGCGTATCGAGCAAAATAAAGTCGGGGATTTGTTGGGTAAACACCTATAGGGTGACCTCCCCTATCGCCCCCTTTGGCGGCGTCAACCAATCCGGCTATGGCCGTGAAGCGGGCGTACAGGCGGTGCTGGATTACGTCAGAACCAAAACCACCTGGATTAACACCTCTTCAGAACCGATGAGCAATCCATTCGTGATCAGATAATATCTAAAGCCTGCGGCTCACCACGGCTGACCTGTATTTATGGATATAAAGCGGCCTCAGCCGAGGTCGCTTATGCCCTGGCGGCTTGGGTTCTGCGGTTCGTTACGCGCACCTGAGCGGATGGATGCATGGATGCATTTATAGATATCGGGCATAGCCGCAATCAAAATACGCTGAAATCCGTTATAACTACTCCCCAACCGCGCCTCTCATCTGCCTGGATCTTCGCATGCCTCATAGCCAGTACACCCCTGAAAGCTCCTGGATCGCTCAAGCCATTCAGAAGATCGATGCCGATCAGAATCGCTCCGCCGATACGCACCTGATCAAGCTGGATCTTCCGGCGCTGGAGGGGATCGATATCTATCTCAAGGATGAGTCGACCCACCCCACCGGCAGCCTCAAGCACCGGCTGGCCCGGTCACTGTTTCTGTATGGTCTCTGTAATGGCTGGATCAAGCAGGGCACGCCGATCATCGAATCCAGCTCCGGCAGCACCGCTATCTCTGAGGCCTACTTCGCCCGGTTGCTGGGACTGCCCTTTATCGCCGTGGTGCCCGAAACCACCGCCTGCGAAAAGCTGTCCCAGATTGAATTCTACGGCGGCCAGTGCCACCCGGTTCCGGCAGCGCAGATCTATGCCCGCGCACAGCAGCTGGCGACTGAGCTGAACGGCCATTACATGGACCAGTTTACTTACGCCGAGCGCGCTACCGACTGGCGGGGTAACAACAACATCGCCGAATCGATCTTCCAACAGCTCAAGTTGGAACGCCACCCCCTTCCTCACTGGGTGGTCATGAGTGCAGGCACCGGCGGCACGTCTGCGACTATTGGTCGCTATCTGCGCTACAGCGGCTTATGGGGCCAGGGCTGTCGGCTATGCGTGGTCGATCCGGAAAATTCGGTATTTTATGACCACTACCACAACGGCGGCAGCCCTACGCTGAGCCGCGGTTCGCGGATCGAGGGGATCGGCCGCCCCCGGGTCGAACCCTCGTTTATCCCCACCGTGATAGATACGCTGATGCAGGTACCAGACCCCGCCAGCCTCGCCGCGATGAACTACCTGAGTCGCAAGTTGGGGCGCAAGGTCGGCGCTTCCACCGGCACCAATTTCATCGGGGTCGTGCGTCTGGCACAGCAGATGCGAGACAACAACGAACAGGGCAGCCTGATCACCCTGATCTGCGACAGCGGCGAGCGCTACCTGGATACCTACTACCATCCTGACTGGTGTCAGCAGCAGGGCTTACACCTGGAGGACTGGAACCTGTCCCTGGAGGTACTGGATCAGCAGGGCCGCTGGATCGAGCCTAAGGCCTAGAAGGCTGACCGAGAATAGACTATAGAAACATAAAATACGCTTGCCGAGAGGCCCCGCTTATGCTGAACTACACCGCCTTCGCGGATGTAGTTCAATGGTAGAACGGCAGCTTCCCAAGCTGCACACGTGGGTTCGATTCCCATCATCCGCTCCAGTCTTTTTTTTATATATAGAACAACGGCTTATAGAACGCCGGTAGGACAGCCCTGCACTTTTCCTCGCGTCATACCCGTCTTACTGAGTTCCCCCTATTGCCTTTTATGCCCTCGCGCTTGTCAGCGTCCTGGTCCGCATTGGAATTTCAGCGTCTTAGCGCCGAAATAACTGGTATTGTTATCTCCACAACTCAGAGAGCACTTTCTATGGAATGTAAGTACTGCAAGGAAGAGATTCAGGAGGGTGCCATTAAGTGCAAGCATTGTGGCTCTATGTTGAATGAACCTACAGCGCCTCAGGCCTTAGCCGCCTCATTCGAGCGACTTTCTCCCTTTGGCTGCTATCTGCTGGCCTGGAAAAACTATGCGACCTTTAGCGGCCGGACACGGCGTCGTGAGTACTGGTTCTTCATCCTCTTTAATATCCTGGTCTCAATCGGCCTTAGCGTTATAGACGGGGTGAGCGGAACCTTTGACCCGCAAGCCGGGGTAGGGCTTTTAGGTTCGCTCTACACATTAGCTATGATCATCCCGGCTATAGCGCTGGGCACGAGACGCTTGCACGATATTAATCGAACGGGTTGGTGGCAACTGCTTATGCTGGTACCGCTCCTCGGTGCCCTCGTGCTAATCGTGTTCTATGCGACTGATACCCAACTCGAGCCGAATCAGTACGGCCCAAATCCAAAGCAGTTCGCTGCGTGATGTAGGGTATTGGGTCAGGTTTTTCGAAATCACATTTTTTCAAAAGATCGCCTACGGTCGTGACAACGGCCCTCGCCCGCGATTCATGTCGGACTACGTTCTACCCAGAAAACGCCGACCCACAATGGTCCTGTACATCGCCGCTCCTGCCATTGCCTGCCATTGCCTGCAGGGACGCAGGTATGCCGTTGTTGTCGGGAACTGACAACGGCCCCCGCCCGCGGCAGATGACCGCCAGGGATGGCGGAAATGCCTAAAATGCAGGAGCATTTTTAGGCACGTACATCCTGTACATCGCCGCTCCTGCCATTGCCTGCAGGGACGCAGGTATGCCGTTGTTGTCGGGAACTGACAACGGCCCCCGCCCGCGGCATACCGTACATCCTGTACATCGCCGCTCCTGCGCATCCCTGCGCCCGCGGCATACCGTACATCCTGTACATAAAAAAGCCCCCGTCATTGCTGACGGGGGCTTCGATCAAACCGTGCTGGATTTACGCGGCTTGGGTAGCCGACGCAGTCTTAACGGCATCCTGAGTCTCGCT
>JBLHND010000060.1:0-18231 GCA_047622605.1 Motiliproteus sp. | reverse complement strand
CCAGCGCCTGTCAGAGCAGGTGCTGGGCTATGTCAGCCGCCTGTTGATGGGAGCCGGCTAGCATGGCCGAAGAAGACGTAACGGACCAGGAAGAAACCGAACAGCCGACGGCCAAGCGATTTAAAGAGGCACACGCGAGAAGACGCGGGATGTGGCTCGGTTTACAGGGTTGACGCTATAGCATGGCTGAAGAAGAAACCGGTCAGGAAAAAACCGAAGAACCGACAGAGAAACGGCTCAAAGACGCGCGCGAGAAGGGCGATATTGCCCGCTCTAAGGAGCTGACGACGACCGTGTTGCTGCTGGCCGCGGCGATTGGCTTGATGGTGTTTGGGCCGCGGGTCGGGCTCGGCCTGGAGCGGGTCATGCGCAGCAATTTTGATCTCGATCGTCGCGACCTGTTTGATCCTGCGATGATGTTTGAGCATCTGGGGGCGGCGGTTTTCGAGATGCTGTGGGCGGTGATGGCTTTTTATGCGGTAGTTTTTATCGCGGCTATTATCGGCCCTGTAGCGCTTGGCGGCTGGAATTTCAGCATGAAGGCGATGGCACCCAAGGCCAGTCGGATGAATCCTCTGGCGGGACTCAAGCGGATGTTTGCGCTTAAAGCGCTGATCGAATTGATTAAAGCCCTGGCTAAATTCCTGGTGGTGGGATCGCTCTGTGTGGTGATTCTGCTATTGCAGCAGCCGGATCTGCTGAGTATCGGCAATGAACAGATGATCCCGGCGATGCGCCATGGCCTGGATGTGCTGAGTTGGGCCATTCTGTGGATGTGTGCCACGATGATCCTAATCGCGGCGGTAGATATTCCCTTTCAGCTTCATGATCATAATAAAAAGCTCAAGATGACCCTGCAAGAGGTCAAGGATGAGATGAAAAACACCGAGGGTAAGCCCGAGGTGAAGGGTCGTATTCGGCAGCTGCAGTATGAGATGTCACAACGGCGGATGATGAGCGAAGTGCCTAAGGCCGATGTCATTATTACCAACCCTGAGCACTATTCCGTTGCCCTCAAGTACAGTGAAGGAGGGGCCGGAGCCCCCGTGCTTATCGCCAAAGGCGTCGATCAGACCGCTCTGAAGATCAGAGAGATCGCCGTTGCGCATGATATCCCGATACTGGCGGCGCCGCCGCTGGCGCGGGCGATCTACTTTAATACCAAGCTTGATGCTGAGATCCCCGAGGGGCTCTATATGGCGGTGGCGCAGGTGCTCGCCTATGTGTTCCAGTTGCGCGAATACCGTGCGCGGCGTGCCTCCAAGCCGGGTCAGCCCGACGATTACGCGATTCCCGATGAGTTGAAGCACGATTGATAGGCCTGTATAAAGGCTCTGTCCCGCAGAGGCACGAACCGCATCAGGCAGGCGAGCGTCCCCTCAAGTGCTCAGCCGAAATAATATCTAGTTATGAAACCCTGACCCCATGTTTAATTGTCGGATTTGAGGTGGGTGAATGCTGGGGTGTTGTTGGGATGACATCCAGCCTAGGGTCCTAATATTGTCCAGTAAATTAAAAAAGATATTAAGTCATGCTTTATAATGGCTATGTCCTAGTTAAGTGTTGCGACGCTGTCATCGTCAGGCTAAAGCCTAACCCACAAAAGCACACCCCTGTGGGTCGGCAGCTGAAGGCTCCTGCAACAGCTGCATTTTCCTAATAGAGAGACACATCCTTGTGGGTCGGCAGCTGAAGGCTCCTGCAACAGCTGCATTTCCCTAATAGAGAGACACATCCTTGTGGGTCGCGTTTTGTGGGTAGAAAGTAGACTGACAATAGTGCGATTAAAAAAGACAATATTGCGGCATCAACTGCCGCAACAACTCACTGGAACAGCGCCTTTAAAAGGCAAACTGCACGCTGGTGGCGGCGGTGGCATCCGCGTCTTCCCCGGCAGTGGCGATAAAGCTGCTGGCGCTGATACGGCTGTTTGCTGTCAATTGATAATTGACTTCGGCGCCCAGGCGGCCCCAGTTCTGCTCAATAGCATTCCCTGCCTGGCTAAAGCCTACGCCGGCGCCTAAGGCATTGATGTTGGCACTAATGCTGGCGGCGTTACTATCAAAGCGGTGCACGGCTTCCAGATGACCGAGCAGGGTGGTTTTATGATTGAACGGGTATTCGCCGGTGAGGCCAAGACGTAACTCTTGGCCGCGGTGGCTTTGGTCCTGGAAGTTGGCAGGGGCGGAGCCGCCTTGTTCTTGATAGCCGTCAATCTTGGTGTGCAGTGCGGTATAGGCAATGCGAGGACTAACGCTCATCTGACCTATGTTGAACGCGTCTTGCCAGTCGAGCCGGGTTCTAAGAGCATAGGCATTAATGTCGGTTTCCCCTTCCGAGGTTGTCGTACCTGCGACCGCATAGCCCCGTGTCAGCTCTGCGTCCCACTGGCCATAACTGCCCAGCACAGATAAGAGCAGGGGACTGTCGGGCATTTGCCAATCGAGTTCAGCAACAGCGTACTGGCCTGCAAGCTTATTACGACCCTCGTTGGCCAGACGCAGATTAGCAAAGCTAGCACCCACCCCGGCACCAATACGGATACCCTGTTCACTCAGATCACGACAAACGCCTACCTCGGCTAAGCCGGAAGCGCCCCGCTGTTGCCCCCAGTTCGCGCCCAGATCACCGCTCACCCAGGCGCAATTGCGGCCATTGCCCACCGCCATGTCGCTGAGGGTTCTATGGTGTGCGCCATTGAGCATGACGCCCGTTAAGCTTGCCATCTGGCTGCTGGTTGAATGCGCCTGGCTCATGCTCTGGCTTAAGTCTTCGAGCACTACAATCCCTGAAGCTTCGGGAGCGCCTGCTCTCGCTATAAAGGCTGTAGCGACATAGCTAGCACTCTGGCTGTTACCCAGCAGGGTATAACCATCGTCACTCACTGCCGTTGCCTTTCTGACCCGAGCAATTCCTGTGGTATCTACACCGGCGCTGGCCAACCAGTCGACGACACTCACCATGCCGCCATCGGGTGTCCAGCGAAAGGCCACGTCGCCATCGGGGGTATAATTGCTACCCACTACCACCGCGCCATCCGCACTCACGTCTGTGGCATAGCCTGATGTCGCTGTATCCAACATGCCTAAGCCGACCATGCCGCCCTCGGCGGTCCAGCGGAAGGCCTCGTTGTTGTAGTCAATGCCGTTGTGACTGCTACCCACCACCACCGTGCCATCCGCGCTGACAGCATTGGCGCTGCCACCGTAAGACCCGTCAGGTAATACCCCTAAGTGGACCATGCTGCCATCTTGTTTCCAGATGACGGCAGATGAAAAATAATAACTGCTACTGTGACCCACCACCACAGAGCCATCTGCACTGACGTCATTGGCGGCGGCATAGTAATCTCCTTCAGCGAAGTAATCTAGCGTGACCATGCCGTCATCTTCTGTCCAGCGGAAGGCTTGTGAATTATTATTAACGCTAGTGTTACCCACCACCACGGAGCCATCCGCACTGACAGCCTTGGCGGAGCTATAATACCCACCTAAGCCGACCATGCCGTCCTCGGCTGTCCAGCGGAAGGCTTGGCTGCCATTGCTGGTGCTGCCTTGACCCACCACCACCGCGCCATCCGCACTAACGCCATAGGCATAGCTAGAAAAATCCCCGCCCTCGAGATCCCCTAACCCGACGAAGCCGTCTTCTGTCCAGCGGAAGGCTTGCTCGCCTAAGTTGCTATAGCCAGAACCCACCACCACCGAGCCATCCGCGCTCATGCCATAGCCCTCGGTGGATTGCCAGTTTTCCGGAATCTCTATGAAAGTGAGGCTATCTTCCGCATGGATGGTGCCGCTGGCAAAGAGGCCAGCCAGCACGAGGGCAACAGGTTTAAGAGCTGACATGGTGTTTAAGTCCTTCTTCAATTTTTATCTACTCAATTAGAATGGTATCAGCAGCGGCTGATCGGCTAAGGCAAGCTTGGGATGTTAAAAGGAGTGAACTTTTCTTTAAAAATGTACCACTCTGAATTATCTAGATTTTTATCACAAAGATATTCTTATGTCACGTTATTAAAAGGTGGGTGGGTCTTGCGGGAATGGGCGCTGCCAATCCACCGCGCGTCAAAAAAACCTCACCTGGCAAGATTTTTGCATTCAAATACCCTTACAGGAGACGGGGTGCCATAAAAATGACGCTCCGTTTGGATTGAGGGTTCTGATAAGCAGGGCACTGACGTTGCAACGAGCGGTACTGGCCAATAATTTACGTATTCTAACCCAGGGCAATCTGGGGATTCCGCTGTTGCTGATGCTGGTGCTGGCAATGGTGACGCTGCCCATGCCACCGTTCCTGCTGGATCTGTTATTTACCTTTAATATCGCCTTGTCGCTCGTCGTGCTGCTGGTGGGGGTGTATAGCCTGCGGCCGCTCGATTTTGCGGTGTTTCCGACCATCCTGCTGGTCACGACGCTGCTGCGGCTGTCGCTGAATGTGGCCTCCACACGCGTGGTGTTACTCGAGGGGCATAAAGGCGGAGATGCGGCCGGTAAGGTGATCGAGGCCTTCGGCGAGGTCGTGATCGGCGGTAACTATGTGGTCGGCCTGATCGTGTTTGCGATCCTGGTGATTATCAACTTCGTGGTGGTGACCAAGGGCGCCGGGCGGATCGCGGAGGTGAGTGCGCGTTTTACCCTGGATGCCATGCCGGGCAAGCAGATGGCGATCGATGCCGACCTCAATGCCGGGCTGATCGGTCAGGAAGAGGCTAAGACGCGGCGTAGCGAGGTGACCCAGGAGGCCGATTTCTACGGGTCGATGGATGGTGCTAGCAAGTTCGTGCGCGGCGATGCGGTGGCTGGCATCATGATCCTGGTGATTAATATCTTCGGTGGCCTGGGCATAGGGATGGCGCAGCACGGGCTGGACTTCGAAACGGCGGTGCGCTTTTACTCCCTGCTGACCATTGGCGATGGCCTGGTCGCTCAGATCCCGTCGCTGCTGTTATCGACCACGGCGGCCATCATGGTCACCCGGGTGAACAGTTCCCAGGATATGGGCGGCCAGGTGCTCGAGCAGATGTTCTCGGCCCCTAAGGCGCTGGGAATCTCGGCGGGCATCCTGATCGTGATGGGGCTGGTGCCCGGCATGCCGCATGTGGTGTTTCTGGGACTTGGGAGTGCTGCGGCAGGAGGTTCTTACTGGATCATGCAGCGTAACCGGGAACGCGAGGCCCAGGCGTTGGTTGCGCCTGAGGTTAACGAGTCCACGTCAGAACAGGATGCGGCGCCTCAGGAGCTAGGCTGGGATGATGTTAGCCCGGTGGATATGATCGGCCTGGAAGTCGGTTATCGCCTGATTCCTATGGTCGACAGGGCTCAGGGCGGACAGCTGTTGGGGCGGATTCGAGGGGTGCGTAAAAAGTTGTCGCAGGATCTGGGCTTCCTGGTGCCTTCGGTGCATATTCGCGACAACCTGGATCTGATGCCTGGTGCGTATCGTATTACCCTGATGGGAGTGACCTCGGGTGAGGCTGAGATCTACCCGGATCGAGAGCTGGCGATCAACCCGGGGCAAGTGTTCGGCAAGGTTAAGGGGATCGAGGGTAAGGATCCTGCGTTTGGCCTGGCGGCCGTCTGGATCGAGCCGAGTCAGAAAGAGCATGCGCAGACCCTGGGCTACACGGTCGTCGATGCCAGTACCGTCGTGGCAACCCATCTCAATCAGGTGATGTCGGGTCATTCGCATGAGTTGCTGGGGCACGAGGAGGTGCAGCGGCTGCTGGACCTGCTGGCGAAGAGTTCGCCAAAGCTTGCCGAAGAACTGCCCAATAAATTGTCCATCAGCAGCCTGCTTAAGGTGTTGCAGGGGTTGTTGAAAGAGCAGGTCCCTATTCGTGATATCCGCACTATCGCCGAAAATTTGACGGAGTCATCTGCGCTAAGTCAAGATGTTGTCGCCTTGATTGCTTCTGTCAGGATCGCGCTCTCGCGGCTGATGATCCAGGAGATCTACGGTAACGTCCAGGAATTGCCGGTGATGACGTTGGATCCTAAGTTGGAACAGTTGTTGCTGCAGTCGTTTCAACAGAGCCAGCAGTCAGGGGTCAGCGAGGGTCTGGCGTTGGAGCCGGGTATGGCGGAGCGGTTACAGCGTACCCTGGAGGAGTCTGCCGCGCGCCTTGAGGCCGAGGGTAAACCGGCAGTATTGTTGGTGGCCGCGCCTATAAGGCCGTTGATGGCCAAGTTTGTTCGTTACGGTACCCAGCCGGTGTCGGTGTTGTCGTATCAGGAAGTTCCGGAAAATAAGCAGGTCACGATAGTGGCGTCGGTCGGTGGCTAGGTGGCTAGGTGATAACGATGCCCCCATACGGCAGGGCTGAGAGGGCATTATGAACGTTGTTACGGTACCCAGCCGGTGTCGGTGTTGTCGTATCAAGAAGTTCCGGAAAATAAGCAGGTCACGATAGTGGCGTCCGTTGGTGGCTAGGTGATAACGATGATTCAAATCCACAGGGTTAAGGAGGCACGATGAAAGTCAGGCGTTTTTTTGCTCCGGATATGAGCCAGGCGATGCGGTTGGTGCGTGAGGAGGTGGGGTCAGAGGCGATGATTCTGTCCAATACCCGCGTAGCAGGCGGGGTCGAGCTGGTCGTGGCGTTAGAGTCTGATGTCCTGGTTGCCCGGTCACGACAATCAGAGCCCAGGCCTGCTGCTGTGCAGCAGGCGCCGCCGGTCGGGCGGCAGCGCGATCAGTCGCTGGATCAGTCGCTGGGTCGTGCCCGCTCTGAGCTGTTTCAACGCAGAGCGGCCTCCGAAGAAGGCGTGGCCCCGTTGAAGGCGGTTAATAATCGACAGCTTAATAATATTGATGATCGGGCCTGGGATGATGTGTTGGCATCACTGCAAGCCGACCCGGCAGCGCCGCAGTCGGCCAGCAGGCCATCTCAAACCGCACCCTCGCCCTCGTCAGGAGCGGGTCCTGACGCCCTGCTGGCGATGCGCGCCGAGATCGAGGGCTTAAAGCAGCTGCTGCGTCAGCAGTTGGGGAGGCGTCATGAGGGCGCTGTTAATGTCGATCCGGTATTGGCGCGGTTGCGCAGCCGGTTGGAGCGTATGGGCATCAGCGTCAGCCTGAGTGAGCGGTTGATGGGGGCGCTGGAGCCGGGTGTCAGTTTGGAGCAGGCGTGGAAGATCTCGCTGGCGCGCATGGTTGAAGCGCTGCCGACCGTAGGAGAGGACGTAGTCGAACGGGGTGGGATTCTGGCCTTTGTTGGTGCGACGGGTGTCGGTAAGACGACCACCATTGGCAAATTGGCGGCGCAGTATGTGCTCAAACATGGTAGCTCCAGCCTGGCGTTGATCACTACCGATAGTTACCGGATTGCCGCGCATGAGCAGCTGCGGACCTTTGGTCGTATCCTCGATATCTCGGTCCGGGTTGTGGATGAAAATAACAGCCTCGACGAGGCGTTACGCTCGCTACGGGATCGTCGTTTGGTGCTTATCGACACGGCGGGTATTGGCGGCTCTGAGCCGCAGCGTGAAGAGCAGTTGCAGATGTTTGCTCAGACAAGCTGTCGGATTAAAAAATACCTGGTGTTGCCCTGTACGACCCAGGAGCAGGTGTTGCAAGCGGCCTGTGACTATTTTAAACCACTCGGGTTGAATGCTGTGGTGCTGAGTAAGATTGACGAATCTCTGAGTCTAGGCGAGGTGATTAGCACCCTGGTCGAGCAACGATTGCCGGTCGCCTATCTGGCGGACGGCCAAAAAATCCCCGATAACATCGAGGTTGCTAAGGCCAAATCCCTGGTGAGTCGCGCGGTGGTGTTGGCGAGCGGTAGGGCTGCTCGCCGTGAGCCTGTGGTGTTGCGTCCGCAACGCCAGGGTGCCCTGTGAGGCCGCTATGACGAGGATACATCAGGCCCAGGTGATCGCGGTCACCGGCGGTAAAGGGGGTGTTGGCAAGACCAATGTCTCGGTTAACTTAGCGGCGGCTCTGGCCCAGTCGGGTCGCCGGGTCGTGTTGCTGGATGCGGATCTAGGCCTGGCAAATGTAGACGTGCTGCTGGGGTTGCGGCCCAATAAAAACATCAGCGATCTGTTGTCAGGTGACTGTGGTCTGAGCGAGATTCTGGTGACTGCTGGGGAGCGTTTTAAGATCGTGCCGGCATCCTCGGGTACCCAGTCTCTGGTGGGGCTGAGCGCGCATGAACATGCCGAACTGATTCATGCGTTTGCCGATATCGCAGACGATATAGATGTGTTAATTGTCGATACGGCGGCAGGTATCTCGGAGTCGGTGGTTAGTTTTGTCCGCGCAGCGCAGGAGGCATTAGTCGTCGTCTGTGATGAGCCGACCTCGATAACGGATGCCTACGCCTTGATTAAACTGTTAAACAGGGACAGTGCGTTGAGTCGCTTCAGGGTGTTGGCAAATATGGTCCGCTCCGAGCAGGAGGGGCGTAATGTGTTCGCCAAGTTGACGACGGTGACTGACCGTTTTCTTGATGTCACGCTTCAATATGTCGGGTCTATACCTTATGATGAATCGGTTCGTAAAGCAGTTCAAAAACAACAGCCTGTGTTTCGAGCCTTTCCTCGAAGTTCATCGTCGCTGGCGTTTGCGCAGTTAGCGACCAAGGTGTCTGGTTGGCCGGTGTTATCCGTACCCAGAGGACATCTGGAGTTTTTCGTTGAACGGTTAGTACGCGGAACGAATCAACGCTGATCGGCTAAGGGGGCGCATGTACAACTTACAAGGGGCTGAGAATATTGCGGGACTGGTGGAGCGGCATGCTCCTCTGGTTAAACGCATAGCGTTGCATCTCCTGGCGCGCCTGCCATCCAGCGTGTTGGCGAATGATCTTATCCAGTCCGGGATGGTCGGCCTGCTTGAGGCGGCACGAAGATATGATCCGAGTAAGGGGGCTAGTTTCGAGACCTATGCCGGTATTCGTATCCGTGGCGCGATCATCGATGAGGTGCGTAAAGGCGATTGGACGCCAAGGTCTGTGCATCGCAATAGCCGTCGCGTCGCTGAGGGTATTAAAACAGTAGAATCGCGTACCGGTAGGGATGCGCAGGATGCCGATGTCGCCCAGGAGCTGGGGGTGAGTATCGAGGGCTACCACGCGTTGCTTAACGACACCTCCGGCAGCCGTTTATTTAGTTTTGACGAGCTACTCGAAAGTACCGATTATGGTGTGGGTGAAGAGATCCCCAGTGGTGAGGCTCATCCGGGTGAATTGCATGAAGCCGGGGCGTTTAAAAAAGCCCTGGCCGAGGCTATAGGCTTACTGTCTGAGCGAGAGCAGTTGGTGTTCGCGCTCTACTATGACGAAGAGTTGAATCTCAAAGAGATAGGTCAGGTGCTCGGCGTGAGTGAGTCCAGGGTCAGTCAGATTCACTCGCAGGCAGCGTTACGGCTAAGGGCGAGATTGAACGGCTGGCATCAGATCCCATCTTGAGGTTAATAGAGTGTCGAGTTAAGAGTTTTCATGTCGCCCGTCAGGAGGCTGACCGAGAATAGCGATCGTAGCGCTGCTTGCAGCAGGTCAGTTTATTCTAGGTCAGTCTTCTGAGATCGAAATATGCACAAGCCAGGCTCACTGAGCTGAGTAAGACGGAGGTCTCCTTGGATAAAAATTTAAAGATTCTTATTGTCGATGACTTCTCTACGATGAGAAGAATTATCAAGAACCTATTAAGGGATCTCGGGTTTAACAACACGGTCGAAGCGGACGATGGCATCACCGCGCTGCCGGTGCTGAAGTCCGGCGGGATCGATTTTTTAGTGACCGACTGGAATATGCCCGGTATGTCCGGCTTGGAGCTGCTGGAAAAAGTACGTTCTGACCCTGCGCTGGCCAAACTTCCGGTGTTGATGGTAACCGCAGAGGCTAAGCGTGAACAGATCATTCTGGCGGCCCAGGCTGGCGTAAACGGCTATGTGGTTAAGCCGTTTACGGCAGCGGTTCTTAAAGAGAAGATCGAAAAGATTTTCGAACGCATCTAGGGAACCCAGGCCATGTCAGGCGAAGTAAAAGTAACAGACCTGAAGAGTTTCGAAGTGACTCTTCATGAGAAAGCACAGGACCTGATTCGCCTGCTGGATGCGGGCGACCTGTCCGGTGCGATGACCGTTCTGGCGGAACTCAGCGATGCGCGCAACAGCATGCTCTATACCGAGGTGGGGCGACTCACTCGGGGTCTGCATGAGGCGATCAAGCAGTTTAATCTGGATGTTGAAAAGACGGCGGTAAACGCCTCGTGGAGCGAAGAACACGCCGGCCATAATAAGGTCTCCAGCGCCCAGGGTCGCTTGGATTATGTCCTGGAGCTGACTGAAAGCGCGGCCAATAAGACCATGGATATGATCGAAGCCAGCATGCCTGTAGCGGCAGAGATGGGAGAGCAGGCACAACTGTTGCGCCAAGATTGGAAAGCGATGGCCGATCAGCCGAGTACGTTGCCGCAGCTTAAAGACCTAGGTCGGACTACCGAGGCGTTTTTGCAGGAGATAGAGCGGGGTTCGGCGAGTCTACAGCATAATTTCAGTGAGATTTTTCTGGCCCAGGGATTTCAGGATATTACCGGTCAGCTGATCAAACGGGTTAACGATCTGGTCCAGGATGTCGAAAAGAGTCTGATTACCCTGGTGGCGGTGGCCGGCAAGGTAGACCGTATCGCCGGCACTACGTACGAGGAGCACGCGCAATCGGCTGAGGATGCGGCCCAGAAAAAAGAGCAGCAAAACATTAAAGGGCATGGTCCTCTAGTGCTCAAAGAGGAGTCAGCTGATGTGGTCACAGGACAGGACGACGTCGATGATCTCCTGTCGAGTCTCGGGTTCTGAGGGGATGAGGGGATGAGGGGATGAGAGTATGAGTCTGGATGTAGATGAAGAGATCCTGCAAGACTTCCTGACCTCCTGTCGAGTCTCGGGTTCTAAGAGGTTGAGGGTATGAGAGTATGAGTCTGGATGTAGATGAAGAGATCCTGCAAGACTTTCTGGTCGAAGCGGGTGAGATTCTTGAACTGCTTTCTGAGCAGTTGGTCGATCTGGAGCACCGTCCAGGCGATACCGAACTTCTGAATGCCATCTTTCGCGGCTTTCATACCGTTAAAGGTGGTGCCGGGTTTATGCAGCTCCACGCCTTGGTTTCCTGCTGTCACTCGGCCGAAAACGTGTTCGATAAGCTACGTAATCAGGATATTCAGGTCAGCACGGTCTTGATGGATGTGGTGTTACAGGCACTGGATACCATTAATGAGCAATTTGCGGATGTCCGCGCCGGTGAACCTCCGGTCGATGCGGCGCCTGAGTTGCTGGCGGCGTTAGATGCGCTAACGCGCGGAGAACACTTCGCAGACGCCGCTGCGGTGACTGCGGCGGTGGCTTCACCCGAGGCGAGCGTTGATGCCCCTGCTGCGATCGATGCGGACGCTGAATTTGAAAAGATGCTGGATGCCATCAGTGATTCGGACTCCCCGGCTCCGGTTGCGACTAGCAGTGATGAGATCACCGACGACGAATTTGAAGCTCTTCTGGACGAGCTGCACGGCAAGGGTAAGCACGGCGGTGTCGTCGAGACAGCGGCCGGTGCGGCGGTAGTCGCCCCGGCCGCCGCAGATGACGTGGATCCAGTGATCAGCGACGCTGAGTTCGAGGCCCTTCTGGACGAGCTGCACGGCAAGGGTCAGCACGGCGGTGTCGTCGAGGCCGCAGCCGGTGCGGCGGTAGTCGCCCCGGCCGCTGCTGCGCCCGTCGCCGCTGCGGGAGACGATGGGATGATCACCGAAGATGAGTTCGAGGCGCTGCTAGACGAACTCCAGGCCCAGGGCAAGGGCGCTTTTTCGGCCCCGTCCAGTCCTGATTCGACAGTTGCCCCGCCTACTGCGGTAGCGCCTGGCCCTTCTCCGGGTCCTGCGCCTAGCCCTTCTCTCAGGCCTTCTCTCAGCCCCGTCTCTACGCCTCCCCCTGTTGTCCCGGCGCTTAAGGCGGAAAGGCCCGTCGTCGCCGAAACGACCGTGCGTGTCGATACCCAGCGTCTTGACGAGATTATGAACATGGTCGGCGAGCTGGTGCTGGTGCGTAACCGGCTGGTTCGACTCGGGGCTACTATCCCGGATGAAGAGGTTGGCAAGGCGGTCGCAAGCCTGGATATGGTGACCGCGGACCTGCAGACCTCGGTGATGAAAACCCGAATGCAGCCGATCAAAAAAGTGTTTGGGCGTTTCCCACGGGTGGTCCGAGACCTGGCTCGAACATTGAATAAAGAGATCCGCCTGGAACTCTTTGGTGAAGAGACCGATCTGGATAAAAACCTGGTCGAAGCCCTGGCTGATCCACTGGTCCACCTGGTGCGCAATGCGGTCGATCATGGGATCGAAACGCCCGACGTGCGTGAAGCGGCGGGCAAGCCGCGGGAGGGTGTCGTCAAACTATCGGCTGAGCAGGAGGGTGATCATATTCTATTGTCCATTTCCGATGATGGCGCAGGCATGGATGCAGATCGGCTGCGTGGGATAGCGGTCGAAAAAGGGATGATGGATCAGGATGCTGCCGAGCGCTTGAGCGATAATGAGGCCTTCAATCTGATTTTTTCGGCGGGATTTTCCACTAAAAAAGAGATCTCCGATGTCTCCGGACGCGGTGTGGGGATGGATGTGGTCAAAACCAAGATCACCCAGCTGAACGGTACCCTGGGTATCGATTCTGTTCCCGGACAGGGATCCCGGATCGAGATCAAGGTCCCGCTGACGCTGGCTATCATGCCGACGTTGATGGTGATGCTCAACAATCAGGCATTCGCACTGCCGTTGGTGAGCGTTAATGAGATCTTTCATCTGAATCTCACCCAGACCAATGTCGTCGATGGTCAGGAGGTGGTGGTCGTTCGCGAGAAAGTATTGCCCCTGTTCCATCTCAAGCGTTGGTTGGTCGGTAGTTGCCTGGGTGAGGCGTTGCCGGATACCGGGCACGTGGTTATCGTCACCGTGGGTACCCAGCGTGTCGGGTTTATCGTCGATCAACTGGTCGGTCAGGAAGAGGTCGTTATTAAGCCGCTGGGCAAGATGTTGCTGGGTACGCCAGGGATGTCTGGGGCCACGATCACCGGTGATGGGCGTATCGCTCTGATTCTGGACATTCCGAGTTTGCTGAAACATTACAGCCCTCATTGACATTAATGCGCGGGTCTTTGGCCCGGCTGCCGTAGGAGTAATTAATGCCTGTTAAGGTCCTCGTCGTAGATGACTCTGCATTTTTCAGGCAGCGAGTCAGTGCGATTCTCAATGCTGATCCGCGAGTCCGGGTTGTCGGCACTGCCGAAAACGGCGAGGTGGCTATAGAGCAAACGCTGCGGCTAAAGCCGGATGTAATTACGATGGACTACGAGATGCCGGTGATGAATGGCATCGCTGCGCTCACTCAGATCATGCGTCGGCGTCCGACGCCGGTGCTGATGTTTTCGTCGCTAACCTCAGAGGGGGCGCGGATCACCCTGGAGTCACTGGAAGCCGGAGCCGTCGATTATCTGCCGAAAAACTATGAGCGGATGGCGAATGGCAGCACAGGCCTGGAGCAGGTGCTGGTCGAACGCGTACTCGCGGTGGCCCTGAGTCGTGTGGGCCGGGGCACGGGACTCTCGCCCTCGAAACCTACGCCTGGGCGGTCCTTTTTATCCACGCCATTGGGCGCTCCAGGACTGTCCCGACCAGAATCTGCGCCCTATAAATCGCGGGTCCAGGATACGACCAGGTCGGCTGCGCCTCCCTCACCTGCGCCCAGAGCGGGTAGTTTAGCTAAGCAATGTAAGCTGGTGATCATCGGTACCTCGACCGGAGGGCCGGTCGCGATTCAAAAAGTGTTAACCCGCTTGCCGGCCGATTTCCCCTTACCGATACTGATCGTGCAGCACATGCCTAAGACGTTCACCGGCGCCTTTGCCGAGCGCTTAAATCAGCAGTGTCAGATTAGGGTGCGGGAAGCCTGTGATGGTGACCGGTTAGAGCCGGGCCTGGCGCTGTTGGCCCCGGGTGGTCAGCAGATGTTGGTGGATGGGCATCAGGGCGGTCGGGTGCGGATCATGGCCGGGGATGAGCGTCTCAATTATAAGCCCAGTGTCGACATCACCTTTGGTTCTGCGGCCAAGGCTTATGCGAACCAGGTGTTGGCTATCGTCCTGACCGGTATGGGTGCTGATGGCCGTGACGGGGCTCGAATGCTCAAGAGCCGTGGTTCGGTTATCTGGTCTCAGAGCGAGCAAAGCTGTGTTATTTATGGCATGCCCCAGGCCATTGCGCAGGCGAATCTTTCGGATCTGGTGGTCGATCTGGACTGCGTCAGCACCTACTTACTCTCTGTTTTGGGTCGCTGATGGACCGCCTTAGCCTGCTGGGCGTTTTGCTGGTGCTGGGGTCCGTTTTTGGTGGCCAGCTTATGGGGGGAGGGCAGTTCGATACCCTCCTCAATGGCGCTGCGGCCATCATCGTCTTTGGCGGTACGTTGGGCGCGGGGTTGCTGCAGTTCTCCCTGCCAGAAGCGCGCAGGGCGTTAAGCATGCTCCGCTGGGTGTTCTCCCCCCCCAGGCTTAACTTTGCCGCAGGTACCGAGAAGGTGGTCAGTTGGAGTATGCAAACACGACGTTTTGGTTTGATCGGACTGGAACAGCAGGCGGAGCAGCAACAAGATGCTTTCCTGCGCAAAGGGCTGCAACTGATCGCAGATGGTAACGATAAAGAGTCCATTCGCGACATCATGGAGATGGAATTAACTATTAGCGAGCAGCGCGATCTGCAAGCGGCCCGGGTGTATGAAAGCCTGGGAGGCTACGCCCCTACCATCGGTATTATAGGTGCGGTCTTGGGGTTGATCCATGTGATGAGTAACCTTGCCGCCCCTGAAGCTCTGGGAGCCGGTATCGCGACCGCCTTCGTCGCGACCGTATACGGCGTGGGTCTGGCTAATCTGGTGTTGTTACCGATTGCGGGTAAGTTGAGATCTATCATCCACCAACGTTACCAGTACCATGAGATGATGCTCGAGGGGTTTTTATCGATCGTCCAGGGGCATAATCCCCTCGCTATTCGATTGCGCCTGGAAAGTTACCTCCGGTGATGGGGCGCTGAATGGCCAGGCGATATCACGCACGTGAACCGGAGGTAGGCAGTGGGCGCTGGGTGGTCTCCTATGCGGACTTCATCACCTTGCTGCTGGCTTTTTTTGTGGTGATGTACTCCATATCGTCGGTCAATGAAGGTAAGTACCGGGCGCTGACTACTTCACTCTCGGGGATTTTTATGGGTGCCGAACGCAGTGCTGATGTCCCCCTTGGTGATTACCGGTTGCGGGAGCCTGGTCTCGATATCGGGCTTTTAGATCAGCAGGCGGCGGCAGTGGCCGGAAGACTCGAACCTGTGCCTGAGGATGCTCAGTCCCAAGTGTTGAGTCAGATTCAGGCCGACGTTAAGGCCGGTTTTCAGGAACTGATCGCGGATGGCAGGCTGTCGATATCGGCCAATAATTTATGGCTTGAGATCGAGATCGGTTCCGGCGTACTTTTTGCGAGTGCCAAGGCCGCACCGAGCCTCAGTGCGGATCCGATTTTAGAGGCGTTGGCGACCCTGTTAAAGCCCTATGCCAACCCTATTCATGTGGAGGGCCATACCGACAATGAACCGATCCAGAGCGATGTTTTCCCCTCTAATTGGGAGCTGTCGGCGGCGCGCGCTGCCGGTGTCGTCAGGATGCTGGCGCACTTTGGGGTTGATCCCACGCGGATGGCAGCGGCGGGCTATGCGCAGTTTCAGCCCAGGGTCAGCAACCTGAGCGCCACCGGCCGGAGCAAGAATCGGCGGGTGGTGATTATCGTTTCACGCGATGAGAGCGTACGGCGTGCGCTCTCAGGTTATGGCAGTGGGACCCTCGACGAGGCTGCGGTGGAGACTATTCTGCAACAGCGGATCAATCTGGCCGACCCTGTTGCTCCGGAGGCGGAGATGCGGCGGGTGGAGACCGAATCCGGTGGGCTGTTGTTTACGCGTGAAGAACCCGTATTAGCGAATTAGAGAGGGGGCAGCCAGTGCATATCTGGGCAGTAGCGAATCAGAAGGGCGGCGTGGGAAAGACCACGACAGTGGTCACCTTGGCCGGTTTGTTGGCTGATCAGGGCCTGGACGTGTTGTTGCTGGATCTGGATCCACACGGATCCCTGACCAGTTATTTCAGATACGATCCGGATACGTTGGAACAGTCGGCCTACGATCTGTTTGACAAGCCGGTGACCTCGGCAGCACAGGTCGAGCGGTTGCTGCGCGAGACCAGTCATGATCGTATCACCCTGATTCCGGCCTCGACCGCCATGGCGACCCTCGAGCGCAAGTCGGTGGGCAGTGGGGGGATGGGATTGAAGGTGTCCCGAGCCCTGGTGCATCTGTGGGATAGGTTTGATTATGTGCTGATCGACAGCCCGCCGGTACTCGGCGTTTTAATGGTTAATGCGCTGGCCGCTTGCCGGCGATTGATCGTACCGGTGCAAACAGAGTTTCTGGCGATCAAGGGGCTGGAGCGAATGGTTCGAACGCTGTCCATGATCAACCAAGCCCGTACTGAGAAGCTCCAATACCATATTCTGCCGACCTTTTTTGACCGCCGAACCCAGGCATCCGTGCAGAGTTTACGGGTGATAAAACAGCTATATCCGGATCAGATTGCGCAAGCGGTGATACCGGTGGATACCAAGCTTCGTAATGCCAGTGCCGTCGGTGTGGTGCCCTCTGCGCTGGATGCCAGTACCCATGGGGTGCGGGCCTACAATATGCTGTTACGGTGGCTGCAACAGCAGGATCAGTCGCAGCCTCGGTCGCAGATCCCCAGCAAGAGATAGTGTTATCGTGATGAAAGCCAACAGTAGCACCGCGGCACTAAAGATGCGTGACAGCCAGGTCGTCGCCACGACAGTTACGATCGCACCTCAGCGAGCGGTGCAGGAGTACCTGAATGCGTTGCTTGAGGACGCGACCTCAGTCGCGCTAAGCGACGACCTGCCGACTGACGAAGCCGCCGTGCGGGTTGCTCCCGCGCCTCTGCCATTCCCTGTGGAAGACGCTGTGGAAGAGCCGGTGACCGAGTGGGTGAAAGAGCCGGAGGACGCGCCAATGACGGGCGCGGCGACTGAGGTACAGCCGAGCGAGCGTTGGAACCAGGGTCGCCCCCCCTGGGCGCAGCAGCGTTTTGAGTGTTTATTGTTTAAAGTAGCGGGTCTGACCCTGGCCGTGCCTTTGGTCGAGCTGGGGGGGGTGTTAGAGATGGAAGAGCAGGTGCGTCCGTTATTCGGGCAACCGGACTGGTATCTGGGCTTGCTGCCGTCAAAAACCGCGGGTACGATCAAGGCGATAGATACTGCACGTTGGGTGATGCCGGAAAAATGTACTCAGAGTGCCAGTGAATCTTATAAATATCTGATTTTAATTGGAAGTAGTGAGTGGGGCGTGGCCTGCCACAGTGTCGAAGATGCGATCACCCTGGAGCCTGAGCAGGTTCGCTGGAGAGGTGATCGCAGTCGCCGTCCCTGGCTCGCAGGTACGGTCATAGAACACATGTGTGCCATTATAGATGTCTGCGCATTGCTACGGCTGCTTTCAAGCCAGATCGAGTCAATAGAGCCTGGTGCTAATCCCAGGTTAAATTAATCCCAGGTTAAGCTAATCGATAGGCATTCAAGTGCAGATCGGATAATAGGAACAGGGTATGAGTAGTATTAAAGCCTCCAAAGGTACGGGTGATCCGGTACTGCAGTTCGTCACCTTCGTGTTGCAGGCTGAGAGTTATGGCATCAACGTGATGCAGGTCCAGGAGGTGTTGCGCTATAGCGAGGTGGCTCCTGTGCCCGGAGCGCCCTCTTACGTGCTGGGTATCATCAATCTTCGCGGCAACGTAGTGACGGTTATAGATACGCGCCAGTGTTTTGGTTTAACCTCTCAGGAGGTCACGGATCATAGCCGTATCGTTATTATCGAAGTCGACAACCAGGTCATCGGCGTGTTGGTAGATGCGGTGTCCGAAGTGGTTTATCTGAACCAGTCGGAGATTGAGAAAGCCCCCCAGATCGGTACCGAAGATAGCGCCAAGTTTATCCAGGGTGTGTGTCATAAGGATGGCCGATTGCTGATTCTGGTCGAGCTGGACAAGATGATGAGTGATGATGAGTGGTCTGAAATCACCCTGATATAAGGCGACGCTGATGTTTTTCTGGTTATGGCTAGTCGTAGCGTTGTTGGC
>JBLHND010000059.1:0-18419 GCA_047622605.1 Motiliproteus sp. | reverse complement strand
ATCGAGTCTGTACTCAGATGTACTGGGCATAATGTCACCGAAGCCGCCCGACTGCTGGGGGTGTCGCGGGTCACCCTATACCGGTTGATTAATAAGTTCGATATTAATGCAAAGCCCCTGTAGCTAGGAAAATAGGTAAATACTTTCAGGGTGTTCGCTACGAAAGTTTGTTCACAGGTTCTCTAATGCTCGTCGTTGTATGAAAAAGTTGAGTTACAGGGAAGTCGATTCATTACTCCTCAGCTGCCGGGAAGACGCTGGGGGGTGCCTTTTCTTTAGATCAATTTTGGCAAGGAGCTATTAATCATGACCCTAACACCGACATCAAGAATCGGTTGTTCGCACTGGTTGCCGTTTTTGTGGCAGGCCCTGTTGTTGCAAGCCCTGTTGTTGCAGGAGCTGTTATTGAAACCCTGGATATTGACGGACCCGGTGCTGCATTCGAACATCGAGTCTTAGGTTTAACGTTACTGCGCGAAGACCTGCTGGCGGAGAGCCGGGGTGCGGGCATTCCAACGCAAGAGTCAGAGTCAGAGTCAGAGTCTGACCGAACGGACAGGGGCAAATTGATCTTAGCCGACAATCATAAAAATTCGCCACAGCAGCCCAAGCCCGTCGGTCAGGCAGCCGGTTCCTGCCATCGCATCTGCGCTACCGCCTGCGCTGGTTCCCGCATCCGCTGTTCCGCGGGTGCTGGTGCCGGCACCACCATCAGCCGCTCCGGCGGTACCTGCTAAGCCGCCCGCTGTCCCAGAAGAGGCTGCGCCGCCATCGGCCATACCCCCCGCGCCGCTGGTTCCGTCAGCCATACCGCCGGTACCATCAGCCATGCCGCCTGCACCACCGGTGCCGTCAGCCATTCCACCAGCCCCGCCGTTACCGTAGGCAAAGCCGCCAGCCCCGCCGTTGCCATCGGCATTACCACCGATGCCGCCGATTACATTCGCGTTACCGCCAGTACCGCCATCGTTATTGTTGGCGTTAGCATTACCGCCGCTGCCGCCCGTTGCATCGCCGCCAACGCAGGTCGTAACGCCGACATTATTTGAGGATGTACCCGTCGCATTACCATCGTTGCCACCGACTGCGCCTTGGGCCCCTGTAGCACCTATGCCACCATGGATGGTGATGCTGTTACCGGTGACGTTGGTTTCCAGGGTCTGGTAAGCGATGACTTCGGTCACGGTATTAAAGGACTCACTCCAGGCACTGGCGCTACCGCCGGTGCCTGCAGCACCGCCACCGGCACCCCCGGCTTCGCCGTTGCCTGCCATAGAGGTGGCGTTATTCTCGCCATTGCTGGTGGTGTCACCGGATCCGGTCGAAGTAGTGTTGTCTCCTGCGTTGCTAGCCTCTCCCACGGGGCCTGTACTGGCAGCACCACCCTCGGCAGCGTTGCCACCAAGGCCACTATCTGTGGCGCCTCCTGCTGCTCCATCAGCGGGGCCGGCTGCGTTAGCCGCATCGTTGGAACGCGCGTCGTTCGTACCACCACTAGGGATTTGGTTTTGATCGACAGTGCCATTGTCGCTGGCATCGGCAGTCTGTCCGCCGCCATTACCGCCATTACCACCGATACCTCCTTTCGGGTGGCGACCTGGCGGACCTAGGCTGCCAATGCTTCGCTTGAAGCTCTGAAGCTCTGAATCTCCTATGCCCTACTCCAGCCTGCTGTCGGTGGATCAAGGGTGTTAGGGGGGTATGGCGTATAACCATTAGTCGCCAGTCATTCCTGTCCATACCCACGTCTTGGCAATAGCAACATTCGATCCAGGATGTGGATTTGCTTTGTAACGGGCTGTTATTAATATAGTTATTTTTTATGGAGGCCTGTGCTAGCTTGGCACGACGGCTTGAGGATGGCGTGAACGTAACAAGTATGGGAGAGGTGTAAGAGGGGTTTTGTCAGTATTGATGAACGCTGTGATGTTTTTTCAATTAAAACAGCATTTTATTTCCATTTTTTGCTGATTGGGTTTGGCAGATGGCAGAGGTTCCTGAGTTGGAATGTTTCAAAAATGTCATCCCCAGGTCCGGATTCAATCCCAAGGGTTGGTAGCTTTGGTGACTAAAACAGTAGGTTGACGCTTGTTCTCAATAGGCACACTGTTGTAACTAAGCTGTATCAGTCGGCGCGTTACTAGCGGTTGAAACGGGGCTCTGGCAGGCCTCTTGGCTGGGGTTTTCCCCTCGCCGCGATCGATCAGGTCTGACAGCCTCCTAGGTTTCGGTAATTTAAATCAATGATTTAAGCTGTGAATCGGAGATTTCCTACCAGATGAGCTACCAGAAGAGCTACATACAGCGGCTGTTGGGGGTGATCCATACTAGGATAGTGGCGAGTCTTTCCTGCAAGATTCTGGTCTATTTCTCCATCCTCGGCACCCTTCTGATCACCATGGTCACGACGCTGTGGCAGCTGTCGCAAGCCTCCGAACAGCTCAGTGAGATCCATAAACGCCGGTTTGAATCGTACAAGTTGGCAGAAGAGCTGCGTCGCAGTTCCGACGAGCTGACACGCATGGTGCGTACCTATGTGGTCACTGGTGACGAACGCTTCAAAAATTATTTTGATACGATCATCGGGATAAGAGACGGGCTCAGCCCCCGCCCCGCTAACTATCAGGGAATTTACTGGGATAGTATTGCCGCTTCACGCGCTGTTCGATCCGTGCCCGAGCGCAAGGTCAGCATCATCGAACTGATGGAAGAGCAGGGCTTTGCATCCGCAGAGATGGCCCTGTTGGCCAAGGCCAAGGTTCATTCAGACCAGCTGATCGATATGGAGAAGCAGGCCATCGATGCGTTGACCGGTACACCGGAGAACCCGACGACGGCCCCGCGTTACGCCCGCCAACTCCTGCATGGCGAGCAGTATCATCAATTCAAGGCGGATATCATGGCCGACATTGATCGGTTTTTTACTCATCTCGACCAGCGCACTAGCGGCGAGGTGAGCGGTATCGAAAGTGCGCGGCTGAGGCTGTTGAACGTCGTCCTGGTGCTTGCCGGTAGCTTGATTAGCGTCACCATCACCGGTTATCTACTGATGAGAAAGACCGTTATTCGGCCCCTCGAACGAATTCTATGCTGGATAAAACGAGTGGAAGCAGGAGATTACAGAATCCAAGACTCGGTCCAGCAAACGGATGAGATAGGTCTGCTCGCCAAAAAATTTGCCCATATGGCCGACACCGTCGCGGCACAGATAGGACTGCTCAAGATCGCCTCTCAAACGGATAGCCTGACCCAATTGAACAACCGCATCGGCCTGAACCGGGCGCTACAGCAAGAGGAGGGGCGTTTTGAGCGCTACCATACGCCCTGCACCCTGTTACTGCTCGATATAGATCTCTTCAAAGTCATCAATGATCAACAGGGTCATCTTATCGGTGATCAGGTCCTGATCGCGGTCGCTCGGATAATCGAGCAAAGTATTCGCAAAACGGATGTTGTTGGTCGCTGGGGAGGGGAGGAGTTTCTCGTTATCTGTCCAGACACAGACGTCGAGAATGGCAGAGTCGTCGCCGAAAAAATCAGAGCCTGCATTATGGAGCACACCTACACGAAGGACGTTAGGATTACCGTCAGTTGTGGCGTGGCCCCGTTAATGCAGGGGGAAACTACCGACGCCACGCTAGAGAGGGCGGACCGGGCTCTCTATCAAGCCAAACGAGACGGGCGTAATCGGGTCTGTTGTTACCCGTCCGCTCTCCCATTAGGTAGGCATACCTCTAGCCAGCCTCGTTAAGGCCTGTGATCGTATCGCGAGTGCAGTCGCTTTCCGATAGCCTCAGCGGTCATCTAAAAAATTCTCGCCCATATACCCTGCTGGGTAGGCTGGCTGATCTCGTTGCTCAGAAGTGCGACCTGATATCTCCGCTATCCTTTATCCGAGGCTTTTTCTCAAGTATTCTGCCCCGCGAGTTAAATTTCGGCCGCTGTACACTCTTAGCGACAGAGGCCAATAACAGGGAAAAAAACATGAAAAAATCTTTTATCGCTCTTGGGCTAACGTCATTGTTGAGTGTCAGTGCGATAGCCGCACCTCAGGCGTCCTCAGCCGAAGGTGCCACGGCTTACATCATCTCCCCTGCGGCTGGAGAAACTGTAGCCCAAACTTTTACGGTTAAATTCGGGCTAAGCGGAATGGGCGTGGCACCAGCAGGGTCTGAAAAAGCGAACACCGGACATCACCATCTGCTTATAGACGCTGATGAGCTTCCTGCGTTAGATCAGGCCATGACGAGTGAGGTAACGCACTTTGGTGGCGGACAAACTGAAACCTCGCTGACACTGTCTCCGGGCACACACACGCTTCAGCTGATGTTGGGAGACAAGGGCCACGTTCCTCACGACTCAGCCGTGATCTCAGAGAAAATTACCATTACCGTTAAATAATTGCGGTGCCTGCGGCTGGCGGATAGCCAGTCGCATTTTCTTGACGAGCGGGCTCTCTACTCGAGGCGTCCAGTGTTGCTCTCTTTCCTCCTCCTCCTCCTTATCCTCCTTATCCCTCTATCTCCTTATGCGGCTATGCCAGGCTAGTCGTTACCCTCAAGCCGTCGCCTCTTCCTTGGGTTTGACAGGATTACCGCGAGTATTTTGAAGGGGTAATAAGGCAGAGAACGTGACGGTATCCAGCGCCGAATGCACACTAATGCTACCTCCGTGCGACTCAATAATGGCCTTGGTGATGGCCAGCCCGAGTCCCGTTCCTTCGGTCTGCTGTTGGCGAGAAGGGTCTACCCGGTAAAAGCGATCAAACAACTTGGATAGATGTTCCGGCGGAATCTTAATGCCAGGGTTCGACATCGAAATACTCGCCATCGTGTCAGCCGAAGTATCGAGTGTAACGATCACGTTTTCTCCTCGGGGCGTGTGTCGAATCGCATTGGAGAGTAGGTTAGACAGGGCACGTCTTAACAAGGATCGGTCTCCCAGGATGAGGGGTCGTCGCCCTTTTAATAGCAGCAATATCTGTTTTTCTTCTGCCAGCGCTTCGAAAAAATCGAACAGTACGCCTATCTCTGCGGTTAGGTCTAAGGGTTCCATCACCGGTTTGATCAAATCGTTATCGCATTTGGCGAGCCACAGCATATCGCCGACCATCTTGGTTAACCGCTCCAGTTCCTCTAAGTTGGAGTAGATAAGCTCTCTATAGGTGTCGGGCTCTCTGGTTTTGTTAAGTGTTACCTGAGTTTGAGTGATCAGGTTGGTTAAGGGGGTTCGTAATTCGTGGGCTATATCGGATGAAAAGTGTGAGAGGCGCTCAAATCCCTCTTCCAGACGGCCGATCATATGATTGAAAGACTGGGAGAGTTCCAGTAACTCTATGGGAACCTTGGCCGTGTCGATGCGGAGATGGAGGTGGTTGGTTTCAATGTCACGTAAGCTGTTGCTCAGGCCACGCAGCGGGCGGTGGCCTTGTCGAATGGCTAACCAGGTGATCAGTACCGTCGCTATGCCGGTGCCCAGCATAATGAGCGCTAAACGCTCACGAAACTGTTGGAGAAACTGCAGATGAAAATCCATGTCTATGGCGACAGTCACTCGAAAGGAGGCCCCGTTTTCAGAGACCCTGATGATCGCCCCCCGGTATGTTCTGCCATCACTTTGCCAAATACGCAGGCTAGCCATATCGATGGTTGGGCTGGGCGGTAAGGATTCAGTCGTCTGGGTGAAATCGGTCTTATTGGAGCGAAATAACAGCGCTGGCTGGTTACTCTCAACCTGATAATAGACGCTGTGATGGCCTGAAACCGCGTGGGACAGCGCCTCCCTTAATTGAGTCACTTTGGTTGATTGTCTTAGGATCTTGGCGATCGATTGGGTAATGACGCGCAGTTCAGCCGTATCCTGCTCCATAAAGTGTTGATTTACTGAGGATGTTACCAGAGAGGCGGTGAGGAACAGACTTAATCCTATCGCCAGGCTGACAAACAGGAGTACCCGCAAGGTGAGTGATATAGGGCGGGCTTTACGCGCAAGCATCGTCGTCTTCCAGATCTAATTTGTAACCCATGCCACGAACGGTATGGATAAGTTTAGGTTCGTAAGGGTCATCGACCTTGGCGCGTAGTCTGCGGATTGCCACATCGATGACATTGGTATCACTGTCAAAATTCATGTCCCAGACTTCAGAGGCGATTAAAGAACGCGGCAGTACTTCACTCTGGCGGCGTACCAGCAATTCCAGCAAGGCGAACTCTTTCTGACTCAGGGCTATTTTTTTACCCGCACGCGTGGCACGGTGGCGGGGCAGGTCGAGTACCAGATCGGCGATGCACAGCTGGGTCGTTGCTTGGGTAGTCACACCGCGGCGCAGCAGGGTGCGAATTCTGGCCAGCAGTTCGGCAAAGGCAAAAGGCTTAACGAGGTAGTCATCAGCGCCTAGTTCCAGTCCTTTGACGCGGTCATCAACACTGTCGCGCGCGGTGAGAAATAATACCGGTGTTTGCTGGCCGGCATCGCGAAAGGACTCGAGAATCCGCCATCCGTCTATATCGGGCAGCATCACATCGAGGATGATGACCTCGAATTTCTCGGTCATGGCCAGATGGTAGCCATCCAGGCCATTGCGAGCCAGGGTGACCATAAACCCCGCTTCTGTCAGCCCCTGGCGTACATAATCACCGGTTTTTACTTCGTCTTCGACCACCAGAATTCGCACTGCTTAGCTCCTGCCTTAAAAATCAGCCTGGCGTTATAGTCGCCGGTTTTTGCTTCGTCTTCGACCCTTCCCCGTCACAAGAAGTCGCAGGGTTTAGCTCCTGCCTTAAAAATCAGCCCCGGTTTTTGCTTCGTCTTCGACCTTTATAAACCCTTCCCTGGCCACAAAACTCGCACGGCTAGCGGCTGCCTTAATTAACCGAGGGCTAGTTTAGCGCAGGGCTGCTTACCGCTAGATTACAACTTTGTCATCTTCGGGTCATGCCGGTGTCAGCGAGGTAGAGCTAGAATAAGGCGTATACATACTAAGACAGATGATTGCACTGGAGCATCAATTCAGATGAAACAAGACGACTCTAAGTTCGCTCCCTCTCCCGCGCTTTCCCGGCGCGGCTTTGTGACAGGTTTGGCCGTTGGCGGCATCGTATCGGCCATGCCGAGGCTGCTTTCCGCCAACACTCGAGATACTCGCCTGGGATCCGCGCCGGTAATGAGCGGCCAGGATATCCATCTGATTATTGATGAAACGCCGGTCAATTTTACGGGTGTTACCCGGATGGCCACCACGATCAATGGCTCCATTCCAGCCCCGACACTGCGTCTGCGTGAAGGTGATGAGGTGCGTATTCGAGTGACCAATAAGCTCTCCGTTTCTACCTCCATCCATTGGCATGGGATTATCCTTCCTTATCAGATGGATGGTGTGCCAGGAATCAGCTTTCGCGGCATAGCGCCGGGAGAGACTTTTGAATATCGCTTTACGTTAAAGCAAAGCGGTACGTACTGGTATCACTCGCACAGTGGTTTCCAGGAGATGACCGGGATGTATGGTGCACTCATTGTCGAGCCGCGCGCAGGAGAGTCGATTCAGGCGGATCAAGATCATGTGATCCAGCTGTCAGACTGGACCGATGAAGACCCGATGTCTGCATTTTCAAAATTGAAGGTGCAAAGTGATGTTTATAACTTCAATCAGCCGGTAGTCGGTGAATTCTTAGAGGATGCGTCCACGCTTGGCATCCGCAGTGCGCTTGAGAAGCGCAAGATGTGGAATCAGATGCGGATGAATCCTACCGATTTAGCGGATCTTTCAGCCACCACCTTTACCTATCTGATGAATGGCATGACGCCTGCGGGGAATTGGAGCGGATTATTTAACAAAGGCGAACGCGTGCGTTTGCGTTTTATTAATGGCTCCAGTAATAGTTTTTATGATGTTCGAATTCCGGGGTTGAGCCTGAGCGTCGTGCAAGCCGATGGTCAGGATGTGAAGCCTGTCAGCGTCGATGAGTTCCGCTTTGGACCCGGTGAGACCTACGATGTACTGGTCGAGCCTGAAGAGGATGCCTACTGCATCTTTGCCCAGAGTATGGACCGTTCAGGTTACGCCAGCGGTACGCTATCGGTACGTCCGGGTCTGGTTGCTGCTGTGCCAGCGCTTGATCCCGTTGAATGGCTGGCCATGACCGACATGATGGGCGCGATGGATCACAGTGCTATGAAAGGCATGGATCACAGTGCCATGAAGCCAACTATGGATCACAGCGCCATGAAGCCAGCGATGGATCACAGTGCTATGCAGAGTGCCATGAAGAGCATGGATCACAGCGCCATGAAGCCAGCGATGGATCACAGTGCTATGAAGAGCGCCATGAAGAGCATGGATCACAGCGCTATGAAGGGCATGGATCACAGCGCCATGAAGGGCATGGATCACAGCGCTATGAAGAGCATGGATCACAGCGCCATGAAGCCAGCGATGGATCACAGTGCTATGAAGGGCATGGATCACAGCGCCATGAAGGGCATGGATCACAGCGCTATGAAGGGCATGGATCACAGCGCTATGAAGAGCATGGATCACAGCGCCATGAAGGGCATGGATCACAGCGCCATGAAGGGCATGGATCACAGCGCTATGAAGAGCATGGATCACAGCGCCATGAAGGGCATGGATCACAGCGCCATGAAGGGCATGGATCACAGCGCCATGAAGGGCATGGATCACCGCGCTATGGGACATAGCATGGAGACCAATCCTCTGGCGACGCCTTCACAAACCGTTCGACATGCCCGTACTGAATATGGCCCGTCTGTCGATATGCGGGTTGATACACCGCGTACCAATCTGGATGATCCGGGTATCGGGCTGCGTAACAATGGCCGGCGGGTATTAACCCTGGCTGACTTACGTTCCGTCACGGGTGTGCTGGACGATGATCGTGTGCCGACACGGGAGATAGAACTGCATCTGACCGGCAACATGGAACGTTATAGCTGGTCTGTTGATGGCTTGGAATTTGGTCAGAGCACACCCGTATCGCTGCATCAGGGTGAACGAGTGCGCGTTATTTTGCAGAACGATACGATGATGACCCATCCCATGCATCTACATGGCATGTGGAGTGATCTGGAGTCAGCAGAGGGCGATTTGCTGGTGCGTCGTCACACTATTGCGGTACAGCCGGCGCAGCGCGTTAGCTTTTTAACCACGCCGCATGATTTCGGCCGTTGGGCCTGGCATTGTCATTTGCTTTTTCATATGGATGCGGGCATGTTCCGCGAAGTGGTGGTCTCATGAAATCAGTGACTCTTGTAAGACGACTAAAACCTCTGACCGTCATAGCAGCATTAGCAATGGGTGCGTCTCCGTTGCTGGCCTATGCTGCCGGAGCTGATGTAAACGCTGGAAAAGCTCAGGGGGGTGACGCACCCGCAGATGCTCGCGATCCACATGCCTATTCCGATGGCTATACGTTAGAAAAAGGCCCTTATGCGCTGGGAGGGACACGCCAGCTCAGGTTGGCTGACGAGCATAATTTCTGGGCGGTTCAGGCGGATCGTGTCGAATATGACGCCGACACTGAGGCCGCTGCCTTTGATTTGCGGGGCTGGTATGGAACGACCTATGATCGCCTGTATCTCAACTTTGAAGGTGATGTCGCTAACGGACGCCTGGAAGAAAGCCAGATAGGAGTTGGCTGGAGCCATGCGTACACTGCTTATTTCGATACCCAGTTGGGCATCCGGCTCGATCAATACGCCGAGGGTGCTGACCGGCAGTGGCTTGCCGCTGGGATTGAGGGCTTAGCACCCTACTGGTTTGAGGTGAGCATGACCGCGTATCTTGGTGACAGTGGCCGTACGGCGATGGCACTCGATGCCGACTATGAGTTATTGCTTAGCCAGCAGTGGGTTTTAGAGCCCAGTGCGGGACTGAGCCTCTATGGTCAGAAGGATGTTGAGAACGGCTTAGGCGAGGGTTTTGCTGATGCCTCGCTTGGGTTAAGGCTGCGCTATGAGATCACCCGTCAGTTCGCACCCTATGTGGGTCTCGAGTGGACCCGTAAGCTGGGTCAGACGGCGGATATGGCCCGGGCCGCTGACGATGTTGTTGGCGATACAGGCTATGTCGTCGGTGTAAAATTTTGGTTTTAATAACGTATTTAACTACATAAAAATACTAAGGATTGAATCATGAATAAAACACTACTAGGCCTGGGTATTGCGGTACCTGCACTGATGCTGGCATTTTCTGTACAGGCACATAGCGAAAAAGAGCACATGCAAACGGCAGAAAATCCGGACTGTGCGGCGATGAGCACCATGGATCACGGCAACATGGATATGAATGACCCTGTGGTGATGGCGATGATGCAGCAGTGCATGAGTGATATGAGTACTATGCAGCATGGTTCCGCAGAAGCAGAAGACGCAGAGAGTGCTTCTCATGGGCATGGCTCGGCAGACGCAGAGAACAGCTCTCATGGGCATGACGAGTAGATAATAGCTGCGGCTGAGGCGGTTGATCCTATGCAGGCTCACTCCCAGTTATTAAAGACATAATGGCGACTTGAACAGGCCCTCGCCAAGCGCGTGGCGAGGGTTTTTACGGGCGAGGATTAAAGGATGACAGTTTTGAAAAAGGCATCTTGTTGCAAGCGCTTGCTAGCAGTAACCGGCGCTATAGCGATAGGGGTGGTGGGGTTTCTCTACTCGGGCATGTATTCGATGGGTGCCGACGATCCTCATTATGAGATGACCACCTGGGCATTAGAGACCTTACGTGAGAATTCGATCGCGCGTGCCTCGAAGGACATTACGGTGCCCTCGGATCTCAACTCGGTCGAACGCTTGCTCAAAGGGGGTGCCGACTACAATGGCATGTGCGCAGGCTGTCATCTTAAGCCGGGTAAGAGCGAAAGCGATTTCACCCTCGGCCTGTATCCGGCTCCGCCCAATTTAGCAGACCTGTCACGCCCTGATACCGATGACAAAGCGGCAGATCAGCGAAGCTTCTGGATTATCAAGCATGGGATTAAGGCGTCCGGAATGCCTGCCTGGGCTCCCGGGCATGATGATACGCGGATCTGGAATATGGTGGCCTTTCTCAAGCGTCTGCCCGAGCTGACGGAGACTCAATATCAGATTCTCAGCGCGCGTGGTAAGAATGACACCGGGCAGCATTGATATCGCCTACACAGAAGGTTAAGGGTATAGGCAGAATAAGCGCTGTTTTCCAGATGATTCATGATTGCCGAGTTCAGGTGAGAGTTCAAAGATCCCCATCCAAGAGGTTTACCTTCTCGGAAACTGCTCCTGCGTTGCTCTGCAGCCATGCAAAATCCGGCTCTTTTAGTTAATAGAGGGGCCAGATTTCCCACTCATGTTGTCAAGTTCTCGCTACGATCGCTGTTCTCGGTCAGCACTCTTAGTGCCCAGAGTCTTGTTTTGCGCCAAGATAATCTACCAGATCACTCAGGTCTTGCTCGGCCATGGTCCAGCGGGGCATGGCGCTATCGAGTACGTCACCGCTGGGCTCAATTCCTTCTCTGATAGCACGCTGCAGCGAAGCCGATGAATAGCTCCCGTGGTCACCATGAGCGACGTTATGCTCACCAAACAGGGCCTTAGGCGTTAATGGAGGTGCTTGAATCCAGAAAAAAGGATACATCCGTTGCCCTCCCTGGCGGTCAGCGCCGTGGCATGCCACGCAGCCCCCCGTATGCATGCTCTGGTGCATGTTGCCTCCTGACGTCTCAATGGGAAGGCCATCGCGGCCAATGCCCGTGAAATAGATGCGTTCACCGTTACTGGTGAAGCTGGCCGGGCTGTTAGAGCGGTTATTGAAGTGATCCATCTCCATGCCACAGCTGCTAAGGAGGATTGGGAGAGTGACCAGCGCTGCAGCTTTAAGCATTCCCTGCATGATATTGCTCCTCTTGAGTCATTTAATAATCCATTTTAATAACAATTCGATTGTAATCAGCTTATCAAAGTTCACTCAAATGGGTAATACTAGACCGGTCAGGTACGATTGTAGTCCGGCGAACAGGATTGAATGTGACCAAGAATATAGTAAAAATTTGTGTGATCGGGTTGCTGGTGCTGGTTCAACAGCTATCGTTAGCGGCTGACGTAACCTCCTTGGCTAGCGTTCAACAGAGTTCGATGGCAATGGAAACCCTGGCCGATTCCTCTTGCGTCTCTATGCCAGCGTGTCTTGAGGGTGATCATCGACCATGCCCCTCGGCATGTGCGGGTTCAGCGGCCCTGCCCAGCACCCTGGATGTTATGAATCATGGCATGGGCTCATTCTTTGCTACCGCCTATATCCACAATCCTACTGTCCCGCTACTCAGCCCTCCCGATCCTCCTCCCCAGACTTAATCTCTGAGTGCACCGGTTGGCATCGGTTTTTTGCGACCCTCTCGTCGAAAGTTGACCTGCTTAGATGCCTCTGTATTAATCACTATAGGTTAGCTGAAGCCATCAGTTCGATGACTCGACCCGCAGCAACGGTCGGCTCGCGAGCGGCCAGCGGCTAACCACTTTTAGCCTCTATCATTGATATTGGATGTTTGTGAGATGACTCATTTTCAAACGCTTGGTCGCAGGGTTTTGGCGCTCTTTGCGCTGGGGTTGCTTCAGGCCTGTTCGGAACCGTTCGATCCCTGGCACCAGGATGCCAACACGGGCCGCTGGTTTACTCAGGCGCAGGTCGACCAGGGTGCGCAGGTCTATCAAGCCCATTGTGCTAACTGTCATGGTACCAGGGCGGAAGCGACACCGCAGTGGATCAAACCCGACGCGGATGGTCTGTATCCGCCGCCACCGCTCAATGGTACTGCACATGCGTGGCATCACCCTTTCCCCCTGTTGAAGAAAACCATCAATGAAGGAACGACAGGAAGGATGCCTGCCTGGCAGGACAAACTGAGTGATGTAGAGGTGGATGCCGTGATCGCCTGGTTTCAGAGTCTGTGGCCGGACCAGGGTTACCAGATTTGGCAGCGCCGACATAAACACTAGGGAGTACTGAAATGGATAGCCAAGACTCAATTCCCATCGCCCCTGGATTTGTTGTGAAACGACAGCTACCGCTGGATATTGGTAACGCTGATCTGGGTCAGCCTTCTTGGCTAGCCGCCATCAAGGCGCTGCCAGGTATGCTGTCGGCCGGCGTCACCACCGGTGACCGGCTCGCAGTGACATACGACGCCAGTCAGCTACAGATTGATCAGGTTCTTGAGTTACTCGAGCATGGCGGTATCTCTCTGCGTCGCGGTTATTGGCAACGCCACCGTCTGAGTTGGTATCGATTTGTCGATCGCAATACGGCTGATAATGCGCAAGCAAGCAGCCATTGCTGCAACAAGCCGCCTAGGGGTTATTAGATGGCGAAGGTTGAGGGAAAGAGAGTGCTGCGTTATGTCCTGCTCGTCTTGGTTGTCAGCGCTTTTTTGCTCTGGAGTTGGTTAGACCACTTCAGCTTCTCCTCCCGTTTCGATTGGAGCGATCCGCAGGTCATTATAGAGCTCGCCAGGCAGTCCGGTATGGCGGGGCCCTTGGTGATCGTGGCGGTGATGAGCGCTGCGATTGTCTTTAGTCCGCTACCGAGTGCTCCCATCGCGATGGCCGCCGGTGCCATCTATGGTCATTACGAGGGCACTGTTTATGTGTTCACTGGGGCGCTGTTGGGGGCCTCGATTGCTTTTGGTATTGCCCGGGTGCTGGGCTTTACTGCTGCCCATGACTGGTTAAACCAACGCTTCCCCGCGTGGAAACTGGGTGATCAGCGGCGGTTGATGTGGTTGGTGATGCTGTCGCGGTTGTTGCCTTTCATCTCTTTTGACCTGGTCAGTTATGCAGCCGGTGTGACTCAGCTGAGTTATGGACGTTTCTTCATTGCGACATCGATGGGTATCTTGCCGGCCAGTTTTTTGCTGGCGCATTTTGGTGCAGCGGCGCTGGAGCAATCGCTGCTGATTAATGGTGTCATCCTGGTGGTTCTACTCATTGCGGCGGCTGGTTGGCGTCTCTACAGCGTCAGGCGGTGTGACGAGTGAGTGTAGGGCTGCTGAATTCAAGACTCGACAGCACAGACGTGTGCCGTTCAACAGCTTGGATTAACGAAAGATCAGCGTTGACTGAAATTAAACAATCAAAAGATAGGGATACATTATGAACAGAGTTGTGTTGTTAGCACTCATCTCCACCCTGAGCGCGGCGCCGGTATGGGCTGAGCATTTTAACGGTCATGTCGATGTCAACGTCGGGGCCTTGTCATCCCGGGCGGCGGCAGGCCAGCAGGTTTTTAATAAAGAGTGTGGATCCTGCCACGGCCTTAATGGTGCAGGAACACGCGAGGGACCGCCGTTGATTCATGATATTTATAACCCGGGTCATCATGGTAATCGCTCTTTTTCCAGCGCGGTAACCCGGGGTGTTCAGCAGCACCATTGGCCATACGGAAATATGCCGGCACAGCCTGATGTTGGGTTCTCAGACATGGCCGGCATTGTAGCTTTCATCAGAGAGGTTCAGAAGCACAATGGCATCGTGAAGAAAGCGCACAAGATGTAACTGTAAAAAGGGGACGGATTTATTTAATGGGGAAGAAGAATGACCAGAAAGAAGAATAAAATAAATCTGTCCCCTTTAGATCGTACTGAAGAAAACCATCAACGAAGGCGTGGCAGGACGCATGCCTGCCTGGCAGGATCGGCTCAGTGATGGGCAAGTGAATGCCGTGATCGCCTGGTTTCAGAGCCTGTGGCCGGACGAGGGCTACCAAATTTGGCAGCGCCGCCATAAAGGGTAGGGAGTATTGCGTTGCTTGAGCGATGCGGCTTGGCGGAGCTTAGTGGCTAATCGAGGGGTTTAGGTTGCCACAGATCTGATGATTTAAGCGCGTTCTTTGTTGACCTCTGTGTGGCTCATAGGTTGTAGACTTAAGTTCAGCTTAGATAAATCGGTGAACAGGGTAACAGGACGATGAAAGTGAGCGAATTCGCCAGACAAGCCGAGGTTACTGCCGACACGGTGCGCCACTATACGCGGATAGGGCTGCTCAAACCGTCGCGTGACCCCGATAACGGCTACCAGCTTTATGATGACCAGGCGCTCAAGCATTTACGCTTTATCCTCAAAGCACGGTTACTGGGTCTTAGCCTGCACGATATAGGAACGATCGTGCACCACGAGCATAGCGGAACGTCCCCCTGCCCGATGGTTCGTGGGCTGATGGCACGACGCCTGCCCAGGGTTCGCGAGCAGATCGCCGAGCTGCAGCAGCAGTTGACGCGCATGGAGCAAGCGATGCGGGCCTGGGAAGAGATGCCCGACGGGGTGCCTGATGATGATGCCATCTGCCCGTTGATCGAACACTGGAACAACCAGCAGGAGCAGGATCATGATTGAAAAAAAAGCAACCCTCCTCGTCATCAGGCTGACCCTAGAGGGGGTGAGCTGTAACGGTTGCGTGAATAAGATTCGCCGCTTGCTGCAGGCCTCTGATCCGGACGCCGGGATCGACGTCGACCTGGACAGCATGATCGCTCGAGTCAGCACTCGGCTGACCCTCGATGAGGTTGTGGCACACATTAAGGCGCTGGGTTACCACGCCCGGCCATTGCTGCCGGTGCAACGGCAGTTTAAGACGCAGGGGATCAAGTGCAACGGTTGCCTCAACAAGGTGCGTAATGCCCTGACCGAACAGGATCCACAAGCCGAGGCCGACGCCGATTTCGCGGCCAGGATGCTGTTCGTGACTAGCCAATTGGCGACGCCCGAGCTGATCGAGCGAGTATCAGGGCTAGGGTATGGTATAGCGCTCGTGACCGATGCAGAGCAAGCGCTGCCAGAACTCACCGCCCGCTCAGCGGCTGCCCCGGTTGAACCCACGCCGCAACCCAGGCCGCAACCCTCGCAGCAACCGGCACCGCAGCCTGCACAAGAACGCCCTGCCGAAGCCTCTCCATCTGCCCAGACGCCAACCGCCCAGGAAAACGCCGCCGACGAGCAGCAGATCCATCTATCGCTGGAAGGCATGACCTGCGCCAGCTGCGTGAAGAGCGTCGAGGAGGCGCTGAGCAGGGTGCCGGGCGTTACCCGCGTGGATGTTAACTTTGGCAGCCGCAGTGCCCTGGTGGCCGGCAAGGCGGATACCCCAGCGGCGGTGAAGGGATTAGCGGAGGCATTAGTGAAGGCGGTCGAGAGTGCCGGTTATGGCGCCCGCGCAGTCGAGGATCCGGATCAGGCCGAGCAGCAGAAGGAGGCCAGCGAGGCCGCCGAGTACCGGCGCAAGCTCATCAATACCGCGATTGGTCTCGGCTTGGGTATCCCGCTGATGGTTACCAGCCTGGTGCACGACATGAGTATCTCGTCTAGCGGGGAGCGGGCCTTCTGGGGCCTGATCGGTCTGCTGACCCTGAGCGTGCTGCTGACCGCCGGTCGCCATTTCTATATAGGTGCCTGGAAGGCCTTCACCCACCATAACGCCAATATGGATACCCTAATCGCCACAGGAACCGGTGCGGCCTGGCTGTACTCCATGGTGGTGGTGTTGCTGCCCGAGATTCTGCCGGAGGCCGCCCGGGGCCTCTACTTCGAAGCGGCGGCGATGATTATCGGCCTGATCAACCTGGGTCAGGCGCTGGAACTTAAAGCTCGGGGGCGTACCAGTCAGGCGATCAAGCGGTTGCTGGATCTGCGTACCAAGACCGCCCGCGTCTACAGAAAAGGGGAGTCCGGGCAGGGCGCGTTCCTCGAGCTGCCGATCGATCAGGTGCAGCAGGATGACCTGATCCAGGTGCGCCCCGGTGAGCAGATCCCGGTCGATGGCGTAGTCACCGAAGGCCACAGCACCCTAGATGAATCTATGCTCACTGGTGAGCCGATGCCGGTTAAGAAAACCCTGGACGATGAGTTGTCCGCCGGCACCCTTAATCGCAGTGGCGCCCTGACCTTCAGAGCCACCCGGGTGGGTAAGGCCACGGTGCTGGCGCAGATTATCGAGATGGTCCGCAAGGCCCAGAACAGTAAGCCGCCGATCAGCCGCCTGGCCGATCAGATCGCCTCGGTCTTCGTGCCCTCGGTGCTGCTGATCGCGGTCGCTACCGCCTTGATCTGGTACAACCTCGGCCCCGAACCGCAGATCGTCTATATGCTGGTGACCGCGACCACGGTGCTGATCATCGCCTGCCCCTGTGCACTGGGGCTGGCCACACCGATCTCCACCATGATCGGGGTCGGCAAGGCGGCAGAGCATGGCATCCTGATCCGCAACGGCGAGGCGCTGCAAAAAGCCAGCCGCCTGACCACGGTGGTGGTCGATAAGACCGGCACGCTCACCGCCGGCCAACCTAGGGTGACCGATGTTCAACTCTACGGCGATCTCGGCGAACCGCGCACCCTGGCGCTGGTCCATGCGCTGGAAAGCCGCTCCGAACATCCCCTCGGCGAAGCCCTGGTCGCTTACGCTAAATCGGCGGCCACCGAGCTGACACTGAAAGACTTCCAGGCGGTGTCCGGGCTGGGGCTGCAAGCGGTGGTAGAGGGAATGGCCGAGGGAATGGCCGAGGGAATGGCCGAGGATCAGCTCCTGATGATCGGCAATGCGCGCTTTATGGCGCAGCAGCAGATCGATATCGAGCCGGCCAACGGGCTGGCAACCGATTGGGAAGCGCAGGCGCGCACCGTGGTTTATGTGGCGGTCGAGGGTCAGTTGAGCGCGCTGTTCGGCATCGCCGATCCGCTTAAACCCGATGCCCTGGCCGCCATTCAGCGGCTGCAACGCGATGGTGTCAAAGTGTTGATGCTGACCGGTGATAATCAGGCCACCGCAGCGGCGGTCGCGAAGGCGACCGGCATCGACGATTTCCGTGCCCAACTGCTGCCTGAAGACAAGCTGGCCGAGATTCGCCGGCTGCAGGCCGAGGGCGAGATCGTCGGTATGGCGGGGGATGGCATCAACGACGCGCCGGCGCTGTCCCAAGCGGATGTGGGCTTTGCGATCGGTTCCGGCACCGATGTGGCGATCGAGAGTGCCGATATCACCCTGATGCGCGGCTCCCTGCATGGCATCGCCGATGCCATCGAACTGAGCCGGGCCACCCTGAAAAACATCAAGCAGAACCTCTGGGGAGCCTTTGCCTATAACGCGCTGGGGATTCCGATCGCGGCCGGGGTGCTGTTTCCGGTGACCGGGTTGCTGCTTAGCCCGGTGATAGCCGGTGTAGCGATGTCGCTGTCATCGGTCACGGTGGTCAGCAATGCCAACCGGCTGCGCTTTTTTCAAGCCAGTCGCCCCGAGGTCACCGACCCGGTTAAAGACGCTAAGATTGAAAGCTCTAAGGAGGTGCAATCATGACCACAGTCATCGTGACCACAGTACTGGTTAACGCCGCAGGGCTGCTGCTGATGGCCGCCATCGTCTGGTGGTTCTGGCTCTCCCGTCCGGGGGA
>JBLHND010000058.1:0-18739 GCA_047622605.1 Motiliproteus sp. | reverse complement strand
TCGGCCATTTTTCACCTTTAACACAGGGTTTTCTGGCGGTCACCCGGGAATCTGATAGGGCAACTGTTTTTTACAGGCTCCTAGGCACCTCTCGCTACGATCGCGATCTCTTAAGATAAGGGCGGCCAGCCTCCCGGGCGGCCGTCCTAGTCGGCTGTTTTGGTCGGTGCGGTCGTCTGTTATGCATCACTACTATGAGTATTTTTTACTATGAGTCACTATAGCCATCCCCTGCAGGATGCAGAGTTCATCCTCGAGCATCTGCTAGATTTCGATAATCATTGCCAGCAGTTGGGTCTTGAAGATATCAACACTGAACTGGCCAGCGCGGTCCTGACCGAAGCCGGGAAGCTGGGCAGCGATGTACTGGCGCCCTTAAATAAGACGGGTGATCAACAGGGCGTCTCGCTGACGGCAGCAGGAGTGCAGCAAACACCTGGTTTCTCCGAAGCCTACCAGCAGTTTATGCAGAGCGGCTGGCCGTCGCTGACCGCACCTGAGGCCTTTGGTGGCCAGGAGTTGCCACAGCTGCTGGGTACCGCAGTCAATGAGATCTGGCATTCGGCTAATTTGTCCTTCGCTCTCTGCCCGATGCTTAGCCAGGGTGCGGTAGAGGCGCTGATTGCTCATGGTAGCGAGGCGCTGCAACAGACCTATCTGCCGCCGCTGATCAGTGGTGAGTGGACCGGCACCATGAACCTGACCGAGCCGCAGGCCGGGTCAGATCTGGCCTCTGTCAGTACCCGCGCTGTCCCTGAAGACGACCACTACCGCATCAGTGGGCAAAAGATCTACATCACCTGGGGTGATCATCAGATGACCGCCAACATTGTCCACCTGGTACTGGCGCGCCTTCCGGATGCGCCAGCAGGGGTTAAGGGGATCTCTCTGTTTATCGTACCTAAGTATCTGCTCGACAACGAGGGTAATCCAGGTGCGTTAAATGATGTCACCTGCGTCTCGCTGGAGCATAAACTGGGTATTCACGGGAGTCCGACCTGCGCGCTTAGCTTTGGCGATGAAGGGGGGGCCGTCGGTTATCTGGTAGGCGAGGCCAATAAGGGCCTCCGGTATATGTTTACGATGATGAACAGTGCGCGTCAGGCCGTAGGGTTGCAGGGGTTGGCGATCTCCGAACGGGCCTACCAGCAATCGGTGGTCTTTGCTCAGGAGCGCACTCAGGGGCGGCGTCAGGACGGCAGTGCCAAGCCGATTATCGAATACGCCGACGTTCGCCGAATGTTGATGCTGCAAAAAGCCGGTACCCAGGCGATGCGTGCGTTAGCCTATGTCGCCGCCGCCGAGGTCGATCTGGCCGAACACAGTTCGAGCGCCGAGCATCGGGCACGTGCGGAACTCCTGACCCCCATCGTCAAGGGCTGGATGACCGAACTGGCCCAGGAGCTGACTAGTCTGAATATTCAGGTGCATGGGGGTATGGGCTTTATCGAAGAGACAGGTGCGGCCCAGTACTATCGCGATGCGCGAATCCTGACGATCTATGAAGGCACCACCGGCATTCAGGCGCTGGATCTGATCGGGCGTAAGACCCTGATGGATCAGGGGCAGACCTATCAGCGGCTGCTTAGCGAGATGACCCAGACGGCGGTCAACGTCGAGAGTTCGGGAAATCCGCAGCTTAAGAGCATGGGGCAGCAACTGCTAAGCGCGATCGATGAAGCCAGCAGCGTGCTGCGCTGGTTGCTCAAGATCGATGCCAGTTCCGATCAGGCGGGTACAGCCAGCTTTGATTTTCTGATGCTCAGCGGCTATTTGTGTGGTGGCTGGTTGTTGGCCAAGAGCGCCTGGCTGTCAGACCAGCAGCTGCAACAGGCTACGGCGAACCAACCCTTCTTGGAGGCCAAGATCGTCACCAGCGATTTTTACTTCAGCCACTTTATGCCTCGTATAGGAGCGCATGCGCAGATAATCACCGCAGACAGCGGATCTCTGGGGGTATTGAGTCCCGAGCAGCTGTAGCGGGCGCTCTTTGGCGAAAGACTAACTGCCTTTAGATCATTGGCCCCTCCTGGAGGGGCCTTTTTTTGGCTATGTCTAAGGGAATGCTGTAAAGGGTTGCCCACAGACCCGGCCTATAGCATCCTGTGCCTGCAGGCTAGTCTTACAAAAAAATTGAAACTATTATATCCTCCCGCTATCGTGACTGGCATTGATCAATATCAATAAAAACAAATTAATCTGTTTATTTCATATCTTATTTATAGAGGGCTAAATATTTTCAACCTTTAGCACGAACATATAATTGAACGACCATGATGAAAACAAAGAGAACAGAGTAGATTAAGAAATAAAATCTCTTAATCTTGATGAACACGCATAAAATTGCTTGATTTAATGATCATAGAGGCTATCCTGTAGGTGATTTTTTAGAAAACTGATTCGCAAATCTGGGGAAACCCAGGGGCGCAAAACTATAGGGCCTGTAAAATGGCAGCCAGTTGCCAAGAGTGTGAAGACACTTTTGTCTGTTGGGATGAATTTTACGCGGGGTCTTCTTTGGAAGGCCCTTTTTTATGTGCCGTATAAACACACATAAGACCCCTTGCTTTGTGGGGCAATGATAGATACCATGTGAAAATAATAAACCTTATCTTTAGTAGGGAATAGCGTAATAGATTTGTAATAGTTACAAGATTTATCGCAAATCTGGGGAAACCCAGGGGCGCAAAGCTATAGGGCCTGTAAAATGGTAGCCAGTTGCCGAAAGTGTGAATACGCTTTTGCTTGTTGAGCTTAATTTTACAAATGGCCTTCTTTTGAAGGCCATTTTTTTATTTTTTTGGTAGCAGTTGTTCAATATAGGTCGGACGTTAAAAGGAAGTAACGGGGTTGATATGAAAAAATACGTTAAAGTACTTGTCGCTATCTCGTTGGCCGTTTGTTCCGTAAACAGTCTGGCTGCCTTTATAGTTACCCGGACCAGCATCGGCGTGGACCTCGACCGACCGGTGACGAAAGAGACCACCCTGATTAATCAGGGGAATAAGCCGGTGAGAGTCAGGGTTGATTTTGAAAAACCCCAATGGGCTAAGGATAAGTACTATCTGGGAGATCAGTTGGTGGCCTATCCTAAGATCGTGGTCCTTCCGCCCAGGGGAAAAATAAAAGTTAAGATCGCGCCAAGAATAAAAAAAGAGTTACAGGATGGCGAATATGTCGCTCTGCTTGTGCTTAAAGAGATGCCACCCAGGAATACGGACAGCCAGGTGACCGTGCTGATGAATCTCGGGATCCCCTATTATGGCAGGAAAGGCCAGCTTGAAACCGGGCTGGATTTCGACGGTTTACGGATAGAGAAGACCGACAGCGGTTATGATCTTCTGGGAACGGCTATGAATACCGGTAATTTTTCCTATTCTCTAGAAATAGACGTTAAACTTTACAAGAACGATAAGTTGATCAAGGAGCAGAGTTTTAAGCAGGGTTTCTTCCGAGAGCATGCGGTTGAGCTTAAAAAGTCATTACTCATGGATGCTGAAGCGGACCATGTACAGGTTATGTTTACCAATAAAAAACTGCCGTTTTCCGAAGGGTTCGACTTTGACATTTAAGGCGACCTTTAGAATAAACGATACAAGATCCGGCTTTGAATAAGGCGCTTCTGATCCCCTTGATTTTTATGATCATGATTTTACCTGCAGCGGGGGGGCAGTTTTATATACAGGGTGAGGCGGTAAAAGATATCTCCCTGACCCTCGGAGTCAGCAGTATCGATTTTGGAGATGTTTACAGTAATAACGATGTGGACGCTGTGCCGGTCGATTTTTATGTGAATGCAGAGGAGTCTTATGACTATAGGGTTGAGATAAGCAGTGATGACGACACCGGCGTCCTGCAGATTTCCAAATCGCTGAACGGAGGGTACACGAAGGGCAGCATAACCTATATAGAAACAGGCACAGGAACAGATCAGAGTTATTATTTCTATGTCGACTTGGACACAGGCGTCATTAGGGAAGACATTTCCGCTACAATAACTGTGATGGTAGCCTACGAGGAGATAGCCCAGCAATAGGCCTTGTATATAAGGTTAGGTTTTTTAAAGCAAGACGCGGAAAATTATAAATTTATCGTTGTAATATTAATATTATTAGGTTTATAATTAGACACAGAAAGAAAGATACAAGAAAGTAGGAAATAGAACGATCTTCATTATACTGTGAAGATTGTTTATCTTAGAGTAAAACACGGAGCATTAAGTCATGAAAAAATTATCCTTAGCAGCAGCCATTTTAGCAACCTCAGCATTCGCCATGTCATCAGCGGTCATGGCCGCTTCTGGACCAGCAGTCACTGATGAAACAGTTGTTACTGCGCATTATGTAAAGCCAATGACGGTGATCGTCGACTACTCAGCGATTGATTTTGGAGATGTTTACGATGATCAGGATGTTGCTGCGGTAAGTGTTGGAGCCGCTGTAACAGGTGAGATAGGTGAAACCTTTACCTACGGTGTTACTGTCACTGGTGCATCAGTAACGTTGGGGGGTACTCTTACAGGCGTTACTCAAGCTCTTGACGAGACAGGGGATGCCGCTATTGCCTTTACTGTTGACATTGATACTGCGAATCTTGTAGCGGATGCAGAAATATCTGAACTGATAACAGTTTCTGTTAACTATGATGCGATTGCAGAGACAACTACTACAGCAAGTTAATAATTAACGGTGCGGCTTTTAAGCCGCACCGCTTTTTTATATGGCTGAGGTGATGAAAAGAATTTTCATGGTACTACTTGTCTGCTATTCAACGGCAGTTTTTGCGTTGGAGACGGTCAGGGTAAAAAATTCCGAACTGGAGGGACTCTCTCTGTATAACGGCAGCAGGCTGGAGGTTATGCCCGAGGAGGGGGTAATTATCTATGTCAGTGGCACCGCAAATAAAAGAGTACGACTTGAGGTTCAGGCGACCGGGGCGGTCTATCTAACCCCAGGGGTCAGGATCGAAAACCTCAGGGCTAGAAAGCCAATTATTACTTTGGACAAATACGGCGAGGGTCAGTTCGACATAGGATTTGCTTTGCTGGGTGAAAAAAAGGTAAGCGGCCAACACAGAAAGCAGCTCAACTATGAGCTTAAATATCTGAACTAGCTAAAATGTCTTTCCACAAGGAAAGCTTTTGGTGAATTTTTTACCTCCCCCCCCCTTTTTTTTCCGGCTGTAGCTATCTGCTGCTATTAGTCTTGGATCCTTAAAAACCCCCTGTTAACTCTTTACCTTAAAGCTTTAATAATGGTCCCGTTCAAATTCTAATTATACTGCATTCAAAAAATAGAGTTGCTCCTGTAGTATGTGCTCCCGTATTTTAATGTTGGAAGGATAATGCAAAAAAGAGCGGTATTAGTTATCCTGTTCAGCTTCATTTTTTCTCATCCGGCTTTTTCTCGCACTCAGGATAACTATTTCGAAAATATGATCACCCTCCGGGTAGGTCTCTACCTGCAGCAGGAGTTCGTTGAGGTGTTGAGCGACTTTGACGGGGGCCTCTATCTGGATATCAGAGATCTGTTGGAACTAACAGAGCTCAGTGACTATACAAGCCTCAGCATCGAGGACGGCAAGGTCAGGCTGCGGATGGCGGCAAACCTGTTTGCCGACCGGCAGGAGCGGCAGATGACAGCCGCGCTAAAAGATCTTAACGCTATAGAGCGTGAGGGTCGGCTCTATATTGATAAGGAGTCGATCGGTGAACTCCTTCCCTTGAAAGGCGTCGAGTGGATAGCGGAAAAATACACCTTGGCACTATCACCGGATTTCAACCTGCCCCTGGATAACCGGATAAGCGCCGCCCGAAGAAAGAGAGATCTGGACGCGGCTAACAACAGCCAGGAGGTCGCCGCGGAGGATGACCTATTTATGAAAGCGGACCGCAGGATGATCGACCTTGGCATGCTTTGGCTTAGGGTTAATATTTATGATATTGGAAACTCTTTTAGCAAAGAGGAGAACAATGTTGATCTGGAGCTGGAGTACAGTTCTCAGCTCCTGTACGGCGATTTTAATATCCGATACGGCCTCTACCCCAGCGGAGATCTGGAGGATATCAGCCTGAAATATCCCTACCTCCTCGAGGATAAGACGGTCGCTCTCGGGGATAACTATATTACTGGAAACGATATTCTGGGGTATGACAGCAAGATTCGAGGGATATCGATCAGCAACAACGACTATAGCGTCCAGCGTTCAGGAAGAGAGCTCAGCATCACGGGGGCGGCGCCAAAAAATTCAACGGTCGAAATCTTTCAAAATAACAGGGTCGTGGACTTTCAGAGTGTGGATGGCACAGATTATGAATTCACCCTGACGCTGAGGAGCCAACAGGATGCCTTTAAGATAAAAATATATGACCACAACGGTGTCCTTATCGAGGAGAAGGACATCAAGGTGATGGCGGGGCATGATTTTCTGTCACAGGGAGCCTGGGACTACAATTTTTTCTATGGCCAGAATCCCCAGGACGATAATCGCACCCTGGATGATCTGAAATTCGACATCTCCTACGGCTTCAGCAACAATTTAAGCTACTCCTTTGATTACTACGATACCCGTGATGAAGAGACACTGTATCGATACGCAAAGCACCACGCGGGGTACCGTTTTTCAACGTTGGCCGTGCCGCTGCTGGTAAATATGTCCTATTATGATTCCTTCGAAGACCCCAGCGAGGGCTATATAACCACGTTGGAAACTGAGCTTTTTTCCCAGCAATTATATTACAGTTATGAGAGATACAGCCAACTACTGGCGGACGATGAAAACAAGGACAGCTACCAGGAAACCGAAATAAGTGGAGACTATGGCCGAAGTAATTATTTCGCCCGCTTTACCACTAAAAATTACCAGGAAATAATAACAAATAACTACAACCTGGGGTTAAGCTATGATATTACCAGAAAGGTTAGTATGGATTGGGATCTTGGCAAGACCCTTATAAAAGATAATACCAGCAGCGCTTATTATACCGGCAATATAGGTTTTGACGCCAGACGGGGAGATTTTACCTATAGCGTAGATTCCGGGTATAGTGGGGCAAGAGATGCCCGGTGGCATCATACGGGCAGAATTAGGAAAAAATTCGGTACAGACAGTAAGTACACCTACAACCTTAAGGTCAATTATGATAAAAATGCGCTGTTAAGTTTAGGGGTCGGTTTCGAGTACAAATTTAATGCATTTTTAAAGACCGACTATGACTACAGCAGCGACAGCGAGCAGTCACACCGCGTTGGCGCCAGCTACGAACAGGTGATCAATCTTAAAAAACCCTTCAGGCTCAATAGTGCCAGAAACTCTGATCAGGGTTATGTCGAGGGGACTGTATTCATCGATAATAATGGTAACGGCAAAAAAGAGGCGGATGAACACCCCCTTGCCGATGTGGGCGTCGGTATCGATCGGAATCAGGTGACGACCAATAAAGAGGGGCTGTTTTATCTCTCTAATGTTGCTCCCTATAGCAAAAAAAAGCTGCGCTATGATTATTCAAGCACCTTTATTGACCCCACGCTCAGGGCGGATAATTTTAAGGAGGTAAGGCTAATCCCCGCATCGGGTATAAGCGTAGGAATGGGACTAGTACCGCTGTCTCTGATTATGGGCTCAATCAGCCTGCCGGTAATCGAGGATAAACAGAAGAATAAGTTTTTCAGTTATGTCGAGATCATCGTCGAAAAAGAGGGTGTCTATTACCGCAGCATAAAACCCGAATATGATGGTTTTTTTGTGGTTCAGGACCTGCAGCCGGGGGTGTATACACTGACTCTGAACTACCTGGGCAGTGAAAAAGTTACCCTTGAAAAGGAGGCCCTCGATGTCAGTGTTAGCGCAGGCGATACCGGTAATTTCTATGACGGCATTGATTTTAACGTGACTGATATTCAGACTATAGAGGTTAAGACCATCTTTTCAGGATTTAGTCAATAAAGAGGGATAAGCCTTGCGTGTAAAGCGTCTTGCGGTTCGGTACACCCCTTTCAGGGAGAAGAACTTGCCTGGCGACCCCACCCGTTTGAAAGTGAAGAGCCTAACGAATCAAGCAAGAAATACGCGTAACAACCGTACACCGCTGCCTGAGGCGTTAGGCTTGATGTGGAGAACTAAGTGAAAACAAAACGAACTAAGGCTTCAGCGACAACCGATGGTAAGAGACTCAAGATGTCTTCATTTTGCGCCATGGATGGAGAAACACTGGTTCTGAATATTCTGGGTACACCCAGCGCTAAGAAAGATGCTATAGGAAAGGCGAAAGGTGCTCAGCTAAAAGTTAGCGTTACTGCGACCCCGATCGCCGGCAAAGCGACTGACCATATGGTTAAATTCTTCGCGAAAGAGTTTAGTGTTTCATCCACTGACATAACGGTTGTTTTTGGTAGGTTTAACGTAAACAAACAGTTACGCATCAGGGCTCCGAAAAAATTGCCTCCCGTCGTCGCCAAGGCTCTTCCAAAAACAGACAGTGACTAAAGGCTATCTGGATTTTTTATAACGGCTCCTTCAGCCGGTCAATAAGTTGGAAAAACGCCTTATTTAGGTTCTCGGCTAACCTGGGAAGTCTATTTCCGCCGCTCTCCACGTAGGCAGACTCCAGCTGTCGGCAGACCTCTCCGAGGGCCAGTGCACCCATGGCACGGGCCGATGACTTGAGCTTATGAGCCTGAGCTGCGGCAGCTGCTGGATCGCTGGTCGCCAATGCGGTGATCGCCGCAATCTGTTCCGGGGCACTTTCGAAGAATTTATGCAGCAGTCGCTGCTGGGTCGCCTCATTGTCGCCGACGATTCGGGGCAGGGCATCGCAATCCCAGATCGGTAGCGGTTCTGCCGCTGGCAGGTTTATATTATCCATCCCGGAAGGTAACGCAGTTGCCCGGACCTCTCCCCCCTCAGCGGGTAGCCAGCGGTCAAGTACCCGGCTCAGATCGGCCAGTGCCAGAGGCTTGGTCAGGACGTCATCCGCCCCGGCGGACAGGCAGCGCTCGGCCTCTTGCCGGGTGGCATCAGCGGTAATGATCAGCAGCGGGGTGCGCACCTCAGAGCCAGTTTCCAGAGCACGTATGGCTTTGACAAGACCATAGCCATCGAGGATCGGCATATGGGCATCGCTCAGTACAGCGGCGAAACGGTGTTTACTGAAGAGATCGAGGGCCTCTTGCCCGTTGGCCGCAATCACAACCCGATTACCCAGTAAACCTAATTGATCATCCAGCACCTGTTGGTTGACCTCGTTGTCTTCGGCGACTAGGATCAGCCGCCCCAGTGCTTCGGCCTCGAGGACGTTGATGGGATGATCGTTAAGGGGGCGCAGATTCGGTTTGTCGTGTCTGTTGACGGCTCCCCGCTGTCCGGCGATGGCTTCCACCTGCTCCAGCAGCATATCCATCAGGTAGGGGTAGCCGAGCAGTTGTATCCAGGATCCGAGCAGACGGTGATGAGTGGTCTCGTTACCAATCAGTAACAACACCGGGAGTGCGTGGGTATTAAGCTGCTGCAGTTCTTTAAGGTCAGGGTGTAACAGTTCAGGGCAGACCAGGACCAGATCAAACGGTTGCCCCGTCCCCAACGCGCGCGTTACTTCGGCGGCGATAGCCTGCTGGCTGGCGACTGTCATAACCTCGACGCCCGCAGCACGCAGGTGGCGTTCAATCGGGGTGGCGATCTCCTGCATATTGACCGAGAGCAACACGCGCGCCGTGATTGCAGGGCTCTCAAGCGCGGGCTGTGCCGGATTCAGGAGCAAGTCGAGATCTACTGAACAGCGGGTGCCGATGTCGAGGGTACTCTCGACCTGCAGATGACTACCCATCAGTCCGAGAATCTCGGTGACGATAGCCAACCCCAGACCGGTGCCGCCGAAACGCCGGGTGGTGTCCAGGTTCGCTTGCATAAAAGGCTCGAGGATCCGGTGTTGCTGCTGCTCGTTCATGCCGATGCCGTTGTCGTTTATCTCCAGGTTGACGCTCAGGTGAGTATCGGTGCGTCCCAAGATCCGCAGGCGTAGCGACACCGTCGCAGCCGGGCGGGTGGCGGTAAACTTGATTGCGTTGCCGAGCAGGTTGATGCAGACCTGGCTAAGGCGCTGGCTATCACCGAGAACGTGTATCTCAGGACCGCTCTCCATATCCACTATCAGGCTGACTCCCTTGCTGCGGGCATGCTCATAGAGGCTGATGGCGCACTCCTCCAGGGTTCGCCGTAGCGGGAAGGGGTCGCTTAGCAGCGTCAAGTGGCCTGCCTCGATCTTGGAAAAATCGAGAATATCGTTGATAACACCGAGCAGGCTCTGAGCAGACACCCTCGAGCGCTCCAATATACCCCGCTGGCGCTTCTCCAGCGGGGTATGCTGAAGCAGTTCCAGGTTGCCGAGCACACCATGCAGTGGCGTGCGGATCTCGTGGCTCATGTTAGCAAGGAACAGGCTCTTGGCGCCGCTGGCAGCCTCGGCGTAGCGCTTCTCCTCGGTCAACTTCTCAGCCTCGACCCGTTCGCTGATATCTCTGACGACCGCGACGACCAGGGAATTATCTGTCGTGCTCGGCAGAGGCGCCAGGGCTACCTCTACCGGGACCATCAGACCATCGCTGGACTGCAGATGCAGTTTGCTGTCCGCGGCCCCCATTCTGCGCCGATGCGGGTTACGCGCGTATCGATCACGCCGTCCCTCGTGGCCGTTGCGTCGATCCGCAGGGACCAACTGGTCGACATTCATGCCGATAAGCGCCTCTATCGAATAGCCGCTCAGTCTCGCCATCTGGGCATTAACGCTCTGGATAGCACCCTGTTTATTGACCGTCATGACCCCGTCCGGCAGGGCTTCGACCAGGGCGCGGTACTGATCGCTTGCCTGCGTCGCCTGATAAGATCGCGTTTTCAACTCCTCCAGAAGCCGGTCACGCTGCAACAGTGATTGATGCAAGGTCTTATAAGAGGCACCCAGTATGCCCAGACTACGCAGGGAGCTGGTCCCCAGCTCATCATCAGCATCAGCACCAGCACCAGTGGCGAGGCGTTCGAGTGCTGCGCCGGCCCGACGCAGCCGCCTATAGGTCCAACCGATGAACAGGACCATCATGGCGACCTCTAGACTAATACTACCCAAGACGATCATCCATAAAAGCTGTTTCGTCTGCCGCACGGCGTGGTAAGTCTCGGCTAGCGGATTGACCATCGCTAGCAGGTAGCGTCCATCCACCAGATCGACAGGGGTCGTCACGACCAGCAACGATTCTTGGTTACTTTCCATTATTGACCAGTCAGAGGCAGACGGGCCGGGCGATTTGATCAGCGGATCAAGAAATCGCCGTAATTCTGTACTGTGGTTTTTTATGGGGTTGTCAAACAGTATTCTGCAGTCCGGCTCACAGAGGATGGTTTCGACCCGTCCAGTGTTCTTATTAAAGAGATAGGTCTTTACTGAGGTAAGTCCTTCTGCATGCAGACGCTGATTGGTTGCATGGACGGCCTTAAGCAGTTGTTCGTGAGAGACTATCAGTGCCAGGACGCTCTTTCTGTCCGCATTAACCTGGGGTGTTGTGTGCAGTAGCGCGAACAGCACCTCGCTCTGGCCCGTCTCGGGAAGCACTAACATCCGCCTCTGGAAGTGGATCTTACCGTCGTCGTGGCCATCGGCGTAGTAGCTGTCCATCGCTGTCAGCACGGCCGTCGTCGCAGCGGGGGTGATGGCATCGGCCCCCGTCAGTACATGAGAGCCCTCGCCGTCGCGATAAAGCGTAGCCAGAAAGTGAGCGTGGTTAGCCCTGAGCGCATTCGTTGCCGCACCGTATTTATCCGTTTTTGATAAGGTAGCCTGGATCAGCCTGCGCAGCGCCAAATCGTTAGGTTGCTCGAGCGCCCGTTCGTCGATCTCGTTATCCAGTTCTTCCATCGACAGCCGCAATGCCAGAGAATTGCGTTCCAAGTCAGTGGCTAACGAGGTGGCTGCAAAATTTAGCCAGGGTCCGGCGGTGTTTTCCATGACAATAGGGGCACGCTGGTACAGGTATAGCATCACTGCCGGCGGTAACAGAAAAAGCATGCTTACCAAAAGGATAAATATCCAGCGCAGGTTCATGGTAGCGTCCTTAAGAGGGGGATGTTATTAGCGCGCTGGGGGCACCGAATCCCGGTTCCATGCCTCGATCCAGCATGCAAACTCGGCCGCCGGTAGTGGCCGCGAAATATAGTAGCCCTGCACCTGATCACAGCCGACCGCCGTTACGGCTTGCCACTCGGCCTCGTTCTCGACCCCCTCGGCGACCACCTTAAGGCCCAGGCGGTAGCCGATGTTCGCACTGGCCTCCAGAATGGTGTAACAGGCTGCATCTGAGGGGGAATCCGTAACGAAGGCGCGGTCGATCTTTAGCTCGGTAAAGGGGAGCTCCTGGAGCTGCTTTAGCGACGAGAAGCCGGTGCCAAAATCATCGATCGACAGGGAGAAACCGGCCAGCCGTAAGCGGGTCAAAACCTCTTTGGCCGTTATCAGGTCATCCATCAGGCGGCTCTCGGTAACCTCCAGAATGAGATCCTTGGGTTTAAGGCCTGCGGCGGCGACCCTTGAGCAGATATTATCGGGTAGGGAGAGATCGTTCAGATTATCCATGGAGAGATTAATGGATAACGGTATTGCCCATGTCTGGCTCTGCCAGGCGGCAGCCTGGGCTAGCGCCAAGTCCAGCACCCGCTCGGTCAGGGCATCGATAAGGCCTTGGGATTCGGCCACTGAGATAAAGGCGTAGGGTGGTATCAGGCCGCGTTCCGGGTGCTGCCAACGCACCAGACATTCGGCCCCGACCACGCGCTTGTCTGCGGTCGAGACCTTGGGCTGAAAATTCAGCAGCAGCTGATTCTTGGCCAATGCATCCTTCAACTTAGCGGCGCTGATGTCTGGCTGCGGGGAGGAGTCCAGTACCTCTGGCTTACGCTGTAGGATCTTGCTGAGTGCGTTGAGAGTGACCGGCTTGGTCAGGCTGCCAACGACCTGTAACCCGCGTTCACGCGCCAGGCCGACGGCGGTAACAAGAATGTCGTTACTCTCGCCGCTGACCAGAATGATACGGCTGCGGCACTTCATCTCAGCGAGGTGTCGCATCAGTTCAATACCGTCCATACCTGGCATCTGCAGGTCACAGAAGATTAACTCAAAATCAGCCACGGGCTCCCTTACCATTTCCAGTGCTTGCTGTCCGCCGTTGGCATAGTGTGTCTGGTAGTTTCCGACTTGCTCGAGCATTTCTCCGATCAATTCAAGCTGGAATGGATCATCATCGATCAATAGCAAAGCGGCGTGATGCATGGGCTAACAATCCATATTATTTTATAAGTTTTAGTTGCATAAGCTGTTCATATTGTAATGGGTTTTACTACCAAGTACATAGATTAATGAGCAGCAGCGCCCCGCTGCCTTCAGGGAAGTGTCACTCTTAAACTACTAATAAATATTAATTTTAAGCTATATATTTCTAAGCTGGTAGCGGTCAGCCCGAAAGACGGCTAGCGCTGAAACGGATAGACCGAACCCAGCGCCAAAATCTGGGTCAGCTCATCCAGAGCCCGGCGTGATTCGAGCAGCAAAAACGGATCGGCGAGATCCGTTTCAAAAAGACGATCACGATAGTGCTGATCGACCCACAGATTAAGCCGGGTGAACAGCTGCTCACTCATCAGGCAGTGTTGATTGGTGGCGGCCAGTTCCTGCTCATTGAGGACCACCCGCAGCCGTAGGCAGGCAGGGCCGCCGCCGTTGCTCATGCTCTGTTTGAGGTCAAAGACTCCGATCTCGCTGATAGGGTTGTCACCTGCTTTGATTTGCTGGAGCAGATCCCAGACTCTGGGGTTGTGACGACTCTCTTCAGGGACCACGATCTGCATCTGATCTTCGGGCAGACTCAGTAGCTGGCTGTTGAACAGATAGCTGCTGATCGCATCGGCCACACTTAGCTGAGCATCGCTGATTTGGACCACATGGAACGCCTTGCCGGGGTTTTGAGCCGCGAACGCCTGCTGCAGCTCGGCCTTGACCCTGTCCTGGTCGAGAAACGCCTGTTGATGACAAAACAGCAGGTTACGATTGCCGACGGCGATCACATCATTGTGGAACGCCCCCTGATCGATCACCTCGGGGTTTTGCTGGGCATAGACGACCCCGGCGCTGCTGAGCTGATGCAGGCGGACGATGGCCTGGGAGGCTTCAAAGGTCTGCCGCGCCGGATAACGGGTCGGTTGCGGACGAGCGCTGTCGAAGGCGTGCCGGCCATACACAAAAAACTCGACCCCGGGCCCACCGTATTGATCACAGAAGCGGCTATGGTTGGCCGCGCCTTCGTCGCCAAAGTGCTCGACACCGGGCAGCGCCTGATGATGGTTAAAGTGGGCGTCGCCGGGAAAGGTCGCGGCCAGGATACGGCCGCTGGTCTTATGCTCGATCGAGCGGTGGAACTTGTTAGTCAGGTTGGCGGGAGTGAAATGTACCCTGGCATCCAGGGTATCAGCGCTGGGTGAGACCGTCGCGGCGTTGGCGGTCCACATGCTGGATGCCGAACAGCAGGCGGCCAGGACTCTGGGTGCCTCGCGTGCGGCTTGCGCCAGTACCTGAGCATCGCTGCCACTGAAACCGATCCGGCGCAGGCTATGAATATCCGGGCGCTCCTGCGGGGCGAGTACGCCCTGCACCAGACCCATATCATGCAGTGCCTTCATCTTCGCCAGGCCCTGCTTGGCCGCCAGCATCGGATTCGAGCTACTGGCCTGGTTCTGTTGCGAGGCCACGTTGCCAAAAGAGAGGCCGGCGTAGTTATGGGTCGGGCCTACCAGGCCATCAAAATTGGCTTCAAAGGCGTTCATTGGGGCTTTCATGAGAATCCTCGGCAGGACCGCCGCTGGCGGTCACTTTTTATTATTAGTGGAAAGAGTGTTGTTGCAATCAGGGTTATCGAACTCGGTTTCCAGGTAGGCGACGGGATAGATCGCCGCTGGCGTTGGAGTCGTTGGTCTTTATAGCTCCAGCCCTGGAGACAGCTGCGCAGGCAGACTGACCTGTTCGGCTTCCAGGCAGGCAACTGGGTAGGCGCAGTAGTCGGCGGCATAAAAAGCGCTGGGACGATGGTTGCCACTGGCACCGATTCCGCCGAAGGGCGCGGCGCTGCTGGCACCGGTCAGCTGCTTGTTCCAGTTGACGATGCCGGCGCGGCTGTGCAGCAGGAACTGCTCGTACTTGGCGCGGTTGTCGCTGAGAAGTCCGGCCGACAAGCCAAAGGAGGTGCGATTGGCGAGCGTTATCGCCTGCTCGAAGCTGTCGTAGCGGATCAACTGCAGCAGCGGACCGAAATATTCATCGTCCGGCAGGTCATCGATCGCACTGACATCAATCAGCGTGGGTGAGATTAGCCCGGTGCCGGCGACGAGTTTGCGTCCCTCAACCAGGCTGATCCCGCCCAGCGATTGCAGTCGGGCCTGGGCCGCGAGTATAGCGTCGGCCGCCTGTTCGGAGATCAGTGAGCCCATAAACGGCTGGGGTTCATCGTTATAGCGGCCGATACGAATTTTTTTGATCGCCTCGGTCAGCGCCGCCACGAAGGTATCGCCGGCCTCGGTGTTAGGCACCAGCAAGCGGCGCGCGCAGGTGCAGCGTTGCCCGGAGGTGATATAGGCAGATTGTAGGGTATCGTGCACGGCGGCCTTGAGATCGCTCACCTCATCGACGATCAGTGGATTATTGCCGCCCATCTCCAGTGCCAGGATCTTGTCCGGATGGCCACTGAACTGCTGGTGCAGCAGATGCCCGGTACGCGAACTGCCGGTAAAGAACAGCCCGTCCAGCTCGGGATTGGCGGCCAACGCGATGCCCGTGTCTTTTTCGCCCTGAAGCAGGTTAAGCACGCCGGCGGGCAGCCCAACCTCGTCCCAGAGTTCGAACATCAGCTCGGCGACCCGCGGGGTCAGTTCACTGGGTTTGAGCGCCAGGCAGTTACCGGCCAACAGTGCCGGAATGATATGGCCGTTGGGCAGGTGGCCGGGGAAGTTGTAAGGTCCAAAAACAGCCACCACACCATGCGGCTTGTGACGCAGTACCGAGCGTGCGCCGGGCACGGAGGCTTCGCTGTTACCGGTGCGCTCCTCATAGGCACGAATCGAGATCTCGACCTTGCCGATCATCGCGGCGGCTTCGGTACGGGTTTCCCACAGCGGCTTGCCGGTCTCCAGCGCGATCGCCTCGGCGAGCCGTTCGCGGTTAGCGTCCAGACGCGCACCGAAGGCGCGGACTTTTTCCGCACGGACCTCAAAGCCTGCCGCCGCCCAGCCGGGGAATGCGCGGCGAGCGGCCTGCAGAGCCTCAGCGACCTGGCGGGTGCTGGCGCTATTACCGTCCCAGACGGAAGTGCCCAACGCGGGGTTCAGGGAACTGAAACGGGGGCCTTGGCCTTCGACCCAACGGCCGTCGATAAATAATGATTTACTCATGCTCATATTAGAAACTCCTTGGAGAAGGTTGTTGTGCCCAACGCGGGGTTCAGGGATCTGAAACGGGGGCCCTGGACTTCGACCCAGTGGCCGTCAGCTGTCGTTGAAAAACAATGACTTACTCATGCTCATGTTAGAAACTCCTTGGAGAAGGTTGTTGTGCCCAGCGCGGGGTTCAGGGAGCTGAAACGGGGGCCCCTGGCCTTCGACCCAGCGGCCGTCAGCTGTCGTGGAAAAATAATGATTTACTCATGCTCATGTTAGAAACTCCTTGGAGAAGGTTGTTGTGCCCAACGCGGGGTTCAGGGAGCTGAAACGGGGGCCCCTGGCCTTCGACCCAGCGGCCGTCAGCTGTCGTGGAAAAATAATGATTTACTCATGCTCATGTTAGAAACTCCTTGGAGAAGGTTGTTGTGCCCAACGCGGGGTTCAGGGATCTGAAATGGGGATCTTGGCCGTCGAAAAGCGGGTATCTGTTCATGCTAGAAGCTCTTCGGGGCCGACAGGGGCACCACGCGGAGGGTATCGCCTGCTTGAATAGCCAACGCTTCGGCGATGGCCGGGGTGACCGTGACGATATGATTATCTTGCCGAACAACAGGGCTTAAGCAGCAGCGGAAACCATCGAGCTGGGTGTTGGCGAGCAGCTGGTGCTCCCCCTGAGGCTGTTGATCGGAGATCTGGACTTTACAGTAGCGGCTCTCACGGACCACGCGGATATCACGCAGCCGGGTTTCCAGCAGCGGCCCACCGTCGAAGATGTCGACATAGCCGGTGTAGCGAAAGCCTTCGTTTTCTAGCAAGTGTCGTGCCGGGGTGGTGTTCTCATGGGTCTGACCGATGGCATCGCGAGCCGCCTGGGGCAGCAGGTTGGTATAGATCGGATTACGCGGCATCAGCTCGGCGATAAAGACCTTATTCTGGCCTGAGAGTTGATCCGCCTGGGCAAAGTCCATCGAAAAGAAGTGTCGCCCGAGTCCTTCCCAGAACGGGGAGACCCCGTCCGCATCTGAACAGCCCCGCATCTCGGCGATCACGTTGTCGGTAAAATACTGCGGGTACTCAGCCATAAACATAAAGCGTGATTTGGAGAGCAGGCTACCGTTCTTGCTGTGCCGGTAATCGGGATCCAGAAACAGGGTACAGATCTCCGAGTGGCCGGTATGGTCATTGCTCAGGGTCAGGGTGTGCATCGGGTTGTACACCTGGAGCTCACGCGAGGCATGCACCAGTGTCCCGACGCGGTAGTTGTACCAGGGATCATGCAGGCCGACCGCCGATTCGATCGCACAGAGACCGACGATCTGCTGGTTGTCGAGGTCTTCGAGCACAAACAGATAGAGAGCTTCGGTAAGAGGCTCGGTCGCGGCAAAGGACGCCAACGCCCACTCAAGCTTGCGGCGCACGGCCGGCTCGTTGGGTTGCAGCGAGGTAAAACCGGGGCCGGTCTTCTGGGCCAGGGCCCAGAGAGCATCCCAGTCGAGTCGTTGGATAGGGCGGATCAACATCATGACGTTCAAATCCTTGTTGTTTGCATCAGGCCCTGGCTGACCGGGGCGAAACCTGCGTGGCTTCAGGACAGCCGCTCAGGGTGTTTATTAAGGGTGCCGTGTAGGTACCTGGGTAATCCCGAGCAGGGCTTGTCAGGGGGCTAGCGGATGCATCCGTACCGCCGCGCCCTGAGCAACCCCGAGCAAGGCCGCCGTCTCATCAATAAGCTGGGGCTGCCTCTGATCTATTCGGGTTAATAGGCAGCGAAAGGACGCCAGTTCGGTATTGCTGACCAACGCCATAACGGCCCGGGATTGGTCAGCAGAGGCGCCCGTTAACGCGTCACCGCAGACCAGTGTTAGCAGCTGAGAGTCTCTGAGACTGCGAATCTGGTCGGTGCGATTTTCCAGGGTAGGACCGGCATCGAAAATATCGATATAGCCACGCGCTTCAAAACCTTCGCTCTCGAGCAGGGTCAGGATGGGTTCGATATCGGGCCGCGGTTTGGCGATCACGGCCTGGGCGGCTTCGGGCAGCAGCGGTACATAGACCGGATAGTGCGGCATCAGGTCGGCAATAAAACTTTTGGATTGAATGCCGGTCAGGTAGTTGGCGCGAGAAAACTCCATACTGAAGAAGTGCCGTCCCAGCGCTTCCCAGAAGGGTGATTTGAGCTGTTCATCCAACACACCCTGCAATTCGGCCAGGGTACGATCGGCAAAGCGGTGCCGATGGCAGGCCATAAACAGCATCCGTGCCCGCGACAGCAGCTGTAGGT
>JBLHND010000057.1:0-19167 GCA_047622605.1 Motiliproteus sp. | reverse complement strand
TGCCTTAGGCTGGCGAAGCCTGGGGGTCAGCATGTTGAACTACTTAGAGAGCTACTTAGAGAGCTACTTAGAGAGCTACTTAGAGCGCTACTTAGAGCGCTACTTAGAGCGCTACTTAGAGAACGCCACCGCCTATTCATCCGCGTGGCTTATCCCTCACAAAAACCGGCGTTCCCGCCAGCAGGGTATGGGTGACTTGGCCCGTCAGGGTCTGGCCCCAGTAGGGGCTGTTACTGCCGCGGGAGCGGTTGCTGCTCGCATCCAGGGTCCAGCGCTGCAGGGGATCGAAGATACAGATATCCGCGACGGCGCCGACCCCCAGCTGACCTAGGCCTAGGTCCGGCTCCTGACCCGGCTCCTGACCTGGCTCCTGACCTAGCTCTTTACCTCGCTCCTTTCCTAGCTCTTTACCTAGCTCTTTACCCAAGATGCGGGCCGGAGTGCTGGTCAGCATGGCGATCAGCTGGGGCAGGGTCAGGAGTTCCTGGCTCACCAGCGACAGTCCGAGCGGCAGCAGGGTCTGCACGCCGATCATGCCCGCTTCGGTCGCGCTGAACGGCGCCGCCTTGGCAGCGGCCTCATGGGGCTGATGATCGGAACTCAGGGCGCCTATACCGCCGCGCACCAGGGCGTCACGGAGCCCGGTGCGGTGCTCCTTGGAGCGCAGCGGCGGGGAGAGGTGAAAGCGGCTGTCGAAGCCTTCCAGAAAGGTATCATCGAGCAGCAGCTGATGGACGGCGACATCAGCGCTGACCTGCTGGCCACGCGCCTGGGCTTGTTCGATCATCTCGATAGAGCGCGCACACGACAGCTGCCCAAAATGCAGCCGAGCACCGGCCTGCTCTGCCAGCAGCAGATAGCGCGAGACTTCCAGGGTCTCCGCGACCTCGGGGATGCCTTCCAGCCCGAGGCGCATCGCCATCGCGCCGTCATGGGCGCAGCCCGCGCCCAGCACCGGCTCATTGGGACGCACGAAGATCAACAGGTCCAGGGTGGCGGCATATTCGAGACAGCGCAGCAGCGTCTGGGCATTGGGGATCCCGACCCCGGCATTGCTGAAGCCGATGGCGCCGGCCTCTTGCAGGGATTGCATATTGCTCAGTTGCTCGCCCTCGAGCCCCCGGGTCAGGGCGGCCAGGGGTAAGACCCTGACCTTGCTGGCCTCGTTGGCCCGGTCCTGAACCAGTCGGACCAGCGACGGGGTGTCCAGTACCGGCTGGGTCATCGGCGAGCAGCACAGGCTGGTGATGCCGCCAGCGGCTGCGGCGGCACCTTCGCTGGCGATACTGCCTTTATGGGTCTGTCCCGGCTCACGCAGGAAAGCCTGCAGGTCGATCAATCCCGGACAGACCACCTGGCCGCTGGCATCGAGCTGTTGCTCGGCCACAAAGCCTGCCGGTTTTGCTCCGACCGCGACCACCCGCCCCTGCTCTATATAAAGATCAAACTGTCCGTCAATCTTATTGGCCGGATCGATCAGCCGTCCGCCTTGAATATGAAGCTTCATCGTTTTACTGCCCTGGCTATTCACTTGGGGATTCGCGCGGCTTGGTCCGCGCTCGGTCCGGGTTCCGGCGGCGTTCAGTCTGCGCTTAGTCTGAGTGCTGTTGCTGCTGGCCGCTCATCGCCATCGACATCACCGCCATTCGGGTCGCGATGCCGTAGCCGACCTGCTTGAGGATCAGTGACTGGGCACCATCGGCCACTTCGGATTCGATCTCGACGCCGCGGTTGATTGGTCCTGGATGCATCACGATCGCATCGGGATTGGCCACCGCCAGCCGCTCACGGGTGAGCCCGAAGAGCTTGTAAAACTCGTTCTGCGACGGCAGAAAGGCGCTCTTCATCCGTTCGAGCTGCAGCCGCAGCATGATGACCACGTCGACATCCTTGAGCCCCTTATTCAGATCGCTGTAGACCTTAACCCCCAGGCTGTCGATCTCGGTCGGCAGCAGGGTCTTGGGGGCGATCAGCCGCACCTCGGCAGCCCCCAGGGTATTGAGGGCATGAATCTGCGAGCGCGCCACCCGTGAATGCAGGGCATCGCCGACGATGGCGACCCGCAGCTTAGAGAAGTCACCCTTATGGCGACGGATCGTCAGCATATCCAGCATCGCCTGGGTCGGATGGGCATGGCGACCGTCACCGGCGTTGATGATGGCGACGTTGGGGGTGACATGCTCGGCAATAAAGTGCGCCGCACCCGAGTGCGGATGACGCACCACGAACATATCGCTCTGCATCGCCTCCAGGTTCCAGAGCGTGTCGCGCAGCGTTTCCCCCTTGGTGGTCGCGGAGGTGGCGATATCCAGGTTCAACACATCGGCCGACAGCCGCTTGGCCGCCAGCTCGAAGGTACTGCGGGTGCGGGTGCTGTTCTCAAAGAACAGATTGACCACGGTCTTGCCGCGCAGCAGCGGTACCTTCTTGACCGACTGGGCGCCCATATCGACGAACGAATCGGCGGTATCCAGGATAGCGGTCAGCAGCTCGGAACTGAGCCCTTCGGTGGTCAGAAAGTGGCGCAGCTTGCCCTGGGCGTTCAGTTGCAGCTGCAGGCTGCCGGAGTTCGGATTCATCACTACATTTCCAGGTCGGTTAACGGGCGCTAGGTATTAGGGGTGGTGCTTACTTACGGGTATTAGCTTTCGGGTGTTAGCTTTCGGGTATTAGCTAGCTTACGGGTATTAGCTTTCGGGTATTAGCTTTCGGGTATTAGCTTTCGGGTGTTAGCTTTCTGGTATTAGCTTTCGGGTATTAGCTAGCTTTCTGGTATTAGCTTACGGGCTGAGCATCACGGTTCTGGACCTTCAGCCGCAGGGGCTCGGGGCCCGACAGCTTGATCTGCTGGTCGGCAGCCAAGCGCAGGGATCTGCCGACGATATCCGCACGGATCGGCAGCTCGCGCGCCTGCAGATCCAGCAACGTCATCAGCAGTACCGAGGCCGGCCGACCGTAATCGAAGAGTTCGTTCAGCGCCGCACGCACGGTCCGGCCGCTCATCAGCACATCATCGATCAGGATGATGTGCCGCCCTTCGGTCATCACCGGCAGCGCCGAGGGCTTCACCTTGGGATTAAGGCCGATACGGGTGAAGTCGTCACGGTAGAAACTGATATCCAGGATCCCGATCGGATCCGGATCCTTAGCCTTCGAATCCAGCAGCAGGCGCACCCGCTCGGCCAGCCAGACGCCCCCGCTGCGGATGCCGATCAGCAGCGGATTATCGATTTTTCGCTCGACCAGCTGCTGTTTCAGCTCGGCGGTCATCTGCTGTAATAGCTGTTCTACATCAATGTCTTCAGGCATCCGTGAGTTCCTAGCTTGCTTCATTCAGGTTGGCGTGCGGTAACAGCGGCTCTTGTGGGTGCCTACGTTTGCTTAAACTTCTCCAGGCTGGACAGATGCACCGGCTCCCGAAACCAGCTTTCGAGAATAAGCTGGGCGGCTAGGCCATCCATCGAGTGCTTCTTAAAGTTGGCCTCGCCGCCGCCTGCCAGATGTAAGCCCTTGGCTTCGTGACTGGTCAGACGCTCATCCATCAGATAGCTGGGGCGATCGTAGAGGGCATGCAGGCGGTTGGCGAATTTGCGTGCTCGGTAGGACATCTCACAGAGACTGCCATCCATATTCAGCGGCAAACCCACCACGAAGGCCTCGGGTTGCCATTCGTTAATCAGGGCCTGTAACCGACTGCCATCGGGAATCCCTTCTTTAGCGGGAATAGGTTTAAGCGCGGTCGCCGTGCCGATCAGCGCCTCCCCCACGGCTACGCCGAAGCGCGTCGTACCAAAATCAAATGCCAGAATCAAAGCCAGTGCTCGCTATAGGTGGTGGGGTTCCAAAGAATGAATAAAGGGTTAGGCATGCCCACTCTGGGCGCTGAGCAGATCCAGATTAACGCCCAGGCTGTTGGCGGCAGCGCCAAGCCGCGACGCCGCGGCTGTCTTGAACAGTATATCCAAATCAACCGGACAACTTAACCAGCTATTGTCCAGAATTTCCTGCTCCAGCTGCCCCGCATCCCAGCCGGCATAACCCAGGGCCATCAGGTAGTCCTTGGGACCCCAGCCTTCGGCGATCGCCCGCAGAATGTCGGTCGAGGTGGTCAGATGCAACTCTTCGCTGACGGCATAGCTCGAACCCCAGGCATGGTCAACCGGTCTATGGAGGATAAATCCGCGATCACCCTTCACCGGCCCGCCCGTATAGATCGGGCTCTCGGCGTCCTGGACCGGCGCTATCGACATCTCCAGATGCCCCAGCAGTTCCGCGAAAGACAGGTCCAGCGGTCGATTCACCACCAGACCCATCGCCCCCTCTTCGGTGTGTTCGCACACATAGGTCAGGGTCTGCTCAAAGCTACCCCCACGCAGGTGCGGCATCGAGATAAGGAAGTGATTAGTGAGATTGATGACTGCTAAGGGGTTTTTCATTCCTCAAGTATCGGCCTAGCGCCGTTCAGACTCAAGCATAGCGATCAAAACAACCGGTTATGCACTAGGAACCGGCCTAGGCTACTAGTGACCCGAATCCAGCTCAGGTATCCTTCGTGCTATCGGATGTGGAGAACAGGCATGGAACAAGCAAGAGTACTGGTCGTTGATGATGCCACCTTTATCCGTGACCTGGTGCGCAAGACCCTGCTGGAAAAGTTCCCGGGGATGCAGATCGAGGACGCCATCAACGGTCGCGCCGCACAGCAGCTACTGAACGCTAACGACTATGATCTGATCCTGTGTGACTGGGAGATGCCGGAGATGTCCGGGATAGAGCTGCTGCAGTGGGTTCGGCAACAACATAAATCTGCCGTTCCCTTTGTGATGGTCACCAGCCGTGGCGACAAGGCCAATGTCATTCAAGCCATTCAGGCCGGGGTCAGCGATTACATCGGCAAGCCGTTCTCCAGCGCAGGGCTCCAGGCGAAGGTGATCAAGGTGTTAAGCAAGCTGCAGGCGCCGCAGCCGTACGCAGGCGATAGCTCGGTAAACGCCCTGACGGGATCTGGCTCTGCGCGACCACGTTCGCCACAGCACTCACCACAACACTCGCCACCGCACTCACCGCACTCACCGCAACATTCACAACCGCACTCGCCGCAACATTCACCGCAACATTCACCGCAACATTCACAACCGCCAGTATCCTTGATTTCCACGCCGGCGACCAAGCGCGCCGCCGTTAAACCCAGCACTCCGGCTGTCACACGGACGGCGCAATTACGCTTTGGTAATCATACGCATCAGTGTCTGATCAAGACCTTAAGCCTCAAGCAGCTGGTGTTGGTCTGTAAGGTCGAGGAGGGGCTTCCGGCGCTATTTGAAGCGGTCGTGGTCGATCTGGAGCAGCACGCCGAAAGCCATTCGGACATTGCTCGCATCAACGCCGTGGTTCGCGGCCTCAAAGCCAACGACAGCGGCATCCATTGCCAGTTCGTCAGCGTGACCATCGATATCGTGGATCAGGATCCCAGTAAACTGAGCTATCTATCGCGGATGATCGCCAGCGGTACGGTGCAGCAGGGCTATGTCCCGGGGGCCTGAGCCCTTCTTAACCATTGACCCCCAACTGGGTGCGCTCGAACTTCCAGGTGCGGATAATTTCCACTCGATCGGCGCGCTTACGCAGCTCTACAGGAAAGGGTGCATAGGGGGCGGCTAGGCGCACGATGCGTTTGGCGGCGTTATCGAGCACCGGATGCCCTGATGACTTGAGTACCGCCACGCGCTCCAGGCTGCCGTCGGGACGCAGTACCACCAGCAGGCGTAGATTGCCGTGGAGTTCCTTGCGCCGGGCCTGCTCGGGATAGTTGATATTGCCGACCCGCTCCACCTTACGTCGCCAGCTGTCGAGATATTCGGCGTCAAACGAGGCCCGGGTCGAGGCCGATGTCAGCCGGCGCACTCGAGGTGCGTTCGCCTGCTGTTGCCGCAGGTCGTCCAACCTGGCCTCCAGGCTGGCGATCTCCAGGCTCCGCGACAGCAACGAGGAACTCAGCCCGAAGGCCGGAGGCACCACGGCAGCGGGTTGCTGCCGAGCACGCTTAAACAACTTCCAATCACTGTCGCCCTGGGTCTTGAGCTGCTCCGGCTGTTCGCTGAGCGGTGGCTGGAGAGCGGCAACCTCGGCGGGTTCTTCAGCCAACGCGGGCTGTGGCGGCTGGGGCGGCTGAATGACGGCCTGCTGACTGGGCACTATTCCGGGGGCCACCGCCGTGGCTTGATTATTTTGAAAGGGTGCCACTTCGCGGCTGCTAGGCAGGGTCTTGGCGTGTGAGTCACCACTGCCAAGCTGATTATCCTGGGCGATGAAGTCCGCCTTCTCAGGGGCCTGAGCACTGGTGAATCGTGCTAGGGTGACCTCCAGCGTGGTCGCCACCGGGACGGGATCCTCGGCATCGAACGCCACCCCCAGGATCACCAGCGCATGCACCGCGATCGCCACAAACAGCGTAAAGCCGAAGCGGTCAACCGAGCTGACCTTCGCCTGGGCATGCACGGCGACTGGATTCGATAGCGCCTGGGTCATAGTGCCTCGCCGCCGTTCAGCGACTCAAGCGCATGCCCATCGCATCTATACGCCACAAACAGCGTAAAGCCGAAGCGGTCAACCGAGCTGACCTTCGCCTGGGCATGCACGGCGACTGGATTCGATAGCGCCTGGGTCATAGTGCCTCGCCGCCGTTCAGCGGTTTAACCGTCCGCCTATCGCATCCATCAGCTGTGCGCCGATATCCAGGCCAAACTGGTCGTTGAGTTCGCGAATACAGGTGGGACTGGTGACATTGATCTCGGTCAGGTAATCACCGATCACATCCAGGCCGACAAACAGCAGCCCCTGCTCCTGGATGATAGGTTTAACCTGTGCACAGATCCAGCGGTCACGCTCGGTCAGCGGCCGACCCACGCCGGTGCCGCCAGCCGCTAGGTTACCGCGGGTCTCACCCTGCTGGGGGATGCGCGCCAGAGCGTAATCAACCGGCTCGCCATCGATCAGCAGGATGCGCTTGTCACCATCGACGATCTCGGGGATGAAGCGCTGCGCCATGATCTGCTCGGTGCCATGCCCGGTGAGCGTTTCCAGGATGACACCCAGATTCGGATCCCCGGCCTGGACCCTGAAGATCGACGCGCCCCCCATGCCATCCAGGGGTTTAAAGATCACGTCCTGATGCTCCACATGGAACGCTTTTAACAGCGCCTGATCCCGGCTGACCAGCAACGGCGGACAGCACTGCGGAAACCGGGTGGCAAACAATTTTTCATTGCAGTCACGCAGACTCTGGGGGCGGTTAACTACCATAACCCCTTCACGCTCGGCCTGCTCCAGCAGATAGGTGCTGTACAGAAATTCGTTATCGAAGGGCGGATCTTTACGCATCAGGATCACATCCAGCTCCGCCAGTGGCAGGTTCTGGTAGGCATCGCGCTCGAACCAGTCGGAAGGATCGCGCTTGACGCTCAGCGGTGCCATGCGGCCCATAGAGACGCCATCGCGCAGATAGAGCCCGGACTGCTCCAGATAGAAGAGTTCCCAGCCACGATCCTGGGCTGCCCAGAGCATCGCCAGGGTGCTGTCTTTTTTATAGTTGATCGCTTCAATCGGGTCCATGACCACGCCGAGTTTAAGACTCATTCAACAGTTCCTCAGGAGCAAAAATACAGAGGTGATTATAGTAACAGTGTATTAAAGGGGACAGATTTATTTATGTATTAAAAACTGTATTAAAAAAGGACAGGAATAAAATATATCTGTCCCCTTTTCTTATTAAAGGGGACAGATATATTTATCAGATATATTTATCAGTGTATTAAAGGGAAGAAAATATATCTGTCCCCTTTTCTCAGCTCAGGTCGCCCCACAGATACTGCAGTACAGAGAGCGCCGCGACCGGCGCGGTCTCGGTGCGTAGCACCCGCGGGCCGAGCTGCAGGGATTCAAACCCTGCATCACGGGCCTGAGCGATCTCCTGATCGCTCAGGCCGCCTTCCGGTCCGATCAGCAGGTCAACCGATGCCGGGGGCTGGCGTTGTGATAGCGGTGTGGCGGCATTCGGATGGAGCACCAGCTTGAGCTCGCCCGCAGCGCGCGCCAGCCAGAGTGCCAGCGACAGGGGCGGCAGGATCTCCGGCACCCGGCTGCGGCCGCTCTGTTCGCAGGCGCTGATAGCCACCTGCTGCCAGTGCTGCACCCGCTTATCCTGACGTTCGCTGCTGAGTTTCACTTCGCAGCGTTCGCTGAAGAGCGGCTGAATCCGAGTCACCCCCAGCTCCGTCGCCTTCTGCACCGCATAATCCATCCGCTCACCGCGGGACATGACCTGTCCCAGCTCGATCGCCAAGGATGATTCCAGGCTACGTGCGCTGGCAGGCCCTACTCGCACGCTGACCTCACGCTTGCTTAACGCCAGCAACTCCGCCCGATGCTCATTACCGGCACCATCGAACAGCAGCACCGAGTCGCCCGGACGCATCCGTAGCGCGCGTCCCAGATGCTGGACGGCGCTGTCATTGAGCGAGAGTTCGGCCCCTTCGATCAGGGGCTGAGGTTCATAGACGCGGGTCAGACGCATGGGGGCAGCTCCAGAGTCAGAGTCAGAATCAAAGTCAGAGTCAAAGTCAAAGTCAAAGTCAGAGTCAGAGCCCGGCCGCCTGACGCAGCGCGTCAGCCTTGTCGGTGCGTTCCCAGGTAAAGTCGGGCTGTTCACGGCCAAAGTGACCGTAAGCCGCCGTGGCACGATAGATCGGGCGCTTGAGATCCAGCATCTCGATCAGGCCGCGGGGGCGCAGGTCAAAATGCTCACGGATCAGGACGACGATCTTGTCATCGCTGAGCGTTCCGGTGCCGAAGGTGTCCACGCTGATCGAGGTCGGCTCGGCAACGCCGATCGCATAGGAGACCTGGATCTCACAACGATCGGCAAGGCCGGCGGCCACGATATTCTTGGCCACATAACGACAGGCATAGGCCGCCGAACGATCGACCTTGGAGGGATCCTTGCCCGAGAAGGCGCCGCCACCGTGGTGCGCCATGCCGCCGTAGGTATCGACGATGATCTTGCGTCCGGTCAGGCCGCAATCGCCCATGGGGCCACCGATAATAAACTGACCCGTCGGATTGATATGGTACTGGGTACCCTTGTGCAGCCACTCGGCGGGCAGCACATGCTGAATGATCTCTTCCATCACCGCCTCACGGATATCGGCCTGGGCGACACCGGGGGCATGCTGGGTGGACAGGACGACCGCATCGATGGCGACCGGCTTACCATTTTCGTAGCGCAGCGTGACCTGGGACTTGGCATCCGGACGCAGCCAGGTCAGGATTCCGGCTTTACGCAGCTGCGCCTGACGCTCCATCAGCCGATGGGCGTAATAGATAGGCGCGGGCATCAGCACCGGGGTCTCGTTGCTGGCATAACCGAACATCAGCCCCTGGTCTCCGGCGCCCAGATCTTTGTCATTGGCCTCATCGACGCCCACGGCGATATCCACCGACTGCTTGCCGATGGCGTTGATCACGGCGCAAGAGGCCCCGTCGAAGCCGACATTCGAGCTGGTGTAGCCGATATCGAGGATGACGTTGCGAACGATATCTTCCAGATCGACATAGGTCGAGGTCCGGACTTCACCGGCGACGATCGCCATGCCGGTCTTGACCATGGTCTCTACCGCCACGCGGGAGTTGGGGTCGTCGGCCAGAATCGCATCCAGGATGGCATCGGAGATCTGGTCGGCCATCTTATCGGGATGACCCTCAGAGACCGATTCGGAGGTGAATACAGAATAATTACTCATATTTTTCCTTAATAATTGAATGTGTTTTGAACACTCACAGTTCAAAAAACAGTGACTTAATTACCAGGCTGGAAAGCGTTGCGAAGAGTACGGCTAAACAGCGCACCGGCTGCGTTTCCAGAGTGGGGGCGCTATGATAACGGCATTGGCGGCTCCTTGTCAGCCTTGTTCTTTATGTGGGTTAGGCTGTGGGTTAGGCTTGTGGGTTGAACTTTCTTTTGTGGGTTGGGCTTTAGTCCGACGATGGCCACTCCATGCCAGCCTTGTCGGACTGCTTTCTTCCCACAAAAAACCAACCTCGTTGGCCTTCCTCAGCCCTTATTCTTTAAATTAGGGCATTCATATTTGCTGCTACCGACTTGGTGCGAGATAATGCGCGTCTCTATTAAAACCTACCTCGTTTATGCCTGGAGTTTTACTCATGCTATCCCGCAGAGACCTAGCCAATGCCATCCGTGCCCTGAGCATGGATGCTGTCCAGAAAGCCAAATCCGGTCACCCCGGTGCGCCCCTGGGCATGGCTGATATCGCCGAAGTACTGTGGAACGACTACCTGCAGCACAACCCCGCTAACCCGCAGTGGATCAACCGCGATCGCTTCGTGCTCTCTAACGGTCATGGCTCCATGCTGCTGTACTCCTTGCTGCACCTCTCCGGCTATGAGCTCAGTATCGAGGACCTGAAAAACTTCCGGCAGCTGCACAGCAAGACCGCAGGACACCCGGAATTAGGTTACGCTCCCGGCATAGAAACGACCACCGGCCCTCTGGGCCAGGGGCTGGCTAACGCGGTCGGCATGGCGCTGGCCGAGAAGACGCTGGCGGGCCAGTTTAACCGTGAGGGTCACGAGATCGTCGATCACTACACCTATACCTTCCTCGGTGACGGCTGCATGATGGAGGGGATCTCCCACGAGGTCTGCTCGCTGGCAGGCACTCTGGGGCTGGGCAAGTTGATCGCCTTCTACGATGACAACGGCATCTCCATCGATGGCGAAGTCGAGGGCTGGTTTACCGACGACACCGTCAAGCGCTTTGAAGCCTATGGCTGGCAAGTCATCCCTGCGATCGACGGCCACGACGCCGATGCGATCCACGCCGCGATCGAGCAGGCCCGCGACAACAGCGGCCAACCCACCCTGATCTGCTGCAAGACCGTGATCGGTTTCGGCTCGCCCAACAAGCAGGGCAAAGAAGATTGCCACGGCGCGCCCCTGGGCGACGACGAGATCGCCCTGACCCGCAAGGCACTGGGCTGGGAGCATGCACCCTTCGTGATCCCCGAAGAGATCACCACCGAGTGGGATGCGCGTGAGCATGGCGTCGTGATCGAAAACAGCTGGAACGAGCAGTTTTCCGACTATGCCGAAGCTTTCCCCGAGCTGGCGTCTGAGTTCCTGCGCCGGATCAGCGGCGACCTGCCGGAAGATTTCGCGGCTCAGTCACAGGCCTATATAGAAGAGCTCCAGGCCAAGGGCGAGACCATCGCCAGCCGTAAGGCCTCGCAAAACGCCCTCAATGCCTATGGCCCGCACCTGCCGGAACTGCTTGGCGGCTCGGCCGACCTGGCCGGTTCCAACCTGACGCTCTGGAGTGGCTGCAAGACCATCACCCAGGACGATGCCAGCGGCAACTATATGAACTACGGCGTGCGCGAATTTGGCATGTCAGCAATCATGAACGGTCTGGCGCTGCACGGTGGCTTTATCCCCTACGGCGCGACCTTCCTGATCTTTATGGAATATGCCCGTAATGCGGTGCGGATGGCCGCCCTGATGGGCCAGCGTTCGATCTTCGTTTATACCCACGATTCTATCGGCCTGGGCGAAGATGGCCCCACCCATCAGCCGATCGAGCAGCTGACCAACCTGCGCACCACTCCCAACCTGGATCTGTGGCGTCCCTGCGATGCGGTGGAATCGGCGGTGGCCTGGAAGAGTGCCCTGGAGCGGGTCGACGGCCCCTCGGCGCTGGTGTTCTCACGCCAGAACCTGGCGCACCAGCCGCGTAGCACCGAGCAGCTCAACAACATCCAGCGCGGCGGCTACATTCTGAGTGACTGCGCCGGACTGCCTGATGCGATCCTGATCGCGACCGGCTCGGAAATCGGTCTGGCGATGGATGCGGCCGTTCAGCTCAGCGCTGCCGGCCGTAACATTCGAGTCGTATCGATGCCCTGCACCGATGCCTTCGAGACCCAGTCTGCCGACTACCGCGAAGCGGTCCTGCCCGCTGCGGTCTCCGCACGGGTGGCGATCGAGGCCGCGCACAGCGACTTCTGGTACAAGTATGTGGGCCTCAACGGTCGAGTGGTCGGCATGACCAGCTTCGGCGAATCGGCTCCGGCCGCTGAGCTGTTCAAGCTGTTCGGCTTTACCGTCGACAATGTGGTCTCCAAGGTGAACGAGCTGCTGTAAAGAGGCCGCACGCCAGGGCCGCTCGCGGTCCTGGCTGTTCCCATCCATGCGCCTTAGAGACGCTGCCTTAGCGGCTCAGTGCTCCTGACTAGAGCCTGACCTTAGAGACCTAACCCCTGAGACCCCTCTTGAGACACCGCCTTTGAAGACCTTCAATATCGCGATCAATGGTTATGGCCGAATCGGCCAATGCGTCCTGCGGGCGCTCTACTCGCATGACCGCCGGGGCGCAGCAGCCCGCCCCTTTCGCGTTGTCGCTATCAATGAACTCACCGATCTCGAAACGCTGGCCTATCTGACCCGCTACGACACCACTCACGGCCGCTTCCCGCTGCCGGTCGAACATAACGACACCCAGTTGCTGATCGATGGCGATCAGATTCTGGCGCTGAACCAGTCCGATCCTAGGCTACTGCCCTGGGCAGAACTGGAGGTCGACCTGGTACTGGAGTGCTCCGGCTCCTTCTCTGATCGAAGCCGTGCCGAAATTCACCTGCAGGCGGGGGCAAAACGCCTGCTGTTCTCACAACCGGCGGACGCGGATATCGATGCCACCATTGTGTTTGGCTTCAATCACCAGCGCCTGCAACCCGAGCACCGAATCGCCTCCAGCGCCTCCTGCACCACCAACTGCCTGGTACCGGTGCTGGACCTGCTGCACCGAGAGTTTGGTATCGAACAGGGTGTGACCACCACCATCCATTCGGCGATGAATGACCAGCCGGTGATCGACAGCAACCACCGTACCGATCTGCGTCTGAGCCGCAGCGCGCTCCAGTCGATCATTCCGATCCAGACCGGCCTGGCCCGGGGTATCGATCGCCTGCTGCCGGAACTGGCCGGGCGCTTCCAGTGCAACCATCTGCGGGTGCCCACCACCAATGTCTCTCTGATGGACCTCTCCCTGCAGCTGAGCACCCCGACCACCCCTGAGGCGGTCAACCAGCTGCTGGAGAAGGCAACCCTGCAGGGGCCGCTGCTGGGGCTGCTCGGCTATACTTATGAACCTCACGCCTCGGTCGACTTTAATACCGATCCGCGTTCCGGAATCGTCGACGGCACTCAGACCCGGATCAGTGGTGATCGCCTGCTCAAGCTGATGTGCTGGTTCGACAACGAATGGGGATTCGCCAACCGAATGCTGGATGTCGCTCAGATCTGGCTCCAGTCTGATACCGAGCAGCCCCGGGCTCAGACCCAGCCCCAGGCTCAGGCCCAGGCTCAGACCCAGCCTCAGACCCAGACCACCGAATTCTAAACTTTTAATGCTGACAGGATAATTTCATGACTGTACTGAAAATGACCGAGCAGGACCTCAACGGCAAGCGCGTGCTGATCCGTGAAGACCTTAACGTCCCCGTCAAGGAAGGCAAGGTCTCCAGCGATGCCCGGATTCGCGCCGCACTGCCCAGCATCGAACTCGCCCTGAGCCAGGGCGCCCGAGTGATGCTGATGTCGCATCTGGGTCGCCCCACGGAGGGGGACGCCGATCCCAGCTACTCGCTGGCACCGGTCGCGGCCCACCTGTCGCTGCTGCTGGGGCGTCCGGTTCCGCTGATCAGCGACTGGATCGACGGCTTCGACAGCGACAGCGACCTGGTACTGCTGGAGAATGTGCGTTTCAACTGCGGCGAAAAAAGCAACGACGATACCCTGGCCAAGAAGATGGCGGCCCTGTGTGACGTTTTCGTGATGGATGCCTTCGGCACGGCCCACCGCGCCCAAGCCTCGACCCATGGGGTCGCTAAGTTCGCGCCCATCGCCTGCGCCGGCCCGCTGCTGGTCAACGAACTCGATGCCCTGGCCCGCGCCCTGGATAAACCCGAACGTCCGGTGGCTGCGATCGTCGGCGGTTCTAAGGTCTCGACCAAGCTGGAAGTCCTTGAGATACTCTCGGAGAAGGTCGACCAGCTGATCGTCGGCGGCGGCATTGCCAACACCTTCCTCGCCGCCGCAGGCTTTCCGGTCGGTAAATCCCTGTTTGAACCCGACCTGCTCGATCAGGCCAGGGCGCTGATGGCCAGGACCTCGATCCCGCTGCCGACCGATGTGGTGGTGGCGACCGAGTTTTCTGAAGCGGCAACCGCGACCGTCAAGCGGGTCGAGGACGTGGGCGAAGACGATATGATCCTTGATATAGGGCCAGAGAGCGCCATCAACCTGGCGACTCTGATGTCCAAAGCGCGTACCGTCATCTGGAACGGTCCGTTGGGGGTGTTCGAATTCGATCAATTTGGTGAGGGCACCAAGGCACTCTCACTGGCGATCGCTAACAGCGACTGCTTCTCCATCGCCGGCGGTGGCGATACCCTGGCGGCCGTGGATAAATACGGCATCACCGAGCAGATCTCCTATATCTCTACCGGTGGCGGCGCCTTCCTAGAGTTTGTGGAAGGCAAGATCCTGCCCGCCGTTGCGATTCTAGAGGAGCGGGCACGCGGCTAGGCGGCCTGGAACCTAACTAGAACCAAGAACAACCGACTAAGCGGCAGGGAGATACGATCCCTGCACTGAATTAATAAAGAGAGACCCTTATGGCTTTGATCAGTATGCGACAGCTGCTCGACCACGCAGCAGAAAACAACTACGGCATTCCGGCGTTTAACGTCAACAACCTGGAGCAGATGCGCGCCATCATGGAAGCGGCCGATAAGACCGACAGTCCGGTGATCGTGCAGGCCTCTGCGGGCGCGCGTAAATATGCCGGTTCCAACTTCCTCAAGCATATGATCCTGGCGGCGATCGAAGAGTTTCCTCATATTCCGGTCTGTATGCATCAGGATCACGGCACCTCACCGGCGATCTGCCAGCGCTCCATCCAGCTGGGCTTCTCCTCGGTGATGATGGACGGTTCACTGCTGGCGGACGGCAAGACCCCCAGCGACTACGAATACAATGTCGAGGTCACCCGCCGCACCGTCGAGATGGCCCATGCCTGCGGCGTCTCGGTCGAAGGTGAGCTGGGCTGCCTAGGCTCGCTGGAGACCGGCCAGGCCGGTGAAGAAGATGGCGTGGGTGCCGAAGGTATCCTCTCCCACGAGCAGATGCTGACCGATCCAGACGAGGCGGCTGACTTTGTCGCCCGAACCGGTTGTGATGCGTTGGCAATCGCCTGCGGTACCAGCCACGGTGCCTACAAGTTTACTCGGCCCCCTACCGGCGATGTGCTCTCGATCGATACCATCAGGAAGATCCATCAGCGCCTGCCCGACACTCACCTGGTGATGCACGGCTCCTCTTCGGTACCCCAGGAGTGGCTGGCGATCATCAACCAGTACGGTGGCGAGATGCCGGAAACCTACGGCGTGCCGGTCGAGCAGATCGTCGAGGGGATCAAGCATGGCGTACGCAAGATCAATATAGATACCGACCTGCGTCTGGCCTCCACCGGTGCCGTGCGCCGCTTTCTGGCCGAAAACCCGGCCGAGTTCGATCCGCGTAAATTCCTGGCGGTCACCATCACCGCAATGCGCGATATCGCCAGCGCCCGCTACCAGTCGTTCAACACCGCAGGCCAGGCCAGCAAGATCCGCGCCCTGTCACTAGAAGCGATGACCGAGCGTTACCAGTCCGGCGCGCTGGATCCTAAGGTTAACTAGGGTAGTTGAATAACAGGGTTAACTCCCGACTTCCGGGTCGGTCGTTAACCCTACCGGCAGAGGCGAGCATCTGACATGGCTTTCAACCCCTGCTCACTGATCGCCTCACTGCCGCCCTTTGATCCTGCTCTGGGTTCCAATTTCGACGGCTACCACGACTTCTGTCGTTTCTACCCGTTAACGTTCGACACCCTTGCTGCTTCTCAACATCTGGGCCAGATCCCGATTGAAGGTCAACAAATCGCGGTGCATCTGTTCCGCGCCCCTGAGCCTCGCGGCACTCTGGTGATCGTGCATGGTTATCTGGATCATCACGGCCTCTACAGCCACCTGATCCGCTACGGCCTGGAGCGCGGTCTGAATGTCCTGTGCTTCGATCTGCCCGGCCATGGGCTCTCCTCCGGAATCCGCGCCTCGATCGACAGCTTTGAGCGTTATCAGACCGTCTTCCAAGTTCTGCTCGGGATGCTCGATAAGTGGCCGCTCTGCCGCCCCCTACATCTGCTGGGCCAGAGCACCGGTGGCGCCATCATTAACCAGTTCCTGTTAACCAAGCCGACTCAGTCCCCCGGAATCGATGGCCAGATAGCGCTACTGGCGCCGCTGATTCGCCCCGCCCGCTGGCCCTGGATTCGACTGGCTCATGCCGTGCTAAGTCCCTGGAAAACCGCGGTACCTCGCGATTTCGCGCCCAACAGCCAGGATCCTGAGTTTAATGCCTTCCTGCGCAGCGACCCCCTGCAATCCCTCTTTATCACCACCGCCTGGATCGGTGCGATGAAACGCTGGATAGCCGAGTTTGAACGCTTACCCTCGACGAATGCCTACCAGCCGCTGCTGATTCAGGGCCAGCAGGACGACACCGTCGACTGGCGCTACAACCTGCCCCTGCTGCAACAAAAATTCCCCCGCCTGCAGCGCCTGCTGCTTCCCGACGCCCGGCATCAGCTGGCCAACGAAGCCGCCGGGATTCGCCGAGAGTATCTCGACTGGCTGGATCTAAAAGGGGTCGATCTAAAAGGGGTCGGAGTCAATTAACGTGCTCCAGATGCGCATGCACCGGTGTAGGTTCGCATCTTGATCGCTGGGATTGCATCCCAGCCTACCTCGCTAAATAATAAAGTTTATATGCCCCACCCGGAGCACGGATTTATGACTGAAAAAAAGAGACTCCTGATCGTCGCTAATGCACCCTCCGACAATACTCGGCGGCTGCGCGATGCGGTGCTGGCCGGCGCCAACCACCCTGATATCGACATCGAGGTGGTCTATAAAGCACCGCTGGAGGCCGATGCTGCCGATGTGCTGGCCGCCGATGCGCTGATACTGGGCACCACCGAAAACTTCGCATACATGAGCGGCGCGCTGAAAGACTTCTTCGAACGCATTTACTACCCCTGCCTGGAACAGAAACAGGGACTGCCCTACGCCCTGTTTATCCGCGCGGGCAACGACGGTCAGGGCGCCAAAAACAGTGTCGAGAAGATTATTACCGGGCTGCGCTGGAAGGCGGTACAGGCACCGTTGATGATGCGCGGTCCCTTTGAGGAAGACTTTATCGCCTGCTGTGAAGAGCTGGGTATGACTCTGGCGGCAGGGTTGGAAGCGGGGATTTATTAGGAGGCGGCTGTGGCGCAATCATTGTCAGAAAAGTCGTCAGAAAAGCCGTCAGAAAAGCCGTCAGAAAAGCCTAACCTACAAACAAACACCCTTCCCTTGTGGGTTGGCATTTTGTAGGCGGAGTAGTTCGACAGGGGGGGGGCATGGAGTGGCCTTCGTCGGACTAAAGTCCAACCCACAAAAGAAACGCAGCCCTTGTGGGGCTGCGTTTTGTGGACAGGAAGTAGTCCGACAATATTGCTATACGCGAAAGGAATCCACCAGGGCGGGAATGCCTGGCAACATCCCGACCGTGGCCATCACCGCACACATCACGATAAAGGTGATCAGCGGGATGATCCAACGATCCAGGTGCGCCAGGGTACTGCCGCGCTCCTTATCACCGATCAGTCCTAGGTTATCCAGCAGCATGGTCAACGACCAGCCAAAGACCGGATTAACGAAGGCCGACGCAAACATCACGATACCCGCCGACTGCGAGGTCTTGGCATCACGGGTCATCTGCATGCCCGCTTCTAACAAGGGCAGGAACACACCCACCAGCAGCGCGACCCGCAGGACCGGTGGCCAGACCGCCAGATCCATCGGATAACCCCAGAGTGCGGCGACCACACAGAGTATCCCGGTGATGACGGCGCCTGCCGGAATGGGCCGCTTGGCGATCGCTGCGGGAATCATGTAGGTTCCCCACGAGGAGGCCAGATTTCCGCCACCCAGGGTACTGCCGACCATCTGCCGAACAGACGCTACCGCCATGGTATCGTCGACGTTCATCAACACCTTGTGGGCTTTTTCTGGGTAGTTCAGCTCCTGGAATACTCGATGACCAAGAAAGTCCGGAGACCACATCGCAACAGCCAACACCGCAAAGGGCGTTACCGAAATAAAGTGGTGCAGCTCAGGCCAACCCATCTGCCAACCGGTGTTCTCACCCCACCAATAGGCAGGACTGAGGTGCGGAATGCCCGGCTCGGTAACAAACTCAAAGGGCGCGCCCAGTAGCAGGGCTATCGCCAGCGCGATACCCGAACCGAGTGGAATCGACAGCCAGCGCATCTTGATCCGCGCCAGGAAGGCGTACATCAGCACCGTACTCAGAATCACGGCAAAGGCGATATAGCCCATGCCGATACTGTTGGCCCAGGTAAAGAGCGCACCGACCTGGCTGATCATCCCGACTGCGCCGAGATAGATCAGCAGCCCACCGCGCACCCCTTCACCCGTGAGGGTCATCAGTTTGCTCCCCCCCTTAGTGACACTAAGGATCAGACCGAACACCCCCACCATGATCCCAAGCGCCAGCGGGTGACCGCCAGAGACCACGATCAGCGGGATCATCGGAATCATCGGGCCGTGAGTGCCCGCGAGGTTGGCATTGGGGTTGAGCATCCCGGAAAAAAGAATCACGAACAGGATCGCGGCGATCAACATCTCAAACCGGACGTTTTCGATCACGAACTCGGGCGATAACCCCAGAGGCACGGCAAAAGCAGCCACCACGGCCGCCACCATCACAATCTTACCGATCGTGGCCGCGACTGCCGGTACCACATCTTCATACTCGAAGTGGTAATCACGGAAAGGCAGGTTAATACCCCAGCGCTTCGGGGACATGATGGTCAGCTCATGTTCCAGATAATGCGCTCTAGATTCAAAGGATTTGCTGGGTCTGCGCTGGGATTTGTAGCTCGCGTCTTTTTTACTATGGCTCATAGAGGGTATTTCCCTGTCCTTA
>JBLHND010000056.1:0-19229 GCA_047622605.1 Motiliproteus sp. | reverse complement strand
ACCAAACTTCCTTCTAAACCGATGAAATTCAGACTGAAAAGGCCCGCAGGGTCGAGCCATTGGCCGTTGTCAGTTCCCGACAACAACGGCATACCTACATCCATGTAGGCAATGGCGAGATTGACAGCTGAGGCAGACAAATCGGCAGGATAGCCGATTTGCACAACCGCAGGTTGCCCGAAGGGTGAGGCACAGGGATGTGCCGAGTGAATCCGAATCTGTCAGCCTCAAGCTGGATTTCATAGCGCCGCAGGCGCGTACCCGCAGGGCGGTTTCGTAGGGACGCGTTTTCTTTGCTTCGGTTCCTTTGTCGCGCACAAAGAAATGAAGCCGCCGGGAGGCGGAACCTCGCTTGATTACAAAGACAATAATTCAGAACTAACTGCAACACTTAACTAGTACAGAGCCTCCACAAAGCCCTCTGGCAATTCGGGAGGGTCCAGGGCGCAGGCTGCGTCAGGCTGAAGCCTAACCCACAAAAAAAGAGCAAAAAAAACCGCTCGACAGGGCGAGCGGTGCTGGTCATCTAGCTAACTAAGCCGATGCTATTCGGCGTCGTCGGTCTTAGGGCGTGCTGCGAAGGTCTTGGGCTTGGCCGGATGGCTAAGCTTGGGACGCGGGGCTTTGGACTCGTCACCTTTAGAGGAATCACCTTTAGGATCGTGTTCGCCGATTCTATGCAGGTTCATCGGCTTGCCGCAGATCTTTACCGTCTGGAAATGCTTGAGCATCTCGGTGGGCAGTCCTTCTGGAAGCTCGACGGTAGAGTGGTCATCATGCAGCTTAACATGACCTATATAGCGGCTGCTCAGGTCCGCTTCGTTGGCGATCGTGCCGACGATATGCTTAGGTTCGATGCCGTCATCACGGCCAACACCTATACGGTAGCGTTCCCAGACTACTTCCGCGTTGCCGCGGTCACGATCGCGAGGACGTTTTTTGGCTTCGGCGGCGGGTTCGCGCTTGGCGCCCTCTCTTTCCGGGGCGCGTCGCTTGCTGTCTCTTCTGCTGTCATCATCACGGCTGTTGCGTGCTGGACGCTCCTTGGTAAAAGCTTCAGGAGCGAGCTGCAGCGGCTTCTCTTTCTGGGCGATATAGAGGAGCGCGGCCATCAGGTCTTCTTGATTCAGGGTCAGCTCGTCAGAAAGCTGCGAGCAGAGGTCGCGGTAGTAGGTTAGGTCCTGCTTGGCGAATACTTGCTCGAGTTGGTCGCGGAAATTACCGACGCGCTTTTTAGTAATCAGATCGCGACTGGGTAGCTCCATAGGCTCGATCTTTTGCGAGGTCGCCTGTTCGATGGCACGCAGCAGGCGTTTTTCACGGTGAGATACGAACAGTATCGCCTTGCCGGCACGACCCGCGCGGCCGGTGCGGCCGATACGGTGTACATAGCCTTCGGTATCGTGGGGGATATCGTAGTTGATCACGATGCTGATGCGCTTGACGTCCAGGCCGCGGGCGGCAACATCGGTGGCGACCAGGATGTCCAGATCACCCTTTTTCAGGCGTTCGATGGTGCGTTCGCGCAGTTGCTGGTTCATGTCGCCGTTGATCGCAGAGGCGCTGTAGCCTCGTGCTTCGAGTTTTTCGGCCAGCTCTACGGTGGCGTTCTTGGTGCGAGCGAAGATGATGACGCCATCATAGTCTTCGGTTTCAAGCATCCGCGTCAGCGCGTCGAGCTTGTTGACGCCCTGGATCATCCAGTAACGTTGTTCGATATTAGCGACAGTCGACTTGGTCGATTCGATCTTGACCTGTTCGGGGCTGTGCATATATTTAGAGCTGATGCGACGAATTTCGTTGGGCATCGTGGCTGAGAACAGCGCGGTCTGACGCGTGGAGGGCGTCTTGGCCATGATGGTTTCGACCGCATCGATAAAGCCCATGCGCAGCATCTCATCGGCTTCGTCCAGTACGAGGGCTTGCAGCTTGTCTATCTTCAGCGTGCCGCGGTCAAGGTGATCCATGACTCGGCCCGGGGTACCCACGATAACCTGTGGGCCGCGCTGGAGTTGGCGCAGTTGCAGGCTGTAGCTTTGGCCGCCGTAGATCGGCAGGACATGGAAGCCGGTAAGAAAGCGGGCGTAAGCCTGGAACGCTTCAGCGACCTGTACGGCCAGTTCCCGAGTAGGGCATAACACCAGGATTTGCGGGTATTTGGCTTTGAGATCGATTCGTCCTAGCAGCGGCAGTGCAAAAGCCGCTGTTTTGCCGGTGCCTGTCTGAGCCATGCCCAGGACGTCCTTGCCGCTGTGTAGTAATGGAATGCAGCGTGCCTGGATCGGCGATGGTGTTTCGTAGCCAAGTTCTGTTACTGCGCGAAGAATATTGGCATCGAGATCGAGCTCGCCGAATGAGACGGTATCTGACATGAAGGCAACCGGAGGATAGAGGAAAAAGGACGCTGATTATACGCCTGACTGCAGCAAAATACTCGGTGTTTATCGTATTTAATCTAAGCTGTGCTGTATTTGTGTCAATAAAAGGGCGTAACGACCAGGCTGATCAACAGCTCGTCCAGAAAATATGCTGCGAGAGGCAGCATGCTGGAAACGACAGAGCAGTGTTGCTACCTTGAGAACACCGCAATGCTGAATATACTCCGACATCCTACAGCAAAATGGGGGTTCATATACACCCCCCTGTGGGTCCGTAGCTGAAAACTCCTGCAGCAGGCTCTCTTCAGGCGCCGATGATGCCGCCATCATCACGTTGCACAACCATGATGGTCGAGCGGGGTTTGCTGTTGCCGCCAGCAGGGAAGTGTGAGGCAGCGTCTTTTTCTCCCGGGTGCTGCACGCCAACAAAGAGGCTGCGTTGATCTGGCGAGAACGTCAGCCCCGTAATTTCACAGGCGACAGGCCCGGTCGCAAAGCGGCGCACTTCACCGGTTTCAGGGTCGGCGCAGAGCATCTGGTTGTTACCCATGCCGGCATAGTCCCCTACGTTCGAATACTTACCATCGGTAAGAATCCACAGGCGACCCGCGTCATCAAAGCCCAGGCCATCAGGACTATTGAACATGTTTTCATCGGTAATATTCACACTGCCAGCATAAAAGTCACTGTGTACGGTTGGATTACCGGCTACCAAGAACAGGTCCCAGCTAAAGAGGGTGCCGGTGTGATCGCCATTCTCTGGTTTCCAGCGCACGATCTGGCCGTATTTGTTTTCGGCACGTGGGTTTGGGCCGCCGAGGGGTTGGTTATCTTTTGTGCCCCGGTCTTTATTGTTGGTCAGCGTGCAAAAGACCGTCTGGTTATCGGGATGCACGGCGACCCACTCTGGACGATCCATCGTAGTGGCACCCACCATAGTCGCGGCTTCGCGTGCATAGATCAGCACTTCAGCCTGGCTGGCAAAGCCATTTGCTGCGGTTAAGCCGTTTTTGCCCTGGGTGAGTTCCAGCCACTCGCCATGACCCTGAAGCTCACCCTCTTTCGCATCAAAACGAGACACGAACAGGGTGCCTTGTTCCAGTAGGTCGGTGTTGGCTGCTTGATCATCAGGGTTGTAACGGTTTTCGGAAACAAACTTGTACAGGTGTTCGCCGCGCTCATCATCGCCCAGATACACCACCACATGACCGTTATCCGCCAGCGTAACGGCGGCATTCTCATGCTTGAAGCGACCCAGTGCCGTGCGTTTTTTCGGCGTTGAGGTCGGATCCATGGGATCGATCTCAACAATCCAGCCATGACGATGAGGCTCATTGGGCTCTGCTGTCATATCAAAACGCGGATCAAATTGGTGCCACTGATAGCGGTTGTTATCCGCTTGGAGGCCATAACGCTGTTGGTGGGCATCCATCTCGGCACCGGGTGCTGCGAAGTAGCCGTTAAAGTTTTCTTCACACGTCAGGTACGTGCCCCAAGGGGTCTTACCATTGGAGCAATTATTAAAGGTGCCTAGTACGTTTTTACCGGAGGGGTCTGCATGGGTCTGTAATAAGGGATGGCCAGCCGCGGCACCGGTGAGTTCCATCGGGGTATTGGCGGTAATGCGGCGGTTGTAGTCGGACTCTTGCAGGTAGTGCCAGTGGCCATCGTGGTTGCGTTCGACTTCAAAGATAGACACACCGTGCGCCGCCTGGGCTTTTTTTACGTCATCTGCGCTCAGTTCTTTACCCTGATGAGCGAACAGCAGTAAATAGTTGGTGTATTCATTATTGACGGCCAACAGAGCGCGGCTTTCAGACAGCGGGAAGAAGCTCATGCCATCGGTGTTGTCTCCAAACTGGCCGCCCTGAGCCAGGCTTGTTTGGGTGCCTGATTCATCAAATGCGGGCGCATTCTTGAGAATAGGATCACCCCAGGAGATCAGTGGCTGCGCGCTGTAGCCTTTAGGGACGCTGAACTCATCCGAGGTGCTGATAGGTACGGCAGAGAATCCCAGCAGGTTGCTGGTCGGCTGAGTCGCGGCGGCCATGGCCTGTGCTAACGGATTCGCGGCTAGAAAGAGCCCCATAGCTGCGGCACCACCCTGCATAAAGCGACGACGGCTCAAGCCCGTTTCAATCAGGTTGGAAAAGTCAGAATCGACAGCGTTACGGTGGGCGGTATCTTGCTGGGGCTCAGATTTTCTCATTACAGATATCCAATTGTCATTGAAGAGTGTAGCCAAGCGGTGGCGACGAAAGCGAATAACCACAGCATAAACACCAGCTGTTAACAAAAGATGACAGTCCTATGGCAATCCGATGACAGCGTTATGGTCGGATTATTACATTCAGACTTGGCTGGCTGTTATTCCTCGGCAGCTGAGGGGCTCGGCGGTACGGTCCTGGTGGGCGCTGCTCGAGGGTTTATCAGTCGGGTCAGTTCACCCCCGTTTTCAACAGCAGCACAGCTGCCAAATCGAGAATAAGTTCTACTATCTATCACTTAGGCTTTGACCTGGGTGCGGCTTTCTCACAAAATGGCAAGTACCTGTTTGAGCCTTCTTTGAGACCTGTGCATGTGTGAATTACTGGGCATGAGTGCCAATGTCCCGACCGATATCTGTTTTAGCTTTTCCGGGCTGATGCAGCGCGGGGGAGGCACCGGGCCACATCGTGACGGCTGGGGGATAGCGTTCTATGAAGGGCGCGGGGTGCGCAGCTTTCATGATCCGCAGCCCAGTGCTCAGTCACGTATCGCCCATCTGGTGCGCGAGCATCCGATCAAGAGCGAGGTCGTGATCAGCCATATTCGCCAGGCCAATGTGGGTCAGATCTGCCTGGCCAATACTCATCCCTTTACGCGTGAGCTTTGGGGGCAGTACTGGACCTTTGCCCATAACGGCCAGCTTGACGCTAAGCTGTTCGACTTGCCGCTGGGGGCTTACCGCCCGGTAGGCACGACCGACAGCGAATATGCCCTGTGCTGGCTGCTGGGCAGGCTACGGGATCACTATTCTGAGCCGCCGCCCCGTCCGCAGTTGTTCGACTTTATTCGCCAGCAATGTGATCAGCTGCGTGCGTTGGGGGTGTTTAATATGCTGCTGACGGATTCTGAACATTTGTTCGCGTACTGCACGACCCGGCTCAGCTGGATCACCCGGCGAGCACCCTTCGGCCAGGCCACGCTTAAGGATGATGATGTGATGGTGGATTTTTGCCAGGAAACCCAGCCAGGCGATGTCGTCACCGTGATAGCCACCGATCCCCTGACCGAGAACGAACAGTGGCAGCGGATGCAGAGCGGTGAATTGCAGCTGTTTGTTAAGGGGTTGGCGGTCACTTATTGATTTATTAGCGGCGAATCTTGTGCAACGCGTTTATGTCGTCGAACGAGCCTGACGACAGTATCCGCTGATGATCATCAAGCACCCAAAGGCCCCGCAGCGATGCAGCCGCTAACGGGTGCATCGTCTTGGTCAGGGATTCCCAGGGCCTACTTGTGGCCGCTGATCTTGGCATGCAGCGGCTTGGTTTGAGCGAAGGTATCCAGCTGCTCGGCGCTGGCTTTGTCCTGATGCAGTGTCTTCCAGTCGCTATAGCTCATCCCGTAGACGGCCACTAACGCCTGCTCATAATCCAACTCGGTTCCTTGTTCCTGCGCGCCCGCCAGATACCATTTTGACAGACAGTTGCGGCAGAATCCGGCGAGGTTCATCAGCTCGATGTTTTGCACGTCGGTGCGCTGTTGCAGGTGGGCTACCAGGCCACGAAAGGCGGCTGCTTCGAGTTCGGTTTGAGTGCTGTTGTTCATCTGTATTTATCCTGGGTTGTCGCGGGAGGGGGAAACAAATAGGGCCCTGTGCGATCAAAATTATCGGCTACTGACGGCTACTGACGGCTACAGTTCGGCTGCTTTTATTGGCAACTGTTTTTGACTGCTTTATGGGTAGCTGCTTTTGACTATTTTTATTGGTAAAGCAGGGTCGGATTGTTGCAGGTTTACGCTGGGCTGACCAATCACATCCTGCGTCTCTGGCTGTGCTATCATCGCGCTCTACTGTCTAGTCATAACCATAGCCATCTAACTGTCTGAGATATAACCCGATGACCTTTGACGAGTTGCTCCAATCGATGAATCCTGAGATCCATGCCACCATGAAAAGGGCCGTGGAGCTGGGTAAGTGGGCCGATGGTCGACGCCTGAGCGTCGCCGAGCGCGAGAACTGCATGCAGGCCGTGATCGCCTACGACGAAACCCATCTGCCCGAGGATCAGCGGGTCGGTTTTATCGATCGCACCAAGGCCGACGGTTCTCAGCACGGCCCAAAGAACAATAGCGAAAAGCAGAATGCAGAATCGATCGTCAAGATCCTTAACGGGTAACCCGGCGATGTTATTTGATAATGACCAGATCCAGGTAGCGTTGAGCTTACAGGGGCAGGGCCACCTGTCCAAGATGCGGACCGAACTCGGACATAGCCCTGAACAGCCATGCCAGTACTGGCTGCCGCTTGATGAACGTGAATTTCACCTCAACCCGCTGATCGGCAAGCCGATCAGGCTCGTTTATCAGGGCGATATCCATTGCCAGCACTGTGGCCGTGCCAGTAAAAAGAGCTTCGCTCAGGGATACTGTTATCCCTGCTTCAAGAAGTTACCTCAATGCGATACCTGCATTATGAGTCCGGAAAAATGCCATTTTGATCTGGGAACCTGCCGTGACAGCGACTGGGGGCAGCGCTTCTGTATGAGCGAGCATATCGTTTATTTGGCCAATTCGTCGGGCATTAAAGTGGGGATTACCCGTGCCAGCCAGATCCCAACGCGCTGGATCGACCAGGGTGCGATTCAGGCGCTGCCGATCTTCAGGGTCGATACCCGCCATCGCTCCGGGCTGGTGGAGGTGCTCTACAAACAGCATGTCGCAGATAAGACCAACTGGCGCACGATGCTCAAAGGCGAGGTCGACCCGGTTGATCTGATCGAGGCGCGCGAGCGCTTGCTGGCACTGAGTCGTCCTGAGATCGACGCGCTGCAGCAGCGGCTCGGATTGCAAGCGATTCAACCGATTTACGACGCCGAGGTGGTTGATATCGGCTTTCCGGTGCAGCAGTATCCTCTCAAGGTCAGTTCGCTCAATTTTGACAAGACGCCGCTGGTCGAAGGCGTTCTCCAAGGCATCAAGGGGCAGTATCTGATTCTTGACAGCGGGGTGATCAATATTCGCAAGTTTGGCGCGTATCAGGTGCAATTTTTTGCCTGAAACTCTTTTTTAATAACAACTATCCTGATCAGGACCCTGATCCTGATTTAATGTCAGCGACACGCCCTAAATTCATAAGGTTACGAGTACCCACAGCATGAGTCATGACAGCCCCAGCACCATCTACCTGAAAGATTACCGCGTCCCACCGTTTCTGATCGACAAGACTGAGTTGCATTTTGAACTGGGTGACAAGGCGACCCTGGTCCGTTCCAAGCTGCATCTGCGCCGTAATCCTGACTCAGACGAGCCACAGGCCGCACTGCAGTTGCACGGTGATCACAGTCTGGTACTGAGGCGCCTGGTCCTCGATGGCAAGGATCTGAGTGCCGAGGAATACGCACGCGATGACGACTATCTGACCCTCAAGGGACTGCCCGAGCAGTGTCTGCTCGAATGCGTGACCCTGATCAAACCGCAGGACAATACCTCGCTGGAGGGGCTGTACCGATCTAACGGCATGTTCTGTACCCAGTGTGAGGCGCAAGGGTTCCGGAAGATCACCTTCTATCTGGATCGACCCGATGTAATGTCGCTGTTTACCACTACTGTCGCGGCGAGCAAACGTGAGTTTCCGGTCCTGCTGTCCAATGGCAACCCGATCGCTCAGGGTGAGCAGGGTGAGCGTCACTGGGTCACCTGGGAGGATCCGTTCAAGAAGCCGGCCTACCTGTTTGCGCTGGTCGCCGGCGATCTGCAGCGGGTCGACGAGAGTTTCACCACCTGTAGCGGACGTGACATCAAGCTGCAGCTGTTTGTGGAGCCGCAGAATCTTGACAAGTGCGAGCACGCCCTGGCGTCGCTTAAGCGAGCGATGGCCTGGGACGAGCAGCAGTATGGCCGCGAGTATGACCTGGATATCTTCATGATCGTCGCCGTCGACCATTTCAATATGGGTGCGATGGAGAACAAGGGACTCAACATCTTCAATTCGTCCTGTGTCCTGGCTAAGGCCGAAACCACCACTGATAGTGGCTTCGAACGCATCGAAGGGATCGTCGCGCATGAGTATTTCCATAACTGGTCAGGTAACCGGGTCACCTGCAGGGATTGGTTTCAGCTGAGCCTTAAAGAGGGTTTTACGGTCTTCAGAGATACGCAATACTCGGCCGATATCGGCTCACGCACGGTCAAGCGGATCGAGGATGTCAGTATGTTGCGCACCGCGCAGTTTGCTGAGGATGCCGGTCCTATGGCACATCCAATACGCCCCGAATCCTATATGGAGATCTCCAACTTCTATACCCTGACGATCTACGAAAAGGGTGCAGAAGTAGTGCGGATGATCCATACCCTGCTGGGGGCTGAACTGTTCCGCAAGGGCTCGGATCTCTATTTTGACCGCCATGATGGTCAGGCGGTCACCACCGATGATTTCGTCCAGGCAATGGAAGATGCGTCCGCTATCGACCTGACCCAGTTTCGTCTCTGGTACTCGCAAGCAGGGACACCCCGAGTGGAAGTGACCGACAGCTACGACGCTGCCGAGCAGCGCTATACCCTGCAGATGAAGCAATCTTGTCCTGCCACACCGGGCCAGCCTCACAAGGCCCCGTTGCATATCCCAGTGACACTGGGCTTGCTGGATGCTCAGGGCCAGGACTTGGCTCTGGCAGACGGTCAAACCAGCCAAGTCTTAGCGTTGGTTGATGCCGAGCAGAGTTTTGTATTTGAAGGTATCAGCAGTAAGCCGGTTCCCTCGCTGCTGCGCGGCTTCTCAGCGCCGGTCAAGCTCAGCTACCCCTACAGCCGAGATGAGCTGGTGTTGCTGATGAGTCATGACAGCGATGGCTTTAACCGCTGGGATGCTGCGCAGCGTTTGGCTGTAGCGGTGATGCAGGAACTTATCCTCAGTGTTCAGGCGGGCGAGGCGCTGGTGGTGGATCCGGCCTTGATCGCGGCCTTTACTCGAGTGTTGAGCGATCGATCCCTGGATCCTGCCATGGTCGCCAAGTTGCTGCAGTTGCCCTCCGAGGCTTACCTGGCTGAACTCGCCGAGGAGATCGACCCGGTAGCGATCCATCAGGTGCGCAACTTTGTACGCCTTGCGCTGGCACAGGCGTTGGAAGCACTGCTGACAGACGTCTATAACCGCAACCGTAGCGAGGGGACCTATCAGTTTACGGCCGCTGCGGTCGCACGTCGCAGTCTGCAGAATGCGACACTCGGCTATCTGATGGCTCTGGATCAGCCACACTGCCTGTTGCTGGCTAAGCAGCAATTTGAGACGGCAGACAATATGACCGATTCTCTGGCGGCCATGAGTCTGATCGTGCATTCGAGCTTTGACACCGAGCGGGAGCAGGTGCTCCGGGCATTTTATCAGCAGTGGCAAGCCGATCCGTTGGTGGTTAATCAATGGCTCGGTGTCCAGGCGATGTCGCCCAGGGCGGATGCGCTGGAGCAGGTGCAGCAGTTGATGGCGTCGGCACTGTTTGATTTGAAAAACCCCAATCGGGTACGAGCGCTGATTGGCACCTTCTGTGGCCAGAATGCGGTTCAGTTCCACCGTATAGATGGCGCGGGCTATAGGTTTCTGGCGGATAGGATTCTCGAGCTTGATTCACTCAATCCGCAGATTGCCGCGCGCTTGCTAACCCCCTTGACCCGTTGGAAGCGCTATAGTGGCGAACGCCAGCAACTGATGCGCGCCGAGTTGGAGCGCATCAGGGCAGGCGAGCTGTCTAAAGACAGTTTTGAGGTGGTCAGTAAAAGTTTAGCCTGAGTCGCTCAGGCTGAGCATTTAAAGGCAGCTATGCTGTCCGGCTTAGACGTTGGCCAGTCAGTTGCTCGATGTTTTTTATGGGTTTCGTAAACCGTTATGGGTATAGGAGAGTTATGAACATGGAATCTTACCTCGCTGCTAAGATGAAGATCGACTACCAGCAGCACTACCGTTGCTTTGAAGAAAAGTATGATCTGCGTTCTACCGCCAACGACGCGCTCAAACGTGCCAAGGTGAGTCGTCTCTGGATGCTGGGGGTGCTGGCTCTGCTGTTCTCTATGTCCTCGGATTTTTTTCTGGGAACGGCAGCCGGAGTTCTTGGCGTCTATGTCTACCAGATTGTGGCCTCTTATATGCAAAAGGCGCAGGCCGAGGATGCGATGGAAGAGATCGAACGTTGGTTTGGCCAGAATAATCTGAGAGTCCAGGATAAGACGCCCTTTTTTAAGGCGGATGAGCAGTTGCAGCAGCCACTCGACCTGTTCGACGCCAGCCTCTACCGCTAGGCGCTCCCAGTGGAAATCACGCCGTACTCTTCATTAAGAGCGCGGCGTTGTTGTTTTAGCCCCCCCCCCGCCTTGTTTAGTTATGAGGAGCAACGAGGAGGAGCAATGAGGAGTAATTTATGGCCGCCTGGGATGAAGTGCTTAGGTTCTGGTTTGAAGAGATCGAGCCCGCCAGTCACTGGGCTAAGGATCCCGTGTTCGATGCGCTGATCGAACAGCGTTTTGGCGATCTCTATCAGGCAGCCTGTGCCTGTGAGCTCTATACATGGCGCGATCAGGCACGGGGGCGGTTGGCCGAGGTGATTATCCTGGATCAGTTTTCACGTAACCTCTATCGCGAGAGTGGCCAGGCCTTTGCTCAGGACCGCTTAGCACTGGCGCTGGCTCAGGAGGCCGTCAGCCTAGGAATAGCGGCTCAACTCCCGGCCAAACAGCGCGCCTTTCTCTATTTACCCTTTATGCACAGCGAGTCGGCACTTATCCATCAGCGCGCCCTCGAATTGTTCGCAGAATCAGGGCTTGAGGATAACTATCGGTTTGAATTGCGTCATAAAGAGATAGTCGATCGCTTCGGCCGCTATCCGCATCGCAACGCCAGTCTGGGGCGCAGCTCCACCGAGGAGGAGGTCCGGTTTTTACAGCAGCCGGGGTCGTCGTTTTAGAGCGAAAAGAGCGAAAAGGGGACAGATTTATTTTAGAAAAGGGGACAGATTTATTTTCGCATCAACATAAGTAAATATATCTGTCCCCATTAACTGGGGTCGTCGTTTTAGAGCGAAAAGAGCGAAAAGGGGACAGATTTATTTTAGAAAAGGGGACAGATTTATTTTCGCATCAACATAAGTAAATATATCTGTCCCCATTAACTAACAACTGGCTTATCAGCTCGGCAGGAACTCCTCACTCCAGCCGAGTGCAGCGACCTTGCGTTCCAGCAGCGACTCGATCTCAGCCTCGCTATAATCCACCGCCGCCAGCACTTCACGGGTCGAGTGGCCGAATCTTTCCGCCGGGGTCACCGCGCGGACGTGGGCCTCAAAGGGGCGAATCGCATAAGGATCGATCTGGGTGATACGATGTCCGCTCGAATGCTCAGCAAAGACTGAGAATGCAAAGCTGCCCTGATCGATTCCTGCCTTGCCATCCGCCGCTCGACTGTATCGTCCACGCAGTTGCTCGATGGATATCGGCTCAGCCGCAGCCACATCGGCAGCACTCAGAACTTTTGCCCAATAGCCTGCAGGTGCCCGGCTGAATGCGCTGCGTAAAAACGCGGTTCTATCGGTCGCAGCAGTGATCCCCTGCATCCCTTCAACCTGCTCCAGGCTACTCAGATCGGCAGCGCTGGCATCCAGAAAGAGCCATCCTTCGCTGGTCTGGTAAAAGTGCGACAGCGGATGATTACCCTGCACGGCACGGCCCGAAGGCTCATCAAACAATGCTCGCCCGGCATAATCAAACGCGAACATGAGTTGCCCATAATTGGTCACCGCCGATAACGAGGTCCTGGAGCGAGTCACCTCACCGGTCTTGCGCTTGAGGTAGAAAGACACCGCCATCCCCAGAGCCCCCGCAAAGCCACAGTTGACATCCAGGGTTCCCAGGTGTGCATGCTCTTCCGGCGTTGCAGTGCCACCGAAGCGGCTCATAATGCCGCTATGCGCCTGAATGATATCGTCATAGCCGATATAGTCCGTCTTAGGCCCGCGACGAGGCCCACCCAGACAGTCCAGGCGGCAGAACAGCACCCCCGGATTGATCGCCTGGAGGCTGTCATTATCCAACCCCAGCGGTTTTATTTGGCGTTCCGGAGCATTAATGACCACCATATCTACCGAACGTACTAGCCGATTGAACACCTCGCGTCCCTCGTCGGTCAGGATGTCGACCAACGCACTCTGCTTACCGACACCAGTCTGGAAGGTAAAAAGAATACCGATCAGCGGATCGTATAGCGGAATGACCGTATCCAGCTTGATTACCTCGGCACCAAAACGTGCCAAAAAAGCGGTCGAATGAGGACCGGCAATCACATTGGTCATATCCAGTATTCGAAAGCCTTCCAACCAGCCTTTACCGCTGGCCGGCTGAATCTCTGTGCCCTGAGGGCGGGTGACCCGATCCTGTGCAGCCACCGCCGTAAGCTGTGCCAGTGCCTGGCCATAATCGACCGTCTGTCTTGGCCGGGGTGTCAGCATCGTGTCGGCCGATCCCTCCAACCAGGCGATCGGTCCGGGCTGTTTCATCAAACCATACTCAGGATCATTCACCTCGACGATCAGACCTGCAGCGTTGCAGTGCTCACTGTTGATCCACTCCTGAGTGGTCCGGTGCGGTGCTCCGGGGATCTGTCCTTCACCAAAAATAACTCCCCACTCCTCAGACGTTTTGGTCAGAAATGCCGCCTTCATCTTGGCGGAGATAATATCGGCCCACTTCTTCGGTAACGGATACACCCCGATCGAGGTTTCGCCCTCCCACTCGGCGATCGGCTTGTGCAGATCGGCCACCTCGGGTAATCCCTCGGCCAGCAGTTCATCGTAAACACCGAGCACCAGCAACGCCCGCTTGGCGTGATTACGGTGTGACGGGCAGACACAATAGAACATGCGGCCATCGCTACAGGGATAGCTGCGATAGAAGGGGTCCAGATACTCTTGCAGATCCGTATAGCTCAGATCAAACGGAATTGCATTGGCCTTGCGGTGCCCGATTTCGAGTTCACGCATGGATTTATAGCGCTCAGGGAGGCCTTCGACGACATAGGAGTTATAGGATAACCCTTCCATCATGGCGGCGACGACGGGTACTTCGACATGATCACCACGCCCGGTTTTTTCCCGCTCCAGCAGTGACAGCACGACCGAACTGGCGGCTAGGGTGGTGGTATAGGAAGACGCCAGCGGCAACGGCGAAAAACTCGGGTTCAAGCCCATCAATACCCGGTTAAAGCCCATGTCGGTAAAGGCGCCGCAGGTCGCCGCCACCACAGCCTCGGTCGCCTTCCACTCCCGCCGCAGCGTGTCATTGCTGGCAAAGCCGGGCACTGACAGGGTAACCAGTTCCGGCCTTTTTGCCCGCAGCTGGGCGAAATCGATTCCCAGGCGCTGCATAACGCCTGGCCGGAAGCTCTCGATCACTACATCGGCTTTTTCGATCAACGCCAAAGCCTGCGCCAGACCCTGTGCGCTTTTGAGGTCTAGTCTCAGGCAGCTCTTATTGCGATTGAGGATCGCATTGGACGGATGATCCCATTGCGGTCCTCCAGGCGGATCTATATGGATCACCGTGGCGCCAAAATCGGCCAGCACCATGGCGACGGCAGGGCCCGCAATCTGCTGGCCAAAATCTATGACGCGGACACCTGCCAAGGGCAGTTTACTGTTGTTCTTCATGTCTATTCATCCTACCTAACGCCGGGCCAACTCCAGAACCGATTCGGTTTGCGTTGATCTCTATACTGTCGATTACAGCCGTAATCACCGATTATTTTTAGCGCTGAAGAGGGGCGCAGAACCAACCCGGAACGTCATCGCAGCGAGATAATAGGAGTGAAGACCGGGGTAGACCAGCAATAAAAAATGACCCTGAGGCGTCATTTTTTTTATTGCTGCCTAACGACTACGCTAGCCTTAGCACCCATAAATAATATGCAGTCTCAGGGTGTTTTTTTATTGCTTTTCAGCGTTTGTATGATCAATAACAATAGCGTCCGTATCGATTTTAGCGGTCTTATTGCCTCTATCCGGAGCGCCGGACGCGTAATCTTAGCCACCCGATGTAGATCTGACCCCGCACCGCTTTCTAACGAGGCGGTGCTTTACCGCATACCAGGAGTGCTCATGGGCTTGCGAGCTTAGAGACGCTGCTATCCCTGATGATCAGTAATGTAGGAGCAAACATGTCAATTCAAGCAATTCTTCCGCGCATCATGCAGGTGGGTGCGGGTGCCAGCAAAGAGATCCCCAATGTACTGGCCAGTCTGGGTTGTAAACGGCCCTTAATTATTACCGATAAGATGATGGTGCAGCTGGGCTACAGCAGTCGTCTCCAGGATGTGTTATCGAGGCATAGGATCTTCGCTGATGTTTTTGACGATACCGTCCCCGAGCCGACGATCATTTCTATTCAGTCGGGTGTCGAAAAAACCCGTAATGGCGATTACGACTGCATCATCGCGCTCGGGGGCGGCAGTCCTATCGATAGCGCCAAAGCGATCGCCATTCTTGCCAAGCATGGTGGTGAGATGCGGGACTATAAATTTCCTCGAATCGTGATTGAGTCGGGCCTACCTATCATCGCGATCCCCACCACCGCAGGTACCGGCTCGGAGGTGACTCGATTCACGATCATCACCGATGAAACCAATGACGAGAAGATGCTCTGTGTCGGGATCGGCTTTATGCCGGTGGCGACCCTAGTCGACTTTGAATTGACCCTGAGTCTGCCGCCTCGAACAACTGCAGACACCGGCATCGATGCACTGACCCATGCGATGGAGGCTTATGTCAGTAAAAAGGCCAACCTGTATAGCGATAGTCAGGCACTATCGGCGATGCGGTTACTGGGCCCCAATCTGCGGCGTGTTTACCATGATGGCTTCGACCAGCAAGCTCGCGAGGCGATGATGCTCGGTTCTACTCTGGCAGGGGTGGCGTTCTCTAATGCATCGGTGGCCCTGGTTCACGGTATGAGTCGCCCGATCGGCGCGGCCTTCCATGTTCCCCATGGCCTGTCCAATGCGATGCTGCTACCGGCCGTCACCGCGTTCTCTATTCCGGCGGCTCCCGAGCGGTATGCCGACTGCGCCAGGGCGATGGGTGTCGCCACCGCGCAAGACAGTACCGAGCAGGCCAACGATAAATTAATCGACGAACTGCGTGCCTTGAATGCTGAGTTAGAGGTGCCCACGCCGGCCCAATTTGGTATCGAGCGCCAGGCCTACTTCGACCTGATGACCACTATGGCCGAGCAGGCGCTGGCCTCGGGGTCCCCTGGCAATAACCCGCGGGTCCCTAGCATCGATGAGGTCGTCGAAATTTACAGACAAATCTGGTAATTCGAATGCATTAACCGAACCTGATTCACTCTTTCCAGTTTCTCCGATAACATCAGGGGACAATGATCGGCATCAGCGTTCCGCTGCGGGTACCCGTGGGCTACCCTAGCGTCGGCGGTTGAAAGCGGCGCTGTTGAGCATTCGTAGCGCTGAATTGGACACCGATAGCCACACCAGACAGGCCGCAATGAAAAAAAGACTCCCCCCATTAAACTGGTTGCTCTCATTTGAGTCCTCGGCACGGTTGTTGAGCTTTACTCGGGCTGCTAGTGAGCTGCATCTGACCCAGGCCGCTATCAGTCAGCAAGTCAAAGGGTTGGAGTCGCAACTGGGCGCCACATTGTTCAAACGTCTGCCCAGAGGCCTGGAGCTGACCAATGCCGGCATGGCGTATCTGCCTGCGGTGCATGAATCGATCGAGCGGCTGGCGGTGGCGACCGATGAAATATTCGGTCAGGGCCGCGCTAAGGAGCTAACGATCAGGGCTAATCTGGTTTTTATAACCTGCTGGATGGCTCCGAGACTGCACCGCTTTCGGCAATTACACCCGGATATCGGGCTGCAATTTACCAGCAATATCTGGTTCGAAGAGCAGACCAAGGATGCCGACCTTGAGATTCGCTATGGGCATGGCGTCTGGCCGGGCCTGACGTCGGATCGTCTCACCTGGGATGAGTTGTTCCCGGTGTGCAGTCCCCTGCTTAGTGACGGCAGCGCGCCGCCTAAGACCCCTGGGGCGCTAAGCAAACTCACGCTACTGCATGTTGCAGGTTACGAAGAAGGTTGGGGCTACTGGTTAAAAAAGACGGGAGCCAGCCAGGTCAATACCTCCCGTGGGATGCAATTCGATACGCTGATTACGGCACTGGAGATGGCAGCTCAAGGGCAGGGCCTGGCGCTTGGGCGGACATCGTTGGTTGAAACTATGATCGCCAGCGGCCGTTTGGTTGCCCCCTTTGAGCAGCGAGTAGCGACCTCGGAAGCATTCCATCTGACCCGCCGCAGCCATCAATACCTCCACCCGCACGCCGAAACGTTCCGGTCCTGGTTGATCGAAGAGGCCGAAGCGCAACGCGATAAGGTTAAGCGTTAAGGCTAACAAGCGAAGGGGTGTCAGGCCTCACCTTTGCCGCTTTTACGGCATTGCTCATGTTTGGGTTAAAGGCATTTCCGGATGCGCTAACAAGTGCATAGACAAAAAATACGATTTCGAAAGATCTGCCCCCAATACCTCTTACGACAACATTCTGCCAATTCAGTGGCGTTTAAGGCGGTAGTGTTTAATCCCTCCCCTCTGCGATCTCCATGCACGACGACACCGCGACCCTTAGCGTGTTGGCGCCAAGAATACAGGGTTCCTCGAGTGATTCCGGTCTCTGCCGCCAAGCGGGATACCGACATGTTAGTGGGCGACATCAACTGCTGAATAACCGCTTCTTTACGTTTAAGGGAATAATGTTTCATTATTAATTCCACGCCCTCTGTTTTCATTGATGCAACCAGGATCACGACAACTATCCTGGCATAGAGGACTACTGGATAAAAATAAATAATTGTTTTTAAACGGTTGATTTCCGACACGCCGGCACCGGATGACCCGCTCCCTTCATGGCATGGCGAAGCTGATAAAATTTAATTACCTTTAAAATCAATCTATTAAACTGTGAGTCCGTTTTTCATGCTTATAGTAAAAATTGACTTGTAGAGATAACTTGATTTATAGCTATATATTGATTTATAGTAACAAATTGATTTATATGTATTTTTATAATATCATCATTTCCCTGTCTGTTATGGCGTATCGGCTGATGAAGCAGGCGTTAAGCGGGTTTTCGGCATCATCAAGCAGGTGGTAGGCTTCAGGCAGTTTTCGACGAGAGGATTGGATCAAGTGTCAGGCGAATGGACGCTAGCCGCGCTGGCTTGGAATGTAAAACATATTGCGAATGGCATGGTTAAGAAGCAGTTTTCCGCTTTAAGTCATGCTGGAGCGTTAATAACAAGGGTTGGTTGCATTGTCAGAGTAAGGGTGATTGCTCCAACTGAAAATAGGATGAGGCCACCAGCCACTGATAGGCTTGCTAATAGCCATATGCTGATGCTCTACACAAATCGATGACTATCGAACATCAGTTCGATGGCTTCCTAGTTTATTAAAAAATTTCAAGAGCTCAGTATTATGGATGATGCTTCTCGCTATAATAAAAATGTCATTTTATCTTCTTTCTTTTCAAATTCAGTATTTCAATTTTCCTTCTCTTTAAGGAGTGCTTATGTCTGCTTGTCTGCCATTTAGTCGAACTGTATTAGCTGTGTTTGTTTCTGCGGCGGTTGCAGGTTGTTCGGTGGCACCTAAACACCTTAGTAACCAGGATATGATGGAAAATGCGGCTGTAAATGCTAATTTGTTGGCGAAAGATGTGGCCGCCATTACAGGCCCTATTGACCTAAATGATGCTTTTGCTCGTACCATTAAATATAATCGAGATGCCCGATTGAAAGCCTTTGAGGCGGTTGTGTCACAAGGTCAGTTAGCGGTGGATAAATTCGATATGCTGCCTGAATTAGCTGTTCAGGCAGGTTATAGCCGACGTAATAATTACGCCGCCTCTGCTTCCGTATCTTTTGTGGGTGACGAGCCTGCATCACCTGGCAATAACCCAAGCTATTCAGTGTCATCCGATAAAAGTTCGGTTAATGCTAGCATTGGTGCCACCTGGGATATTCTCGACTTTGGTTTATCCTACTATCGCGCCAAGCAGCAAGCAGATCGTTTTTTGATCGCTAAAGAACGTCAGCGTAAAGTGGTTCATACCATCATGGAGCAGTCTCGTAAAACGTATTATCGAGCCGTATCCGCCGAACGTTTACTATCTAAAATTAATCCGCTGATTGCGAAATCCCGTACCGCCTTGGCAGATTCATCACGCATTGAAAAGCTTCGCATTCAATCGCCTATGGAGGCGTTAACGTACCAGCGTGCGCTCTTGGAGTCATTGCGGAAACTGCAAGATATCCGTAAGAGTTTAATGCCAGCCAAAACCGAATTGGCTACGTTAATGGGACTTAATCCGTCCACTGATTTTGAACTGGCGGATGTCAATAATCCAGATTTTAGCACACCGCATTTGAATGTGGATATAGCCTCGATGGAGCGAACCGCTCTGGTGCATCGGCCTGAATTGCGCGAAGCCCGATATGATGAACGTATTACTCAGGACGAAGTGCATTCTGCTTTTATTTCTCTGTTTCCCAGTTTGAACCTGAATACCAATGTTAGTTATAACGATTCAGAT
>JBLHND010000055.1:0-19721 GCA_047622605.1 Motiliproteus sp. | reverse complement strand
CCGCGCCCGGTTTCTCGGCGGGGCCGAGGTCGACGTTGATGCCGCCACTCAGGAGTGAACTCAGGGTATCAGACTGGACCGAAAATCCCGATAACCCGCCCTTGACGCGGATGCCGCTGTTATTCCAGAAGCGGCTGTTACCCCTGATTAAGGAGGCGTACTGTGCTCGAATACTGATGCTTATCTCGACCTGCTGGCCATCCTTACTGAGGGCATAATCCTGGACATCCCCGATCTGCAGCTTGCGGAAGTAGATCCCGGACCCCTGCTGCAACGATCCCAGGCTGTTGGCGCTGAGTGTCAGCTGCAGCCCGGGGTCTTCGGGCGCCAATGTGGGTGGCGCCGGCAGGGCGTCAAAGTCGTAGCGCGGCGGCTGTTCACCCGGGCGAAAGTCGATCTGAATCTGATTGCCCTTGATCAGGTTCTCCAGGCCACTGATGCCGGTCGCCGACAACCGTGGCTTTACCAGCCAGAAGCGGGTGTTTTCATTGAGCCTCGCCTCGGCTTCAGGCGTCAGCCGGAGCGTACCCAGGACCCGGTCATGGGGCGGATCCAGCCTGATCTCGGTCAGGGTGCCCAGGGTCAGGCCTTTGAAGATAACGGGGGTGACGCCAGCCTCCAGACCTTCTGCCGAGTCAAATCCGACCCGGACCCATACGCCGGTATCGGCGCTTTCATAGTCATCATGGAGTTCGTAGATTCTGTCGGCGTCCGCGACCGGCGTAGGTTGGTCGCTAGCCGGCGTATCGAAGCTGATGCCGCCGATCAGCAGCGAGGTCAGGGAGTCGGTCTGCAGGCTTAAGCCTGCCAGGCTGCCCTTGAGGCGTAGGCCGCTGTTATTCCAGAAACGGCTGTTACCGCGCACCAGCGGGACGAACTGCTGACGGACGTTGATATTGATCAGTACGCCCTGGCCGTCCTCCGTGAGTTCATAGCCCTGAATATCACCGACCTGCAGCTGCTTGTAGTACAGCGGTGAGCCGTATTGGATAGATCCCAGGGTGTCGGCACGCAGGCGGATATTGAGTCCGGGACCCTCCTTGCCCAGCGGCGGGGGTTCACTCAGCGCCTGAAATCGATCACTGGGCGCGCCTTCTCCCAGACGCAGGCTGATGTAGTTGCCACCGAGCAGGGTGTCGAGTCCGGAGATACCCTGCAGAGAGACCTGGGGCTTGACCAGCCAGAATTGAGTGCCCGCACGCAACAGTGGCTCTGCGGTATGATCGAACGAGACGGTGGCCGTGACGCCGTTCAGGTTGCTATCGAGGGAGATTTTTTTGATCACCCCGATGGCGATACCCTGATAACGCACTTCGGTCTTGCCGGCGACCAGGCCCTGGCCGTCGGTAAAATGAATCTGTACCGGGATAGCGGCGTCGATCTGGCTCTTGTAAAGCAGCCAGCCCCCGAGGATCAACGTCAGCATCGGCAACAGCCAGATCATGGACAGGCGTTCATGCGGGCGTATCAGGGCATTCGGGATTCGGGGGTCGTCAGCCGGATTGCCATCAAGAGTGTCAGTCAGCTTGTCAGTCATTGCGCGGGGCCTCCTGGTCCCAGATCAACCTGGGATCAAAACTCAGAGCGGCGAAGATCGTGAGCACCACGACGCCGGCAAAGGCACTGGCACCGGGTCCGGCGCTGATCGTGGCGATGGCTCCCAGGTCTACCAGGGTCACCAGGATCGCAATAATAAACAGATCCAGCATCGACCAGCGGCCGATAAACTGGATGACACGATACAGCAGCGTGCATTGGCGCTGACTCAGATGCCAGTGTCCCTGGATAGAAAGCAGCAGTAAGAGTATCCCCAGCAGCTTGACCAGGGGTACCGCGATGCTGGCAATAAACACCAGGATGGCGATGGGCAGCATGCCCTCCTGGGCCAGATGGATAACACCGGAGAGTATGGTATCGGGTTCCCCTGTTCCCAGATAAACCACCGTCATGATCGGGTAGATATTGGCGGGGATCATCAGGATCAGCCCGATCAGGGTAAAGGCCCAGGTACGCAGGGTGCTCCTGGGCATGCGGGAGTGCAGCGTCGAGCCACAGCGCCGACAGCAGCGCCGGGTGCCCGGTTTAAGCGGCGTTAAGCGTTGCAGCTTGCGGCAGCAGGCGCAGAGCGCCAGGCCGGCGTCACGCCCTGTCGGTAAAGAACCTGTCTGCCAGGCGCCGGTCTTCATAGACTCTGCCCCTTGAGGCGTCTCGAGCATTCGCGGCTGTCGAATTGAACATGATGGCGCGAGCAGCCACAGGCGTAGAGCGCCAGGCTGGCATCACGGCTGATCGTTAGAGGACCGTTGTTCATAGACGCGGGTTCTCAAGGCGTTCCCAGCATTCGCGGCTGTCGAATTGTAGCTGGGCGAACAGCAGCAGCAGCAGCAGTGCGCTAAAGGCATACAGGCCGGGGCCCATCTGCAGGTCGCCGAGGTCTTTCATCTTTACGATTGCGACCAACAGGCCCAGCATATAGACATCCAGCATCCCCCAGTGCTTCAGATAATAGTGACTCCTGAGCATAAAAATCTGAAGTTTGGGTAAGGCGTGGATGCGCGTCAGCAGGCAGCAGCTAAAGAGGATCAGGAGGATGAGAAGCGGCACCAGCAGGCTGCAGAAGGCGACCATAAAGGCGAGCCACAGATAACCATCCTCGGCTAGCTTGAGTACCGCATTGATCAGGGTGTTGCTGTGGGTCTGACCCAGTAACTTAAAGTTCATCACGGGCAGTATGATCGCCGGGACGTAGAGCAGTATCCCGGTGAGGCTGAGCGCCAGGGTACGGTCGAGGCTGTCTTTCTTGGAGTGCGCCAGTACGGCGCCGCAACGGGGGCACTCGGCACGGCCCCGACTGATAAAATGCCGCAAATCAACGAGCAGATCACAGTGGTGGCAGGCCTGTAGCCTAGCATGGCCAGGTCGGCTGCGGGTCTCATCCATGTAGCGCCTTAGCATCGGGTTACAGTGCGCGTTAACGCTAAACCAATCAGGGGCTAAATGCTATCCAGGAGGGCCTTTCCCGATCCCTTATCACGCTCTATAGCTAGCGGCGCCTTTAGGAACTGCTGTCAGGCGAGGCCTCTCCGGTGGGGATCTCTTTTACTGTCTTGAGTTTACTGAGCAGCTCCTGGCGGACCTTATCGTCGAGCATAGCGACGGCAATCTTTTCGGCGAGGACTTCATCGACGCCCTGGGCTTCGATTATTTCGGCGATGAAGTACAGCACATCGGTGCGATTATCCATCTCTTTGGCCAATTTGAGATCCATATACTCTCCAATGACTGCGCCTTTCTTGTTGATGACTTGATGAACCGTTCTGATACTCATAATGACTCCAGTGCGCTATAGCTGTATATTCATACAGTATCTTCGCACAGATCATTATTGTGGTGCAACCCACAGGGATGTGGGGCGTGCAGCAAATCCTGTCTGGAACAGGATGCGCCAACCCACAGGGATGTGGGTTTTTGTAGGTTGGACTTTAGTCCGACAAGGTAGACAAGCCCGACAAGGCGTGGCGATCGTCGACCTACAGTCGGACCTACCGTCCGATCATCAGCGCTTCGTCTTTCTCTCTCTCTCTCTCTCTTTTAATCATCTTATATGGGCTTGTTGTGGCATAGTGTATGACTAGGTTAGATTTCGAGCATCACGCGTTGTGATCGATGTCTATCTCCGGTTAAATGGCTTTTATCCTTCCTATCGGCCAATAGGATTTACAGGATACATTTGTAGGTAATGAAAACGTTATTTAACATATTATTCATTTCATTGATTCTAATGAACACCTCTGTCGCTCAAACGCGTGAGAAAGCCTCTCTTCAGCTCCCTTGGAAATACCAATTTGAATTTGCAGGATTTATTATGGCAAAGGAGAAGGGTTTTTATAGCGACGTCGGCTTAGATGTGGAACTTTTAGAGTACGAGGACCGCATAGATATCGTCGAAAAGGTTCTCTCGGGGTCTGTTGATTTTGGCCTCTATAACACCCCGTTGATTGCTAAAAATGGCTGGTTAGAGCCTACGGTATTGCTCGCTATTTATTTTCAACAATCGCCCTTGGTGTTCGTGACGCAGCCAGATATAAAAAAGCCATCGCAACTCCTTGGTAAAAAGATTATGGCAACAGATTTTGAGTTTTCAAACAGCTCGTTATCTCTTGTTCTACAACATTTTCTAATAGATAAAGAAAATAGCACCTATGTTCCGCACACGTTTAATATTGAAGATTTTAAAGATAAAAAAGTTGATGCGATGAGTGCCTATACGTCAAACCAACTCTATAATCTGGACAGGCAAAAAATACCTTATAATATTATAGACCCTGCAGATTATGGATTTATTACCAGCGCAGAAAATCTGTTCACTTCTTATGAAAAGGCGAGAAATGAGCCTTTGAAGATAAAAAAATTTCTTGAAGCCACAAAAAGAGGCTGGGAATATAGTTTAGATAATGTTGATGAGGTTGTAGGGTTAATCCACAAAAAATATAATCCCAATAAATCAATAGAAGCTTTGCGCTATGAAGCCGAAGTGACAAGGTCACTCATGCTTTTGGGTCTTTATGATATCGGCGAGAGCAATAAGGAGTTGATAACGAGAACGTACAAGCAGTTAGTAAAGAGCGGGAGGCTACAGCCCAATCAAGATTTAGACGCATTGGTTTTTAGTGATGTTATCAAACAAGAACAAGAACAAGAACAAGAACAAGAACAAGAACAAGAACAAGAACAAGAAAGTATCTATGTCTTATTCAGTGAAGAAGAGAAAGTATATTTAAAACAAAAGGGTATTATAAGGATGTGTGTCGACCCGGACTGGATGCCCTATGAGTCTATAAAGAATGGCAAGCACATAGGTATAGTCGCAGATTATTTTGATATTTTAAGAAAAAATTCAGGGCTAAGCATAAAATTAAAAGTAACGGAAAGCTGGGCGCAAAGTGTAGAAGCGGTTAAAAACAGAGAGTGTGATCTCTTAAGTGTGGCAACGCCGACGGCCCTGCGTTTAGAGTTTATGAATTTCACTGATACCTATGTAGAGGCATCCATCGTTTTAGCGACTAAATTCGATAAACCTTTTGTGGCGAGCATTAAAGATGTTAAGTATAAAAGATTAGGTGTTGCGCAGGGGTATGCAATAGCTGGAATATTACGTGCCAAATACCAAGACATCAATATTGTAGATGTAGAAAATGTTAATGACGGATTGAAAAAAGTTGAGAGTGGAGAGATTTATGGATACATCGATAATTTAACAGTTATTGCGAATGTTATTCAAAAAGACTTCGTAGGAAGTATCAAGATTACGGCTAGGCTTGATGAGAGCGATGGGCTAGCCATCGCTTCGAGGAATGACGAGCCTTTACTTAACTCTATTTTTCAGAAAGTTATTGATAGCGTGGATGAAATAGAAAAGCAAACCATTTTCAATAATTGGATATCCGTAAAAGAGAGCGTTGGTATAGATCGTTCTCTGGTCGTTAAGGCGATTAGTGTTTCGATTATAGGCGCGGTGTTATTTTTAATGTATCTCTGGCAGCTAAAAAAGTATAATAAAAAATTACAAAGTCTTTCTAGAGAAGATTTTTTGACAAAGCTGAGCAACAGAAAGAAGTTGGATCAAGTGTTAGCAGAACAACAAAAATTAACCTTGAGATATAAGACGACCTCTGGGGTGATGATCTTAGATATTGATGATTTTAAAAAAATAAATGATAAATATGGTCATCTCGAAGGTGATGAGGTCTTAAAGCAATTTGCTGAAATCTTGAAAAGTAATGTCAGAGAAACAGATACGGTAGGACGTTGGGGTGGTGAGGAATTCTTAATTATCTGCCCTAACACCGACATAGAAAATCTCAAAAAAGTCGCAGAAAAAATAAGGGTGGCGGTTGATGATGCACCCTTTAGCAAGGGTCAGCATGTCACCTCTAGTTTTGGCTTAAGCTACATCGATGGTACAAAAAATAGTGATGAAGTGCTGAAGGAAGCAGATAGGGCACTCTACCTTGCAAAAACAAATGGAAAAAATACGCTGGGAATCTTTGAAAACGGCAGCGCGACCTTATAAGGAAAAGCCGTCAGGCTGAAGCCTAACCTACAAAGGGCGGCGTTTTGTAGGCAGAGAGCAGTCCGACAAGGCTGGCATGGAGTGGCCATCGTCGGACTAAAGTCCAACCCACAAGAGGGCTTGCCCGGGTGTTGGCTTGGTGGCATGCTCGCAGGCAATTTTCTTTAACTCAGGTCTATCAAGGAACACCGCACAGCCATGTCTTTTTTTGAGCTTAAACCCAGCCTGGATCAACAGCTGTCAATTGAGGATCGTGGTGCCAGTCGGTTGAAACGTCTGGCGCAGGATGCGACCAGTAAATCGACCGCTCACCAGGCCATCGAGCTGGCCTGGACGGCCGGACCGGTCACCCTGATCGCCTCTATCGGCGGTTACTACCTGGGGTATGGCAAGTCGCTGCCCAAGGAGACGCTGATCTTTTTTATCGGCTATACCATCATCGCCGGGTTGATCGGCCTGGCCTCACACCTGTTTAATCGGCTCGGTCGAGAGCGGCAAGAGCAGCAGGTGACCGAGCAGCTGGTAAGGGTGATGGGGACGGTTCCCGACCTGATTCTGGGGCTCCGCGATCTGCGGCTCGAACTCCTGGATCCGGAGCAGCGCAAGTTTGAGGCCGCGCGCATCTTATTGCAGGACGTCACTCTTGGCCCTCTGTGGTCGGCTTCTGCGGTTCGCAGCGTGGGAGGCTCGGCCGGTCTGGCCGAGGCGGTGTCTGAGATCGAACTCTTTCACCGCGCCGGCATGCCGAGCCGCGGGCGGGATATTCTGCAGCAGCACCGCGATGAGTTTGAGGCGCTGGTGGCCGACCTGCGCCTGCATTCCGCCGCCCTGGCGCACAGCCTGGAGCTAAGGTTCTTTGGTGCCGGTTACGATAATCGTGCTGGGGTGGTGCGGGGGCGTTATTTTATCGAACGTATCTTTGCCGCGATCGATGACGACGATGACGTCCTGATGACGCTGGAGGATGCCGAGGATATCTACATCCTGCTGTTCGAACTGCTCTGTGGGCGCCGGATTCCGGTGCTGGCCTTCAGCTTTGCCGGTCGCTCTAAGTTTACTCGGGAAACCGAAGCGCTTGAGGAGCAGCGGTTGCGCTTTAGGATTGTCCGCGCACGCGCCTATAGCCGCCTGCTGGCGCTCGCCGGCTATCTGGGCGATAGCATCGATGCGAATGCCCAGCTGAGCCCGGTCGGCCTGACGGGACGTGAGCTGCTGGAGTTCTGCACCACCCAGATCGAGGATCTGGTCGTCCAGGTCAAAGCCAATAAGCATGCTCGAAAACGCCTGGGTCCGATCTTACAGCAGGCACTGACCCTTTACAGCCAGGCCTATATAGCCTATCGGCGAACCGAACGGGATTACCTGGAATTTCTGAAACTGGTCGAGCGCTGGAAACGTCGGTTGGCATCCTATCAGGATACCGATGTGTCTTTTTCCGCCAGCCGAGGAGGGAAGGGGCTGCAGATTACCGAGGACAGCATCCAGCTGTCCGACAAAGGTAAGTTGAAGGTCGTGCAGGCGCTATGGAACTCTTTTCGACAGCAGCCGAGTGCCGCTCAGGAGCCTGCTAAGCGGGCGCGAGCGGCTAAACAGCTGGCGATACGGGTGGCGTTGGCGCTTGACGAAGAGTTACAGATCCGCCGGCCAGAGGTGCAGCGCGCGATCCATAACGCCAATACCCTGAATATGGGCGTGTTTGAGCGGGATCTGAGTACCACCACCAAGATCGGCTATGGTGAGTCGCTGGTTAAGGAGATCGAGAAGGATATGAGCAGCGCGTCGGTGGCCCTGGTCGCTGCCATCTACCGTTTCTACGGGCTGCGGCTGGATCCGGAATCACAGCGCCAGCTGGCCAGCCGTTACGGCGCAACGCTGGAGCAGCTGGAGCAGGTGTGTAACGAAGTAGGCGAGACCACTGCAGACTATAGCCGCTTGCCCGTGCGTCCCTTTCCGGTGCCCAAGCCACCGCTGGTGTGGCGCCTGGCGCTGTCCAGACGACCGTAACGCCCCCGCTAAGCAGCCACAAGCACTTGACTGGCGAGGCCTGTGGCTGTTTAGCTGAGTGCCTGTGGCTGCTTAGCCGAGCGGCTTAATCATCGAAGAGGAAGTTGTCTTCATCGCGTTGACGCTTGTTGGCTAAGTAATCATCGATGCCGCGTCGGACGTCCTTTTTGCCATTCGTGCGCCCCTCATTAAGACGATCCTCGCCCTCGCTGTCGTCCTCGCCCTCGTCCGTGAAGAACGCCATATCCTCGTTAAAATGTGTAGTGTTCGACACGCGGTTTTATCTCCGAAAATTAAGATTGTAGAGATGACTAAATAATCTCAATCTCTTCGAAGGTAAAGCGAATTTTTTACATCAAAATCTTCAGTTTTCTGCCTTTTTTTCATTATAGCCACCGGGCTTTAGTCTTCGGGGGCCTCGGCGGCCATCGTCTTATTGAGATCGCGGTATCTCGCAGGGCGTATGGATGAATCAGACGCAAGCCGATGTTTTAGATCAGCCCTGTTTATTGCGCACGGACCCATAATCAGCTCCCGCCATTGTTTGCAGCAGGCCCGTTTTATACGCCGAGTTAAGGGCTTGTTGGTTATCGTTATTGGCTGCAGAGTGATGCCTCTGCAACCGCGCCAAAACCCGCTTTCATACGGGCAAGGAGGCTGCTATTGTGGTCGGTTAGGGGTACTGACAGGCCCTGCCGCAGATGATCTTGCTCTGTTGATGATAGGTTTTGAGTGGCTACAAAGGACCGCCCTCAATGTTTCTTTCAAGTATGTTTTAGCTCGGTTGGGGCTGCCCCACGCTATCTGGAGTACTCGATGATGTTCATTCCTATCAATAGTTCCTTAAAGGCGTTGTTCTTCGTGGCTTGTGCGTTCGGGCTCAGCGGTTGTGGCAACTCGGATCCTCATGTCCTGGGCTTTATCGGCGGCCTGTCCGGGCGCGTGGCTGACCTAGGCGTCGCCGGGCGCAACGGGGTGTTGATGGCGGTCGAGGAGCGCAACCTCGGCGGCGGGATCGATGGCCGCCAGATACACCTGGAGATCCGCGATGACCAGCAGGATGAGGCGAGTGCCCTGGCCGGGGTGGCGGACCTTCTGGACCAGGATGTAGCCCTGATTATCGGCCATATGACCAGCTCTATGAGCGTAAAAACCCTGCCGTTGATGAATGAAAAGCAGGTGCTGATGCTGAGTCCGACCGCCACTACCCAGCAGTTAACCGGAATCGACGACTACTTTATTCGAGTGATCAATGATGACGCTATTAATGCTCGGAATAATGCGCTCTATTGCTATAAAAATATGGGGTTACGGCGTATGGCGGTTGTCTATGATACCGACAACGCCGCTTATACGGAAAGCTGGCTGAGTGGCTTCAGGGACGCCTTTACGGAGCAGGGTGGTCAGATAACTAAGGTTATTGCCTTCAAATCCGGAGATGATGTCCATTTTACCCCTCTGGCTGAACAGGCGCTGCTGGGTGATCCCGATGGCGTCCAGTTGATCGTTAGTGGTACCGATGCGGCGCTGTTGATTCAGCAGCTCAGAAAAATGACCCCTGACCTGGCCATCGCAACGTCGGAATGGGGGGCGACGGAAAAGCTGATAGGACTCGGCGGTATGGCGGTGGAAGGGGTGGTGACGGCTCAGTTGTTTAACCGCGACGACCAAACGCCAGGTTATCTGAATTTTAAGCGGGCCTTTGAACAACGTTTTTCTCAACCCCCCGGATTTGCAGAGATCGCAGGTTATGATGCTGCCAGGGTCGCGTTGAGTGCCTTAGCACAGCAGCGTGATGGCGAGAGTCTTAAGCAAACGATCATTCGCCTGGGGTCCTTCCCGGGTGCCCAGGGCACTATCCGCATCGATCGTTTTGGCGATTCTTTTCGCAACTCAGTGATTACCAAGGTTGAAAACGGGGCCTTCAGCGTACTCCAATGAGGAGCCTTCAGCCTGCTCCAATGAATAAGCGATCCCGCTCTCTGGCTCAAACCTTGTTCAGCACTCAGGCGCTGCTGCTGCTCTTCACCCTGGCGGTGATCGGACCGATGATTTATCTGGTGTTATTGTACGATCTCCAGGGGCGGGCGAAGCAGAGTAATCAGCTACTGGCTAGAGCCGTCTCGGCCCAGGTGGCTGAGTTTACCAACACGCCCACACTGCTGCTTAAGGGCTTGGGTGTGGCTGACTTTAAAGAAGGGTACGAATCCTTACCCCTGCTTCGTCAGTATATGGACCGCTTAATCGATCAGACGCAGACGTTTGAGGCGATCTATTTCTTAGCCCCGGATAATCGCGTCGAGGCCGTTGGCTTACCCGAGGGACGACGCCGTTTTCGTAGTGATTATGAAGATGTTTACCTGAGTACTCAGGCGTTTGTAGACAAGACCCGAGCGACACAGCGTCCGCAGTGGTCGGATATCTTTGTGTCGGTGTTAAGCAGCACCTCGCTAGGGGTGGCCGTACCCTTTGCCGCTAATCATGTGGTCGTCGGCCATTTTAGTATCGAGAAACTATCCCGGTTTGTCCAAACCCTGGCGCTGGGGAGCGATACGCTGGCCTTTATTGTCGATGGGAATGGACAGATCATCGTCTTTCCGGATACCTCTCTGGCCCAGCAACAGTTGAATATTAGTAATCTGCCCCTGATCTCGTCAGCCCTTCAGGGCGAGGAAACGACCGGTAATTTTGTGCTTTTTGATCGGGACTTTCTGGCGAGTAGTTTTAAGATACCGGGGATGGACTGGGTCGTCGTCGTGGCCCAATCCAGAGACAGCATTGCCCGGGGTCTCGAGAAGACGTTGTGGGTGGTCCTTATCGGCATCTGTGCGGCCCTGGGTGTGGCCTTACTGATCAGTCGTTGGTTTGCCGTGAAGCTGGCAGGTCCTTTTGTACTCCTGACCGAGGCGTCAGAGCAGCTGCAGCAGGGCAACTTTGATCTTGCCATGCCCGACTCTTCGGTGCGCGAAATTCAGTCGATGAGCCACAGCTTTGAGCGGATGGCCAAGGAGCTGCAAACCCAGCAGCGATCATTACAGGCCAGCAAAAGAAAGTACCGTGCGCTGGTCAGTCGGGTTCCCTGCGCCCTCTACCAAATCGAATCGGGTATACGGGGGCGCGTCGCTTTTATTAGTCCACCGATACTGTCTTTGACCGGGTATCGGCCGGCGGACTTTGCTGAGGGCGGCAGTATCGATCTCGATGACCTGATTCATCCTGATGACCGCTTCGAGCGCAGCCGTACGATCGATGAGTGCTGTGCGAACCAGCGGCCCTGGGCGCTCGAGTATCGCCTGCTGCATGCCGATGGCTCGGTCAGGTGGGTGTACGAAGAGGGCTCCGAGAGCGCCGATAAGCAGACCCAACGCGTTTTCAGAGACGCGATGATGATAGATAACACCCAGCGGCGGCAGGCGGAGATCGGCCTGCTGGAGCAGATCGAATTGATGACGACGCTCCTGCATACAGTTCCTAGTCCTATCTATTATAAGAATAAAAACGGCGAATACCTGGGCTGTAACCGTGCCTTTGAGCGTTTCTTCGAGGTCTCTCCGCGTGACCTGATCGGCAGCCATGCCGAGGCGGGTGAACGGCTACCTCGGTGTCTGCAGACGCTGGCGGAAGGGGAGACGCAGCTGCTGGGACAGGTCACCGCGGAGACCCATGATCTCCATTTACAGGTCCGGAGTCAGACGCGCTGTATCACCCTCAAGAGAGCCTCCTTTGCGGATATGGAGGGCCGCGTCGCGGGGATGGTCGGGGTGATCTATGACCTCACCGGCCGGGTCGAAGCCGAGCGTGAGAGCCAGCGATTGCGACGCTATATGGGCAATGTGATCGATTCGATGCCCTCGGTATTGTTCTGCATATCTCGGCAGCTTGAACTGGTGCAGGTCAACCCTGAGGGGGTTAAAAAAATGCAGGCGACAGGCGTGGACAACCCCGGATATCAGGCGGTGCTGGCCCAGTATGGTCTGGCAGCTGACTGGTTGAAAGCCGCAATAACTGGCGGGCAGACGGTCACTCTGAGGCGCCAGCTGAGTGCGGACAGCTCACGCCATGCAGACGTCACCCTCTATCCGCTGGATACGTCTGTGGGCGGCGGCGCGGTGTTACGTATCGATGATGTAACCGAACGGGTGTCGATGGAGGAGCTGCTGGTGCAGTCCGAAAAGATCCTCAGTGTAGGGGGGCTGGCTGCTGGTATGGCGCATGAGATCAACAACCCGCTGGCAGGCATTCTGCAAAATACCCAGGTCTTAAAAAATCGCCTTGATCCTGGACTCGCAGCGAATCAACGCGTGGCGCAGCGCTGGGATCTGAATCTGGACGCGGTTCGACATTACCTGGAGGAGCGCGCTATTCTGCAGATGCTGGATGCGATCCAGGAATCGGGACAGCGAGCGGCCCGAATCGTCGAGAATATGCTCAGTTTTGCCCGTACAGGAGACTCCGCTTTGCTGCCGGAGGATCTCGAGGGGTTGCTGGAGAGAACGATCGAGTTGGCCTTCAATGATTATGGCCTTAAGAAAAGCGACGACTTCCTGAATATCGAACTGGTACGCAAGTTTGAGCCTTTGGTACCGGTGCGCTGTGAACCCAGCAAGCTGCAACAGGTGTTCTTTAATTTACTCAAAAATAGTGCTCAGGCGATGCGGGATGCACAGAGTCCGCACCCGCAGATAACCCTTAGCTTAAAATCTCTGCAGGGCTGCGCGCGTATCGAAGTAGCGGATACTGGGCCCGGCATTCCCCCAGAGGTTCTTAAGCGGGTGTTCGAGCCCTTTTTTACCACCAAGGAGGTTGGGGTCGGTACCGGGCTGGGGTTGTCGGTCTCCTATTTTATCATCACTGAGAATCACGATGGTAAGCTGTGGGTTGAGTCTGATGTGGGACAGGGGGCAACCTTTATTATCGAGCTGCCCCTCGCGTCATAAGTCATACGTTTTAGGTTGTAGATGATGAAAGAGCTTAGGCCCACCGGGGACATGCCAGGCACGCCGCGCCCCCTGATACTGACTATCGATGATGAACGGGTCATCCGCACGAGTTTCAGTTACTTCCTTGAGGATCTGGATTACCGGGTGCTGCAGGCTGCCGATGGCGAGCAGGGTATCGCCCAGATTGAAACGGCGAAGCCTGATCTGGTGTTGGTCGATCTGCGTATGCCCAGGAATGATGGCCTGGATGTGCTGCGCTGGGTTAAAGAACAGGCTCCGCTGCTGCCGGTGATCGTCGTATCGGGAACGGGCGTTATTGGCGATGTGATAGAGGCGTTGACGTTAGGCGCCTGGGATTATCTGCTCAAGCCGATCCAGGATCTGGAGATGCTGCGGTTGGCGATCGAACGTGCGCTTGAGAAAGCCCAGCTTCGGCGTCAGGCGGCAGGCTATCAGCGGCGGTTGGAGCAAGAAGTCGCACAACGCACCCTGGAGCTACAGTCTGCAAACCGGGAGTTGGCGATTGCGGCCTCGGCATTCAATACCCATGATGCGATCCTGATCACCGATGCTGAGGGGCATATTATTCGGGCCAATGCCTCGATGGAGCGCCTGACGGGCTACAGCCAAGCAGAGATGCTGGACCAGACGCCCAGGCTCTGGAAATCAGGACGCCATGACTCCGCTTTCTATGCCTCCTTGTGGGATATTCTGATTGCGACAGGTCGGTGGCAGGGGGAGATCATCAATCGCTCCCGCGATGGCCAGCAATACCCCGTGTGGCAAAGTATCACGGCCGTGCAGGGGGACGATGCCAGGGTCGACTATTACGTGGCTGTTGCGACGGACCTCTCTGAGCTTAAGGCTAAAGAACGAATGCTCGAGCGCCTTGCTCAGGAGGAGCGACTGCTGGGAGAGATTGCCCAATTGGCGATGACGTTTATGGACACGGATCCGTTCCTCTGCGAGGTCGTCACCCTGATTCAGCAGCAACTTTCCGAGCTGGCATTGTTAAGCCAGGTGCAGCTGTGGAGTTCCGGGGTCGATGGCTGGACGAGCCGTGATATTCTTTCTCTTGGCAGAGAGAAGGTCGAAGCGCCGTCTAATCAACAGTTATCCAGGGCGGTTCAGTCGGGCAAGGCCCTCTCCTGCGTGCAGGTCGGCAGAGGCAGTCACCTGCTGATCCCTCTGTGTTCTAAGCGTCGTGACTTGGGGGTGCTGGTTCTGTTTAGCGATACCCTGGGATACCAGGAGGCTGTGGCGCCCTTCTTGGCGCGTCTGGGTGAGGTGCTTACCCTGGCCATGCTGCAGCAGGAAACCGAGCGTGAACTTCATTACCAGGCTAACCATGACAGCCTGACCTCGCTGCCCAACCGCCAATCGCTGGCCCTGCTGCTGGGGCAGCAGATCAGCTCGGCGCAGCGCCGCGATGAGCGAGGCGTGGTCCTGTTTCTTGATCTGGATAACTTTAAAACCCTGAACGACTCCCTAGGTCATAATCAGGGTGATCAATTACTGCAACTGCTGAGCCATCGCCTTCGCGAGACCCTTCGTCAAGAGGATATTCTGGCCCGTTTAGGGGGGGATGAGTTTGTTATCGTGCTGCCGCCACGCCCACTTGGTGCGGGTGAGACGGCCGAGATGGCTGTGCACGTGGCCGAAAAGATCAAGCTGCTGATCAATCGGCCCTTTCCGCTTCAGGGGCACGACTATATGGTGGGCTGTTCTATCGGCATTGCGGTCTTTCCCGATGTGGGGAGCAACGCCGAGGAGTTGCTCAAACGTGCTGATAGTGCCATGTATCTGGCCAAGGCCGCAGGACGTAACAGTGTCAGGTTTTATTCGCCTGATCTGCAGCAGGCGGCAGACCGAAGACTTGATCTGGAGCATCGGTTGCGGCGGGCGATGACCCGGTTTGACCTGCAACCCTATTTTCAACCGCAGTTAGATCAGAATGGCCGGTTGGTGGGTGCCGAGGTGTTACTGCGCTGGCACGATGAAGACGATGGCTGGATCTCTCCTGCTGAATTTATTCCGGTGGCGGAAAGCTCAGGCTTGATTCTCCCGATCGGTAACTGGTTGTTTGACGTGGTGTGTGAGCGGATGGCCCACTGGAAAGCCTTGGAGGGCTTTGATCATCTGAGGTCGGTGTCGATCAACATCAGTCCCAATCAGTTTTATCAGCCGGGCTTCGCAGACAGGGTCCTGGGGGTCGTGGAGAAGCATGGGATCGCCCCGGAAAGTCTGATGCTCGAGATCACCGAGGGCGTGGTCTTGCGTAACCTTGAGGAGGCTATCGAGATCATGGCTACGCTAGGGCGCGTAGGGGTGAAGTTCTCTCTGGATGACTTCGGCACGGGTTACTCCTCGTTGGCCTATCTGAAGAGGTTGCCGGTGGACGAATTGAAAATAGATCAGTCTTTTATTCTGGAAATTGATAAAAATCCAGATGACGTGAAAATCGTCGATGCTATCCTGTCACTGGCGAATCATTTTGAACTGACCTCTGTCGCAGAAGGGGTCGAGAGTGAAGCGGCGTTCAAGATGCTACGTGCACGTCATTGCCAAGTTTATCAGGGTTATTACTTTAGCCGGGCGCTTCCAGAAGCAGAGTTTCTGGCGTTTATGAGGTTGGGTGCTGCGTCAGGCTGAAGCCTAACCTACAATCGACAGGTATCTGTTATGACAATTATTAATTTCACGCCTCTGTCAGCACTACTGGGCGGTGCACTGATCGGTTTGGCCGCGGCCTTTCTACTGCTGGCTCAAGGGCGCATCGCTGGCATCTCTGGCATCGCTGGCGGCCTCATCTATCCGGAAGAGAAGGACAGCATCAGCTGGCGGTTGGTATTCGTGCTGGGACTCATACTCGGCGGCTTCATCTATCAAGGGTCAGGGCTAGGTGTCGGGGTTAAGCATATCCAGGCAGTGGCCGATACGCCGCTCCTTATCATCGGCGGCCTCCTTGTCGGGGTCGGTACTCAAATTGGTAGCGGCTGCACCAGCGGCCATGGCATTTGCGGTCTGGCCCGGCGTAGCCCCCGTTCCGGTATCGCCACCCTCTGCTTTATGGGCAGTGCGCTGGTGACTGTCTTTATCGTTCGTCATCTACTGGGAGTAGGGTAATGTCTGCGCTTATTCGTTTGTTAGCCACCCTGGCGGCCGGTACGTTGTTTGGTTTTGGGCTGGGGGTATCCCAAATGATCGATCCGGCTAAGGTACTGAACTTTTTAGATATCTTTGGAAACTGGGATCCCTCGCTGGCCTTCGTGATGGTTGGTGGCCTGGTGGTTAATGCCATAGCCACACCCTTTATTCTGAAGCGCCAGCGCCCGCTGTTCGCCGAATTTTTTCGTCTTCCCTCGAAGGTCGAGGTTGATAAACGGATCGTCATCGGCGGCATCCTCTTTGGCATCGGCTGGGGGCTTGCAGGTTACTGCCCTGGACCGCTGCTTACCTCGCTGAGCTTTGCCAACCAGGACATACTCCTTACGTTAGGTGCCTTTGTGGTGGGTACCTTCGGCACTCGCTGGGTGCTTGCCCAAAAAACCCCGTCAGGCTGAAGGCTAACCTACAAAAAAATCAGCGCTGGATAAACACCGACACCGTGGTGCGATCCGTACGACTGCCGTCACTGATGGTATAGGTGAACTTATCGTTGTTGCGTCGACGGGTATTGACGTAGGTGAGCTTACCGTCGGTGATCGACACTGTGCCTTTTTTACCCTGGGTGACGGCGGTGATGGTTAGCGGGTCGCCATCGGGGTCCCGATCGTTGGTGAGAACGTCGATGATCACCGTGCCCCTGTTTTGTACGCTGGCGCTATCCGGGTTGGCCACCGGTGCCCTGTTGGTCGTGCTGGCGTTGACGCTGATGCTGATGCTGATGCTGATGCTGACGTTAGCCGTGGCACGCCCCCCTGGCCGTCGTCGACCTCGTTGCGGCGCTCGAGAACACCCTTGTTGGCGCCGAAGCTGTTGCTGGGATCCGTTTCCGGATTACTGGCGATGATCGTGCCGCTGGCATCGCTCAGCCGCGGCGTGGACGTGGTCAGGCTATAGAAAGGGGACAGATTTATTTCCCCGGGTGTTGGGATCAAGTCTTTCGCACGTATTGGGGTCAGGACCCTAGGCTGGAATGCAATCCCAGCCTAGGGTTGAAGGGGGGCCGTATAATGATAAACCTGACCCCATACTGACCCCATACCTCAGGTTATTCCTCTTCCTCCTGCTTAGGAGTTTCTTGTTCGCGATCTTTATCTTCGCCACCACAGGATCCGCAACAACCCATTTCATCTCTCCGGTTCGTTTAAAAGAGCCTCAGCATAGCCCAGGCTCCGCGCAAATAACTTGATTCGAATCAAGTCTGCAGAAGCCCTTAATAGACCCGGACTGCAAATATCTCTAGGTACAGTGTGCGAGTATAAAAATTTACAGGCGTGTTAAAAATACTTGACGTGACTCTGTGTAGAGTTATACCTTTGCTCGGTTGCTCGGCTTACAAGGCTGTGCAGGAACACCGATAAACGGCCATACAGGTCGCATAACAATAATTAAATCTGACTCACTGCTGTGATCCAGCATGGGCTGAGGGTGAATACGTATGCTTTCCACGCTGTCTCTATCACTGCCGGGACTCTCGCTCCCGCCCGGTTGTTCTTCGTCCGTCATGGGCCTGTCCACATTATTTCAGCACCCTCTGCGTCCTATACGGGCTCCAGATATAAGGCTGCATAGCTCGGATCAATAATCCTAAGTTGCGCTTTCGACGCGCATGCAGACTGAAATTTCTGCTTAGGGACTGAGTGCGACCCTCTCCTCTGCTGCAGCGCCCGCTGGTAATCGGCATTACCCCATTGAACACTTATGAAGGACATAGAACCATGTCTGTATTTAGCCATCCTGAATTCGATCAACACGAACAACTTAATTTTTTCTGCGATAAGGCCTCCGGCCTCAAAGCCATTATCGCTGTCCATAACACTAACCGTGGTCCGGCGCTGGGCGGCTGCCGAATGTGGAATTATGCCAGCGATGAAGAGGCTCTGCGTGATGTGCTGCGGTTATCCAAGGGCATGACCTACAAATCGGCGCTGGCCAATCTGGATCTGGGTGGCGGCAAGTCGGTGATTATCGGCGATCCGCGTCAGCATAAGACGCCGGAGCTACTCGAGGCGATGGGACGCTTTCTGAATATGATGGGTGATCGTTATATCGCCGCCGAAGACTCCGGCACCTCGGTGGCCGATCTGCGGGTGATGGGGCGTCATACCCGCAATGTGGCCGGTATTACGGAGCGCACCGGTATCGATGGCAAGTCCTGCAATGGTGATCCGTCACCGGCAACCGCTTACGGTACCTATATCGGCTTGCGGGCAGCGGTTAAGCACCGGCTCGGACGCGATGATCTGAGCGGCCTGAAAGTCGCGATCCAGGGTGTGGGCAATGTGGGCTACCGTCTGGCCGAGTATCTGGCCGCAGCCGGTGCCGAGCTGTACGTGACCGATATTCATCAGGATCAGGTACAACGGGCGGTCGAAGAACTGGGTGCGACGGCGGTGGCCGCCGACCAGATCCTGGCGCTGGATGTGGATGTGCTGGCACCCTGCGCCCTCGGTGCGGTGCTGAACGATATCAGCATTGCGCAGATCAAGGCGCGGGTGATCGCAGGGGCCTCCAACAATCAACTGGCGGCACCGCGCCATGATGCCCTGCTACGGCAGCAGGGGATTCTGTATACGCCAGATTTCGCCATCAACGCCGGGGGCATTATCGATGTTTTTTACGAGCGTGTCGGCCATGATCATCGGCAGGTGCTGGCGCATATCGAAGCGATTGGCGACACCCTTAACGAGATCTTCCAGCGTGCGGATGCGGCGGATCGTCCCACCGGCGAGATCGCTAACGAGCTGGCTGAGGAACGCTTTCTTAAGCGTCAAGAAACCACGGTTTAACCTCTGACGCCTTGATTAGAAAACAGAGAACTTAGAAAATAGGGCGACTGGAGTCGTCCGCTCCCATAACGACAAAAAACTGGAGAAAAACAAGTGACAAAATTGACACAAGGTAGCACCGATGAGGCGACCGAGGGCTCTAAACCTCATCCGCTGTGGTCATCACGGATGGCGTTTGTGCTGGCGGCTAGTGGATCGGCGGTAGGGTTGGGCAATATCTGGAAGTTCCCCTATATCACCGGCGAGAATGGGGGTGGGGCGTTCGTGCTGATGTATCTGCTGTGTATCGCTATCGTCGGTATTCCCATCATGATTGCCGAGGTCGTGATCGGCCGCCGGGGCGGTAAGAGCCCGCTCAACAGCATGCGTGAACTGATTACGCGTGACGGCCTGTCATCGCGCTGGAAGTGGCTCGGTGGGATGGGGATGCTGGCCTCGTTTCTGATTCTGTCTTTCTATTCGGTGATCGGCGGCTGGGCGCTCTCCTATGTGGGTGCCTCGGCTTCCGGTACCTTTGCCGGTGCCAGCACCGAGGCGATCGGTGCGATGTTTGGTAACCTGCTGGGTGATCCGACCACGCTGCTGCTGTGGCATAGCCTGTTTATGCTGCTGGTGATCATTATCGTCTCGCGTGGGATACGTTCGGGGATGGAGAAGGCGATCAATATCCTGATGCCGATGCTGTTCGTGCTGCTGCTGGTGATGGTGGGTTATGCCATGAGCACCGACAAGTTTGCGGAGGGTTTCGCC
>JBLHND010000054.1:0-19930 GCA_047622605.1 Motiliproteus sp. | reverse complement strand
GCCCGGGCCCCCCGGCGCTGCGCCCCCCCCCCCCGCCCCCCCCCCCCCCCCCCCCGCCCCCCCCCCGCCCCCCCCCCCCCCCCCCCCCCATCAGAGTCTGTAGAAACGTCCTCGGGGGTCGATTCTAACTTGCTGCAGCGCAGCGTACAGACTCGCACCCCAGCCCTCCATCCGACCTAGGTCTTTTCGACAAAAGCCTTTCAGACCTAAGTCTTTAGCTTAAGCATTTGATAATTATATTTCTTATTGTTATAAAAAAGCTAAAGCATTGGCCTTTCGCATCCCTGAGACCGCGTCTTACCCCGATTTTTTAGCAAAAAAAAACCGGAGCCTGGGCTCCGGTTTTAAGTCTAAAAAGTAGTCGCTAGGTTAAAACAGGACTCGACAGCGGATCGTGCCTGGAACCTGCTTGAGCTGTTTGACCGCCAGCGGGCTGTGCTCGGCATCGATATCCATCACCACGTAACCGACCTTGTCGTTGGTCTGCAGGTACTGACCGCTGACGTTGATCTGGTTATCGGAGAACACATGGTTGATCGCGGTCAGGACTCCGGGGATGTTTTCATGGATGTGCAGCAGACGATGCTTGTCGGGATGGGCGGGCAGCGACACTTCAGGGAAGTTGACCGAGGTGATGGTCGAGCCGTTATCGGAGTACTTCACCAGCTTCTCAGCCACCTCATAACCGATATTCTGCTGCGCTTCCAGGGTGCTGCCACCCACATGCGGGGTCAGAATCACGTTATCGAATTCACGCAACGGCGAGATAAACTCTTCGCTGTTGGACTTGGGCTCGACCGGGAAGACATCGATAGCCGCACCCAACAGCTTGCCCGAACGCAGGCTGTCGCTGAGTGCCTCTATATCGATGACCGTGCCTCTTGAGGCGTTGATCAGGATGCTGCCTTGCTTCATCTGTGCCAGCTGCTCTGCAGCGATCATATTCTTGGTAGTGGCGTTCTCAGGAACATGCAGGGTGACGATATCACTGTGCTCAAGCAACGCCTGCAGTGAACCTACCTGGCTGGCATTCCCCAACGGCAGCTTGGTGATCACATCGTAGAAACAGACGTCCATTCCCAGGGATTCGGCCATCACGCTGAGCTGCGAGCCGATGCTGCCGTAACCGATGATGCCGAGTTTCTTGCCACGGACTTCGTAAGAATTAGCCGCCGACTTATGCCAGACCCCGCGGTGAGCCTTGGCATTTTTCTCTGCCACGCCGCGCATCAGAATAATCGCCTCGGCAAGCACCAGTTCGGCCACACTGCGGGTATTGGAGAAGGGTGCGTTGAAGACGGTAATACCCAGCTCGATTGCGGCCTGCAGATCGACCTGGTTGGTGCCGATACAGAAGCAACCGACCGCCAACAACTTATCTGCTGCCTGGAGCACTCGAGCATTGAGTTTAGTCGCGGAGCGAATGCCGACAAAATGCGCATCCTTGATCCGCTCGATCAGCGCCTCTTCGGGCAGCGCCTTCTCGAGATAGTCGATATTGGTGTAGCCGGATGCCTTGAGGGTATCGACGGCGGACTGGTGCACTCCTTCCAATAGCAGGAACTTAATTTTGCTTTTCAGCAGTGACTTGCTCTTGTTCATGAAAACAACAACCTCGATCTGATCGGTGGTATCAACCCAAAACGGGCGCCAAGCATAGCATAGAGTTGACGCCTTTCTGTGCAGCCTCCTATGAATAGGCCTGAAACATACCCACATCAACCTGAATACTATTCATTCACCAAAAAGGGGTCCACCAAAAAGGGGTCGGATCCCTTTTAGCATTACAAAAAGGGATCCGACCCCTTTTTGGACCCCTTTTGGGACCCCTTTTTGGTGTTACTAAGAAGAAACGTTACGAACTCCCTATCGGCATGCGCCAGATAACCCCCACGCTTCCAGGCGATACAGAGATCCAGCCACACCGGTTCGGCAAACGAGCGCGCCACCAGCCCCTGATCATCGTCGACGACCATCCTTAGAAAGGTGGTGATGCCAAAGCCCTTGCACACGATCGAGCGAATCAGGGGGATCAGGTTGGTCTCAAACTCGATCTGCAGCTGGTTACCGCTGCGTTGCGCCAGCCGGTCGATATACTCGCGATGGAAATAGCCCGGCTTAAACAGCACCAGGGGTTCGGCAAAAAACTCATCGAAGCTGATCTGCGACCGCTCGGCAAAGGGGTGATCGTGAGGGACGCAGACCACCATCTCCTCACGCAGGAACAGCTCGGCCTCCAGATGTTCCGGAAGCTGGTCACGCACGATAATGCCCAGATCCAGCTCACCCTCGGCGATCATGCGCTGAATATCGCGCGTTCCCGCCTCCTCAACCCGCAGCTTAAGCGCCGGATAACGCTGTTTAAACGCCATCAACAGCTCAGGAAAATAGTAGCTGCCGAGCATGCTGGGGATGCCGATTCGCACCTCGCCCTTACGCAGCCCCCGGAGTTCATCCATCTCCAGCTGCGCCTGATCCAGGGTGGCCAGTACCTTCTCGGCATGCCCCAACAAGACCCGGCCTTCGGACGTCAGGCTGATCTGTCTATCCTGACGCTGAAAAAGCAGCAGATCCAACTGCTGTTCTAACTTTTTTACCGCAATACTAACCGCAGATTGCGCCATCTGCAGCGATTCGGCGGCCCGGGTAAAGCTACCCTGCTGCGCCACCGCATAAAAAATCCGTAGCTTGCGACTATCCAAGAGACTCTCCCCCTCTCAATATCCATCTTGTTTAGATATCAGTTCGATAACTATTATATATTTTTGATATCCGCCTGCCACTGCTAAAGTGCTTAGCTGCAAGTCTCCTTAAAACCCTCCACCGACAGATCGACAAGATGATCCAAGCCGGAACCCCTGCTTTCTACCGCGCCACCCTGGCACTCTGTCTGGGTTCGTTTATCGTGTTTGCCAACCTGTATATCACCCAGCCGCTGTTTCCACTGCTGCGCGAGCTCTTTGAGCTCAGTGCCTTGCAAGCGACCTGGTCGCTCTCCCTGTCGATGCTGACCCTGGGGCTCTCACTGCTCGTTTATGGGCCGCTTTCGGATTCGCTGGGGCGACGCCGGATTATGCTGCTGACCCTGGCCGGCGCCAGCCTCCTGACCCTGCTGATGCCGCTGGTGGATAGCTATGCCGGACTGCTGGTGTTGCGGATGCTGCAGGGCTTGCTGTTGGGCGGGGTGCCGGCGATCGCGATCGCCTATATGGGGGATGAATTTGAACGCCCTGCGCTGCTGCTGGCGGTCGGACTCTATATCAGCGCCAACAGCCTGGGCGGCATCAGTGGCCGGTTGCTCGGCGGCGCGATGACCGACCTGGCAGGCTGGCACTCGGCGTTCTATCTGCTGGGCGGCTTGAGTATCCTGGGCGTGCTGCTGTTTGCCTTGCTGCTGCCCGCGTCGAGGCAGTTCCAGCCCCGACCACTGCGGCTGGGCACCATGATCACCGATCTGGGTGGCCACCTGAAAAATCCGTTGCTACTGGGGGCCTATCTGATCGGCGGGCTCAACTTCTTTATCTTCTCCAACCAGTACAGCTATATCACTTATGTACTCAGTGACAGCCCTTTTCATCTGCCGCCGACCTGGCTGGGGCTGCTGTTCCTGACCTATCTGAGCGGCACCCTGAGTTCGGCGGTCTCCGGCAAGCTCAGTCTGCGCGTCTCGCCACCGCTCTGTATGCTGGGCGGCATCGTCACGCTGATGCTGGGCACGCTGGTCACCCTGAATCAGAGCCTGAGCACCCTTATCGGCGGTTTGCTGATCAACAGTCTTGGCTTCTTTATCTGCCACTCGGTCTGCAGCGCCTGGGTCAACCACCATGCCAAGCAGGCACGAGCCAGTGCCTCATCCCTGTATCTGCTGTTTTATTATCTGGGTGCCAGCGCCGGAGGCTTCTATCTCGACCCGTTCTGGCAGGCGGCACGCTGGCCGGGTGTGGTGCTGGGCTCTCTGCTGGTGCTGCTGATCACCGCCGCACTGGCGCTCAGGCTTGAAAGGGGTCGGTTTAAAGGGTTTAAAGGGTTTAAGAATCCAGCCACTGCCAGGCCTGAGAGATCTGGCTAGGCTCGAAATACCGGACCTCGCCATGGGTGAAGGGGGTCGCTAGTTTGGCCATCCAGCGCTCCCACTGCTGCTCGCCGATCACCGCCAGACGCTCCACCCTGGGGTTAATCTCCAGCCCGAACACCAGATCGTCCCAGGCTGCCTGCAGCTCCCAACCGCGAAAACCCTCCAGCTGAAACAGCAGCCGGATAGAGGGGTGGGCCTCCATCGCTTCGCGCACCTGGGGAATCAGGAAGTTTTTGTAGTCATTGTCAGTCAGCAATCCGCTGGCCATAAATCCCAGCCGGTTTACATGGCTGTGCTCCAGTTTCATCAGCATGGGGATAACTCCAGGATAGGTTTAGGCGCTCAGTTTAGTCGCTCTTGTTCGTCGCTCTTGTTCGTCGCTCTTGTTCGTCGCTCTTGTTAGTCATTCGCCTTGGCCAGCTGCTTCAGCCGCTTGACCACCTCAAAGTTAAGCGAGCGCTGGGTAAAGCTGCCATCGGGCTTACGCACGCCGGGCTTGCGTCCGGTCAGCAGTTCCAGGGCCTGATCGACCGTGGCCACAGTGTAGATGCAGAACACCCCTTCGGCCACCGCCCGAACCACCGCCTGTTTTAACATCAGGTTGCGCTGGTTAGCCTGGGGAATAATCACTCCCTGCTCGCCGGTCAGGCCCGTGGCGAGACAAAGATCGAAGAAGCCTTCGATCTTCTCGTTAACGCCGCCGATCGCCTGGACTTCGCCGTACTGATTGATCGAGCCGGTCAGGGCGAAGTTCTGCTTGATCGGCGTATGGGTCAGCGCCGAGATCAGGGTGCAGATCTCGGCCAGTGAGGCGCTGTCGCCATCAACATAGCCATAGGACTGCTCCAGGGCGATATTAGCCGAGAGCGCCAGTACGAAATCCTGGGCATACTTATGCCCCAGATAGCCCGATAGGATCATAACCCCCTTGGAATGGATCGGCTGCCCCAGGGTGACCTCTTTTTCGATATCGACGATGCCCTTGTCACCCGGATGGACGGTGACCGTGATCCGCGCCGGAGTGCCAAAGCTCACCTCCCCGACTTCCAGCACGGTCAGGCCGTTGCACTTGCCGATGGCGGTGCCCTGGGTATCGATCAGGATAACGCGATTGATAATCTCTTCGCGCACCTTGGAGCTCAGCCGATCGGTACGCCGCTCTTTAGCATCCAGCGCCTGCTGGATATGCTGCACCTGGATCAGCTCATCGCCGGCCTTCTTGCGCTTGTAGTCGGCCTCGCAGATCAGGTCTTTCATCTCCCCGATCTGGGCCGAGAGCTGGCCCTGATCCTGCGCCATCCGCGAACTGTGCTCGATCAGCCGCGCCACCGCAGGACGGCTCAGGTGGGCACAGCCCTCCTGCTGCGACAGGGTACGGATCAGGCGGGCGTAGTTGCGAATAAAGGCATCGGTACGCGGCAACTCGTCCTCAAAATCCACCACCACTCGAAAGAGCGTGGAGAAGTCCGGATCCATCTGCTGTAACAGGTAATAGAGCTCACGGTCGCCGATGATGACCACCTTGACGTTCAGATCGATCGGCTCGGGATCCAGGGTGATGTTGCTCGCCCCCGACTGTTCGGCAAAGGGGTTTTCGATCTTAAGCTTAGATGACCGGAGTGCCCGCTTGATCGCGGACCAGACCAGCGGTTGCTCGAACAGTTTCTCGGCCTCCAACAGCAGATAACCGCCGTTGGCCTGATGCAACGCCCCGCCCCGAATCAGCTGATAGTTGGTGACCATTGCCCCCATCTCGGTGCTGTACTCGACCCGTCCGAAGAGGTTGTCATAGCTGGGATGGGATTCAAACACCACCGGCACCCCCTTGGTGCGCTGATGATCGACGATCATATTGACGCCGAACTGCTGCTCCAGCTGCGCTAGCCGGGAGGCATGGGTGCGCTCCTCAGAGGCCCGGTCATCACCGGCCAGCTCGGCGGCCTGCTTGACCAGTTCCAGCTCCATCTGGCTGAGGTAACTGACCACCCGGGGCTGCGAGGCGTATTTCTCTTTCAGCGGCAGGAATACCGGCGTCATTGCCCCGCGCGCGGTCAGATGCTCGAGTTTCTTCTGTTTCTCGTTCGCTTCGCGGCGCCACTGCGGCAGGCTGGTGAGCGACTCTTGGAGAAACTCCTCCAACTCGTTAATATCCGCATTGACCTGATTACGCGGCCCCTCCTCCAATTGCGAGAAGGCGGCCTCATCCATCGCCTGGCCATCCCGCACGGGCGTAAAACCGACGCTGCCGGCCTCGCGGTACAGGGCGATACTCTTACTCCGAGCGTGATTTTCAACCTTCTCCAGCGCCAGATCATAGAGCTTGTTGAAGTCGCGCTCGATGCGGCTCTTGGAACGCTGGTAAGAGGGATTCTCGAAGGCGGCGGGGATCTCCGAGGCCATCGCATCGAGTAGCTGCCCTATATCGTTCTTGAACACCGAGCCCTTTCCCGGCGCAAAGTAGAACGCCTGAGGATGGCGAAGATCCGCCAGATTGTTGAGGTAGCACCAATCGTGCGGCTTCTTGGCCTTCTTGGCCTCGCGCTTTAGGGTATCCATCACGAAGGAGAAGCGGCCACTCTGCGAATGACCCATCACGAAGAGGTTATAGTCCGGGCGGTGCATGCCCATCCCGAACTCCATCGCTTCGACCGCCCGTTCCTGACCGTAGACGCCCTTAAAATCCTCCAGCGTCTCTGTGGTCTTAAACGGCAGTAGCTCCAGATTACAGGTGCGATACAGCTGATCGACATCGAGTCGGGTCGCAGAATCCATATAAATCTCCGCTGGGTTAAGGGGGTTAAATTGGTTAAAAGGGGTCTGGTTAAAAGGGGTCGGATCCCTTTGGGGTTTTAAAGGGATCCGACCCCTTTTAAGTTGACCCTTTTAAGTTGACCCTTTTAAGTTGCTTTTAAGTTGTTTCTTTTAAGTTTTCCCGTACTGCGGTGATAATGGCGGACGTTATCGGCCGCACTCCCCGCCATAACTGGAAGGATTCGGCCGCCTGCTCGACCAACATCCCCAGGCCATCCAGGGTCTTGGCAGCACCCTGCTGCTGTGCCCAGTCCATAAAGGGGGTTGGCTCAGCGCCATACATCAGGTCGTAGCACCAACCACCGGGGGCCAACACCCCTGCAGGAAGCGGCGGCAGCTCACCCTGAAGGCTGGCCGAGGTACCGTTGATAATCAGGTCGAACGAACCCTCGATTTCCTCAAAACCGCAGCCGCTGATAGCCCCCAGAGCCGTAAAGACCTGTGCCAGCTCCTGCGCCTTAGCAGGCGTACGATTGGCCACTAGTACCCGCTGCGGACGCTTCTGCAACAGGGGTTCGAGCACACCGCGCACCGCACCGCCGGCTCCCAACACCAGCACCCGCTGGCCTTCGATGCGCCCCTGATGGTTGTGAATAATATCCTCCAGCAACCCTACGCCGTCGGTGGTATCGCCACACAGCTGCCCAGCCGGGTCGATATAAAGGGTATTGACCGCACCCGCCAGCCGCGCCCGCGGCGTCAGACGGCAGGCCAGACTCCAGGCCTGCTCTTTAAAGGGTACGGTGACATTGAGCCCGCGCCCTCCCTTGGCAAAGAAGGTCAGTACTGTCTGGGAAAAATCCTCTAGGGGCGCCTCGAGGCTGTCATAGCTCAGATCCTGGCTACACTGCTGGGCGAACAGCCGGTGGATCGAGGGTGACTTGCTGTGCTGGATCGGATTGCCCACAACGGCGTAGCGGTCGGTCATTATTTAGGTCTCTGTCTCTGTCTCTGTCTCGGCCAGCCAGTCGTGCGGCTGTAAGAAGTGCTCGGTCAGCCGTGCTTCGGCACTGCCGGGTTCGGGCTGGTAGTTATATTCCCAGCGCACTTCCGGCGGCAGGGACATCAGGATAGATTCGGTCCGGCCACCCGACTGCAAGCCAAACAGGGTGCCCCGGTCAAACACCAGATTAAACTCCACGTAACGGCCACGTCGATAACGCTGAAAACGCTTCTCGGCCTCGCCGTAGGGCGTGTCTTGGCGACGTTCGACCAGCGGCAGGTAGGCATCCAGAAACCCCTCGCCGATCGCCTTGACGAACGCAAAGCTCCGCTCGAAACCGGGCTCGTTCAGGTCATCGAAGAACAGCCCGCCGATCCCACGAGGCTCATCACGGTGTTTGAGATAGAAGTAGCGATCGCACCAGGCTTTATACTCGGGATACAGCTCCGGGCCAAAGGGATCACAGATCGCCTTAGAAGCTTGATGCCAGTCGCGGCAATCCTGTTCAAAGCCATAGCAGGGGGTCAGATCAAAGCCGCCGCCAAACCACCAGATCGGCTCTTCGCCCTCTTTTTCGGCAATAAAAAAGCGAATATTGGCGTGCGACGTCGGCACTTGGGGATTTTCAGGATGCATCACCAGAGACACCCCCACCGCCTGATAGCTACGACCGGCCAGTTCGGGCCGATGCGCCGTCGCGGACCCTGGCATATTGTCACCGAGGACATGGGAGAAATTGACCCCGCCTTTTTCAAATACGCCGCCGTCGGTGATCACCCGCGAGCGCCCACCGCCGCCGCTCGATTTAACCCAGTTATCCTGCTTAAAACTCGCCTGGCCATCCACCGCTTCCAGCGCTGTACAGATCTGATCCTGCAGCTGCTGCATAAACTCTATCACCGGTTGAATATCAACTGCGGCCATCAGGATGCTCCTGTCATTGTCGGGTTTGGTATGTATCCAGTCATCTCTGCTCCCTCTATGGATCCCTCTATGGATTCCAGGTAGCGTCCCTGAACGAGGGTTTGACACCGCCTCAGCGTAAGATCGCTCCGCTGCACAGATCACGGATCATCGAGGGTCGGGCCTCGGTGCCCAACGCCCCCGGCAGCAGGCAATCGAGCGTATGACCGAACCGCTGCCGGACTTCGGTCGCACTCTGGGCGGCGGTGCCTCCCGACAGGTTGGCCGAGGTTGAGACCAAGGGGCCACCAAAGGCGCGGCACAGGGCGACGACCTGCGGATGATTACTCACTCTCAGGGCGACGCTCGAATGCTCACCCTTGATCCAAGAAGGGATCAGGTTATCCCTATCGGGAACCAGCCAAGTGTTAGGGCCAGGCCAGCTGAGTTCCAGCTCGGCCTGCTGCGCTCGACTCAGCGTTCGCAGCAACGGTCGTAGCTGATCCCTGCCGGCGGCCACCAGAATCAAGCCCTTGTCGACCGGTCGCCGCTTTAGCCGCAATAACCGCTCGACCGCATCCTGCTGCCAGGGATCGCAACCCAGCCCCCAGACCGCTTCGGTCGGATAGGCCAGCACGCCGCCATGGCGCAGGGTCGCGACGGCTCGCTTGATCTGCCAGTGATTTATCATCGCCGTCTGCCGTCTGTCTGTCTATTACCTAAAAATCAGCCGCTAAATCAGCCGTTTGCCAGCCGCTCTTGCAAGGCACGATCCTTAGCCAACACCTCTTCGGTATTGGCGCGACGCTCCGCGATCAGGCGTAGCCCTAGGTCGGGATCTATCGTCGCCATGATCTGGGCCGCCAGATAGGCTGCATTCTTGGCCCCCGCTTTACCGATCGCGACGGTGGCCACCGGAATGCCACCCGGCATCTGTACCGTTGCCAGCAACGCATCAAGACCATCCAAGGACGAATTGATCGGTACACCGATCACCGGTTTCAGGGTATTGGCGGCAACGGCACCGGCCAGGTGCGCGGCCATGCCGGCGGCACAGATAAAGGCCACGCAGCCACGGCTGTCGGCATCGACCACATAATCATGGGTCGCCACCGGCGTGCGGTGCGCCGAGGAGATTCTCATCTCAAAGGGAACCTGCAGCTGCTTGAGGACCGCAGTGGAAGCCTCCATGATCGGCAGATCGGAATCAGATCCCATCAGGATCGCGACAAAGGGTTTGGACATAGTGCAGCCTCAATTAGGAGCAGAAATATAGGGGGGGTGAAATTTAGGGTTAAAACCTAGGGTAGGCTAGTGTAAGACCAGCACAGGGCGAAAAATACCTTAGTCGGGGATCGACTTCAAGTTCTGCGTCAGGCTAAAGCCTAACCTACAAAAGAACAGCGTCAGGCTAAAGCCTAACCTACAAAAAAACATCCCTGTAGGTCGGCTTGTTGGGGGTTGAATGCAGTCCGACCTACAGTCCGATTTACAGATCAGCGCTGGCTGGTACGCTGATAACCGCCGGGGACTGCCGCAACCCAGCCCTGGAGTTCCAGTGACAGCAGCTGTGCCTGCACCTGAGTAATCGTCAGCCCGGAGCGCAGCATCAACCGGTCCATCGAGGTCGCTTCGTAGCCGATCGCCTGCAGAAGCTGCTGCTCTAGCGTCGACAACCGCGCTAAGGCCAGCGCTGATGAAAGGCCTGGTGACGCTGCTGGCGACCCTGAACCGGCTTGGCCCAGCGCCGCCAAACAGCCAGCGTCCAGCTGAGGCGCCAGCTCCTCTAGGATCTGTTCTGCCGAATCGACCAACAGCGCGCCCTGTCGAATCAGGCTATGGCAGCCTTTACTCAGAGGATTGTGAATCGATCCGGGCAGTGCGAACACCTCCCGGCCCTGCTCCAGCGCCTGTCTGGCGGTGATCAAAGAACCGCTTCGGTAGGCGGCCTCGACCACCACCACCCCCAGACTCAGCGCGCTGATAATGCGGTTGCGTCTGGGAAAGTTCTGCGCCAGAGGTGGGGTGCCCAGCGCCAGCTCCGACACCAGCACCCCGCCCTTAGCGACGATGCGATGCGCCAAGGCCTGATGACGGAAGGGATAGACCCGGTCGACGCCGGTACCCAGCACCGCGACGGTTAACCCCAGGCCATCCAGGCCACCGGCATGCGCGGCGGCATCGATACCCAGGGCCAGACCACTGGTGGGGACCAGGCCTTTCTCAGACAGGTAGCGACCATAGGCGTAGGCATTTTCCAGTCCCTGGGCGCTGGCATTACGACTGCCCACCAGCGCGATCTGAGGGACATTCAAGACCTCTGCATCACCGATCAGATACAACAACGCCGGAGGATCGGCGATCTGCCGTAACGCGGCGGGATAGCCAGGATCGTCCAGGGTTAAGAGATGGTGATTAGACAAGGCCAGCCAGGCATCGACTCTTGCCTCGACTCCCCCCTCGTCCCTGCTCTTAATGGCAGACTGCTGTGGACGTCGGGTCAGGGCGTCTATCAGGGTGCGGCGCAAGCCCAGCTCGGCCAGATCACCGGCGGAAGCCTGGACGATCGCCTCGGCAGACCCAAAGTGTTGCCAGAGCCGCCTTAGCGTGACCGGACCCAGGCCCGAAATCTGGCTAAGTTGCAGCCAAAGAGACTGGCTGCGCTGCAGGTGAAGATAGTGGCTGGGCATAGATCATCCTTGATCGGGGCTGGCTACCTTGGCGAGCGAATCTCATCCATAACCGCCAGGCTACTTTCGGCGCGCATCACCAGCGCATAACTGATCTTGTCGAAGGGTTTGAAGACCATCAGCATACCAGCGCGTTCAGCAGGCAGCGTGATGGTCTCTTTAGTCACCGGATCGACCAGGGTCTCTCCCTGTTTATAGACTAGAAACACATGGCCAGGCTTGATCCCTTCTCGCAGGCCACGATTGATCGCGACGACATCGAATTGACCGATTTTATTCACCCCTCTCAGCACCGCAAGAATACGGCCTTTTATCGGTCCCTCGGTTACCGAGGGATAGAACACTGACTCGATGGCGCCTTCCGGGGTTGGCAGCACTCGATCCATGACTCGCACCTCCTGGCTGCTGTGTTTCAGTATCAGGGTCAGAATATCCTTGTCCTGTGCCTGCAGATAGCCGCTGCCGATACTCTGGGACTCAAACCCAAGATCTTCTCCGGTGTCCGGATCGATATAGTGGCGTGCCGGACGGTAAATGCCGAAAAACTGCTGGGTCTGTGCGGCCTCTGTAATTTCCCCCCGGGCATAGATCTTGTCCCCCGCGCCGGAGATGATCCGCTCGTTAACACCGGCGATAACATAGGGCGCGCGCTCCAACGCGGCTCGATCCATGATCAGGTTATCGGACAGGAAGCTCTTGATATCTTGCAGCGGGATCGCCGGGATGGCCTGGGCCAGCGATGAGCGGCGAATACTGGGGGACAATACCCGAGGCCCGCGCTTGAGCCGCAGCTGCGGCTGGCCATTCACGTACACCAGATAGATGATATCGCCGGGATAGATCAGATGAGGGTTATCGATCTGGGGGTTAACGCTCCAGACGTTTGGCCAGAGCCAGGGACTCTTGAGAAACTCGGCCGAGATATCCCAGAGGGTATCGCCCTTAACCACGACATGCTGATCGGGATGGCTGGCGGCCAGCGCTATAACATCTGCCCGAACACTGGTGATAACCAGCAAGGTTGCAGCGATGGCTAACAACAGTCTTCTCATGGTCGGTCCCTTTTATGCACGTCTTGGTGACACCCAGATTAACCTATAGGGCCGCTGCCGGAAACAAACCTGCCGCCTAATCGTCTGACCCTGGAGGAGTCACACTGCTCAACCTTAGCCTCTAAGGCCGTATTCTTGCTATGGAATGTAGGTAAGTAACCCGTATAATAGTCTTAGCACTGCACCCGGTGTATAACGTCTTCTTTTATTAGCTTCTAATCTGTTGTTTTATTATGGCTTTATTACATATTCTTGAGTTTCCTGACCCCCGCCTACGCACTCGTGCCGAAGCGGTTAAGAGCATCGATGCCGATCTCTTAACGCTGATCGACGCGATGTTCGAAACCATGTACGCCGCTCCCGGCATAGGCTTGGCAGCGACGCAGGTCGATGTGCATCAGCGCCTGGTGGTGATCGATATCAGCGAGGATGGCAGCGAGCCGCTGGTGCTGATCAATCCAGAGTTCGAAATTCTTGACGATGAACGCGAGCAGTCCGACGAAGGTTGTCTATCGGTTCCCGGTTATTACGAGACCGTCGAACGCGCCAACCATATCCGCCTTAAAGCCCTTGGCCGCGATGGCCTGCCCTACGTTCTGGAAGCCAAGGACCTGCTGGCCGTCTGTATTCAGCATGAGCTGGACCATCTGGATGGCAAGCTGTTTGTCGACTATGTCTCGCCGCTGAAACGTAATCGCATCCGCAAGAAGCTTGAAAAGCAACATCGTCTGGACGACCAGGCCTGATATCCACATTCGTTCCCAGGCTCGAGCATCCAGCCTGGTTGATATAGGGCCAGACCATGCCACAAGCGCCGCTGCGTATCATCTTTGCCGGCACCCCTGAATTTGCCGCGGCCAACCTGGAGGCGCTGATCAACAGCCGCCATCAGGTCGTCGCCGTCTATACCCAGCCCGATCGTCCTTCCGGGCGCGGTAAGAAGTTGCTTCCCAGCGCGGTTAAGCAACGGGCCCTGGAGAGCGGCATCGCCGTATGTCAGCCAGAGAGTCTCAAGACCGAGTCGGAACAACAGCGGCTGGCCGCCCATAACGCCGATCTTATGGTCGTCGTGGCCTATGGCCTGCTGTTACCCCAGGCGGTACTCGAGATACCCCGGCTGGGCTGCATCAATATCCATGCCTCCCTGCTGCCGCGCTGGCGCGGAGCCGCACCGATCGAGCGTGCCCTGATGGCTGGAGACCGCGAAACGGGGGTGACGATCATGCAGATGGACGCAGGCCTGGATACCGGCGCCATGTTATCCGTTCTGAGTTGCCCCATTGAAGATGAGGATACCGGCGGCATACTGCACGACCGACTCCAGGGCTTAGGCACTCGAGCGCTGCTGAGCACCGTCGAACAGCTGGCCGAAGGCACCGCCATCGCCACGCCCCAGGATAATGCCCAGGCCAACTACGCCCACAAGCTGCTCAAGAGCGATCGCGAACTGGACTGGGGCCGTAGTTCGGCCAGCCTCTGGCGCCAGATTCGCGGACTCAGCCCGGCACGCGTCGCCTTCAGCTACCTTAATGGCCAGCGTCTGGGCATCTGGAATGCAATCGAGCATCCCGGTGTTGCCGAGCAATCTCCCGGCCGTATCCTAGGCGCGGATAACCAGGGCTTGCTGGTCGCTACCGGGGATGGAATCTTGCAACTGACCCACCTGCAACTGCCCGGCGGCCGTCAACTTCCGGTCGCCGAGCTGCTCAAATCGCGTCAGGATCTGTTCCGGCCCGGCAACCGATTCAACGCGGATCCCAGCCTATGAGCGTCCGACTTCAGGCAACACACGCCCTTACGCCCATTCTCAAGCAGGAGGGCTCTCTCGCCTCGTCCCTGCTTGGACCGCTGGAAAACCTCCAGGAAACGGAGCATCCGCTGCTTCGCGAACTCTGCTACGGCACGCTCAGGTTTCTGCCGCGATTACAGCTGATCGCCGCAGAACTAATGCCCAAGGCGCTAAAACGCAAGGATCAGGATATACAGGCACTGATTCTGCTGGGCCTCTATCAGCTGGGTTACACCCGGATCCCCGCACATGCTGCGATCAGCGAAACCGTTCAGGTGACCACCAAACTTAAGAAACCTTGGGCCAAGGCGCTGCTCAACGGCATTCTGCGCAACTTTCAGCGGCGCGAGTCAGAACTCGCCACCGCTCTGGGCGCACAGCCCGTATACCTGCACGCCCATCCTGCCTGGCTGATCGGCAAGTTGACGAAAGCCTGGCCCGAGCAGGCCGGCGAGATCATGGCTCAAAACAACCAGCAGGCGCCGCTGACCCTGAGAGTCAACCGCCGCCTGATTGAGCGCCAGGCTTATAGCGAACAGCTACGGCACGCGGGCATCGGTTTCAGCCTCTGCCCGTTTTCCGAAGACGGTATCAGCCTCACCCAAGCAGTCGATGTCCTGCAACTGCCCGGCTTTACACAGGGACTGGCCAGCGTCCAGGATGAAGCCGCCCAGCTAGCCGCAAGCCTGCTCGATCCGCAACCCGGCGATCGGGTGCTCGATGCCTGCGCGGCGCCCGGCGGCAAGACCTGCCACCTGCTCGAACGCCAACCCGATATGGCCCTCTGCCTGGCACTGGATATCAGTGATAGACGCTTACAACGGGTGCAGCAAAACCTGGACCGGCTCGATCTTAGCTGTGCGCTGCTGGCGGCAGACGCGGGTGCGGCTGACTGGTGGGATGGCCAGGGCTTCGATCGTATCCTGCTGGATGCGCCCTGCTCGGCCACCGGCGTGATCCGCCGCAATCCGGATATAAAGTCTCTGCGCCAGCCCGACGATATAACGACTCTGGCAACACTGCAGGGACGCATCCTGGCCAACCTCTGGTCGATGCTAAAGCCCGGCGGCAGGCTGGTCTATGCCACCTGTTCGGTACTGCCGCAGGAAAACGACCGGGTCATCTCGGCCTTTCTGGCCCGGCAAGAAGATGCCTGCGAGCAACCCATAGCCGCCTCCTGGGGGGTCACGCGCGGCGCTGGGCGGCAGCTGTTTCCTCAGCCCGGCGGCCACGACGGCTTTTACTATGCCGTCTTGCAGAAAAAAAGAGCAGAAAAAACAGCAGAAAAAACTATCGCTGAGCCGTCCGCTTGCTAGCCGGCGGTGCGAGCGCTTTGATAGCTCGTTGGACAGTAGGCTGCGCCAGCGCAGCTCGGATTAAACTAATCGTGGCGGGCCTCTGATGAAGATCATTATTCTGGGCGCCGGTCAGGTCGGTGCCACCCTGGCAGGTAACTTGGTTGAGTGCCTGGCTAACGAGGCCAATGACATCACCATCATCGGTACGGATGTGGGTTTGAGCGCAGCTCGGATTAAACGAATCGAGGTGGGCATCTAGATGAAGATCATTATCCTGGGTGCCGGTCAGGTCGGTGCTACTCTGGCCGAGAACCTGGCTAATGAAGCCAATGACATCACCATCATCGATACTGATGGCGCCCGTCTACGCGAACTTAGGGATCGCCTCGATATCCGTACGATCGAGGGCCAGGGTTCCTCTCCGGATATTCTGCAGCAGGCCGGTGGCGAAGATGCCGATATGCTGATCGCGGTGACCAATTCGGACGCCGTCAATATGGTGGCCTGCCAGGTCGCCTACTCCATCTTTCATACCCCTACCCGCATCGGACGGATCCGCGGCCACGACTTCCTGGCCCAGAAAAAACGCCTGTTTTCTGACAAGGCGATTCCGATTAACGTCCTTATCAGCCCCGAACAGCTGGTCACCCAGCATATCAAGCGCCTGATTCAACACCCGGGGGCACTCCAGGTACTCGATTTTGCTGATGGTAGGGCCCAGCTGGTTGCCGTGAAGGCGTTCTATGGCGGCCCTATGGTCGGCCATGAGATCTCCTCCCTGCGGACCCATATGCCCAAGGTCGATACCCGGGTGGCCGCTATTTTCCGCAAGGGCAGTCCGATCATCCCGCAGGGTGATACCATCATCGAGGCCGATGATGAAGTATTCTTTATCGCCGCGCGCAAGGATATTCTGTCGGTCATGAGCGAACTGCGCCGACTCGACCGGCCCTATAAGCGCATCATCATCGCCGGCGGTGGCAACATAGGCGCAGGATTGGCCCGCTCGCTGGAAAACAAGTTTCAGGTCAAGATCATCGAACGCAACAGTAAACGCTGCACCCTGCTCGCTAACGAACTCGATCGCAGCATCGTCCTGCAGGGCAGCGCCTCTGATCAGGAGCTGTTACTCGAGGAAAATATCGAAGGCACCGATGTCTTCTGCGCCCTGACCAATGATGACGAGGCCAATATCATGGCCTCCATGCTGGCCAAGCGGCTGGGTGCCCGGACCGTGATGACGCTCATTAACAACCCCGCCTATGTCGACCTGGTGCAGGGCGGCGTTATCGATATTGCCATCTCTCCCCAGCAGGCGACCATCGGCAGTCTGCTGACGCACGTCAGGCGCGGAGACGTCGTCAACGTTCACTCCCTGCGTCGTGGCGCCGCCGAGGCGATGGAGGCGATCGCCCACGGTGACAAACGCAGTTCCAAGGTGGTCGGCCGCGCCATCGAAGAGATCGACCTGCCGGCAGGCACCACGATCGGAGCCATCGTGCGCAATGACGAAGTATTAATTGCCCACGATGATGTCGTCATCGAAAACGGCGATCACGTGATCATGTTTCTTATCGATAAGCGCCGTATCCCGGATGTGGAACGGCTGTTTCAGGTCGGACTGACCTTCTTCTAATCACACCTGCGGGCGCAACGAAATATGCATTTTCGCGTTATATTGCGCATCCTTGGCATCCTGATGATGCTCTTCAGCTTCAGCATGCTGCCACCCGTCGCCGTGTCGCTGATCTACGCTGACGGCGTGTTCATCCCTTTTTTGATCGCCTTTGGCATCACCCTGGTCACCGGTTTCCTGACCTGGCTGCCGGTCAGGAGTGTGCGCCAAGATCTGCGGACCCGCGATGGCTTTCTGATTACGGTGCTCTTCTGGGTGGTACTGAGCCTGTTTGGTGCTATCCCGCTGATCATCTCGGCAACCCCCCACCTGACCATCGTCGATGCGGTGTTCGAGTCGGTCTCTGGGCTGACCACCACCGGCGCCACCGTGATCACCGGCATCGACCTGCTGCCCAAGTCCATCCTCTGGTATCGGCAGCAACTGCAATGGTTCGGGGGCATGGGTATTATCGTGCTGGCGGTCGCCATCCTGCCGATGCTGGGTATCGGCGGCATGCAGCTCTATAGGGCTGAAACACCGGGGCCGGTCAAAGACTCGAAGTTAACCCCGCGCATTACCGAGACCGCCAAGGCACTCTGGTATATCTATCTGTCGCTCACGATCGCCTGTGGTCTGGGATATTGGTTAGCCGGCATGAGCGTCTTCGATGCGATCTGCCACAGTTTCTCGACCGTGGCCATCGGTGGTTTTTCGACCCACGATGCCAGCATAGGCTTCTATGATGACCCCGTTATCGAAGCCATAGCGGTGTTCTTTATGCTGATCTCTGCGGTCAATTTTGCACTGCATTTCAGCGCCTGGAAGCTTAAGACCCTGCGCCATTACTGGAATGATCCCGAGTTTCGCTTTTATCTGAGCATCCTGATGGGGATTACTGTGTTTTGTGCTCTGGTGCTGCAACTCACAGAAACCTTCACGGGCGCCGAGGCCCTGCGTCACGCCCTGTTCCAGGTGGTGTCCATCGCCACCACCACCGGCTTTGCCACCGCCGATTTCGCCCACTGGCCGACCATGCTGCCCTTCCTACTGTTTATCGCCGCCTTCGCTGGCGGTTGTGCTGGGTCGACCGGCGGTGGCATGAAAGTGATCCGGGTCTTGATCATCCTTAAGCAGGGGATGCGCGAAGTCACCCGCTTACTGCATCCCAACGCCGTTATTCCGATCAAGCTGGGCAACCGTTCCATCCCCGACCGGGTTGCCGAGGCCGTATGGGGATTTTTCTCGGTCTATCTGATCGTCTTCGTGATTATGTTTATTGCCCTGATGGGTACCGGCCTGGATCAGGTCACGGCCTGGACCGCCATCGGCGCCACGCTGAACAATCTGGGTCCGGGCCTGGGTGATGTCTCGGCGCACTACGGTAATCTCAATGACAGCGCCAAGTGGATTCTGTGCTTCTCGATGCTACTGGGACGGCTCGAAGTCTTCACCCTGCTGGTGTTATTCACCCCCGCGTTCTGGCGCCGCTAACCTCCTCGCCTATGAGCCCTCGCCTATGACCCCTCGCCTATGACCCCTGCCATCGACTGCCTCAAACGCGCCAAGATTGCCTACCAGCTCCATAGCTATCATCCTGATCCTGGCGCCAGATCCTACGGTAACGAGGCGGCCGAGGCCCTGGGGATAGCCCCTGAACAGGTCTTTAAGACCCTGATGGTCAGCCTAGATGGCGATCCAAAGAAACTTGCGGTCGGCCTGGTCCCTGTTTCCGGCAGCCTCGATCTTAAGGCGTTGGGCGCGCTGCTGGGCAGCAAAAAGATCGTCATGGCCGATCCCCTGGAAGCACAGCGCGCGACCGGCTATCTGCTCGGCGGCATCAGCCCGCTGGGACAGAAGAAACGTCTGCCGCTGATTCTCGATCAGAGCGCCCAGGCATTAACCCGCCTCTTTGTCAGCGGCGGCAAACGCGGCCTGGAGATAGAGCTCTGCCCTGCCGACCTGCTCCGTCTAACCTCCGGCCGGTACGGGGATATAGGGCGTGGTTAACAAAATCGATGTGACACCCGCCACCAATCCGCAGCAGGCGAAATGGAACCGGCGTTACCGACAGGCCGAAGAGTCCAGTGCGGCCAAAGAGGCGGCTCGAGTACTCAGCGATAATCTCCACCTGCTGCCCCGGCAAGGCGAGGCACTGGATCTGGCCTGCGGCCTGGGCGCTAATGCGTTGGTGCTGGCCCGCGCCGGTCTCAGCACCCAGGCCTGGGATCTGTCCGATGTCGCCATCGATAGGCTGCAGCAACTGGCAGAGCAACAGGGGCTGCCCATCAAGGCCTGCTGTGTGGATCTGGATCGCGACGCCCTGAGACCTGAAAGCTTCGATGTGATCTGCGTCAGCAGCTTTCTCGATCGCGCACTTTGCCCTGCGATTACCGCCGCGCTGCGACCGGGTGGCATACTGTTCTACCAGACCTTCACTAAAGCCCGCCGCGGAAAATCAGGCCCCGGTAATCCCGATTTTTTACTCGGCCAGGCTGAACTGCTGCGGCTCTTTAGCGACCTCATGCCCCTGGTCTACCGTGAGGAGATGAATTGCGGCCGCTCTTTCGAGGGATTAGCCGATAAGGAATTAGCCCATCAGGTGTTATCGGATAAGGGATTGCCAGACCAGGCTTACCTGGTCGCTCTAAAAACTATCCTGGAACCGCTGTAGCATCTTTACCTGGAACCGCTGTAGCAACACCCCCTGGCCGCTGTTTCAGCGCACTGCAAACGTCTGTTAGCGGCCCAAAA
>JBLHND010000053.1:0-20180 GCA_047622605.1 Motiliproteus sp. | reverse complement strand
ATGGTCAATTGGCTCCCCAAACGATTCAATGCCAGAACACAAGGAATCTGCGCAACAGCAACGCTGATAAAAAACGTTGCTAACAACAATCCCAGGCGGGTCATCCTGAGATTGGACTGGTTGATTAACCAGGCGTGAGCAACCAAGACTTCGCTACTTCCATGTCTTAAAATAATGCAGTCTCTACACCATCAATATTATATAAATTGGTCAGATGGGCGTAACGCAGATCACCTATACCTGGAACCCGAACAATCGCCACGCGAAGGCATTTCGGTACCTCTCGTTTAAAGCTGATACCCAAATTATCTATATCTAAAAGTCTGAGACCATTCACATCTACCAACTGAAAATCCATCAACGCTCGATCGCAGTCCTTCATATAGAGAGGGAGAGAGTCGGCTCTGGCAGTGTTGATATCGGCTACCGATATAGGGCCATGCTAGCGCCAGCTTCAATATAATAGAAATCAATAGTTCTAATGGCATTATTTGTATTGCAAATAAAAATCCCTGTGCTTACTGATATTCTAGACTCCTGTTCGAACAATGAAGAGAACGACTACCACTGATCTCTGACAGCAGCAGTCGCACATTACTACAGCAAAAGTTGCATGCTATAAACTATGCAGAAAATAGCTGTTCAATCTATTTTAGGGTACTGGCGCGATGGACGAATTCAAAGAAAATCGGCATTTTAGTAGCACCCTGCTTTGCACTAATAGCGCCTTTCTGCCACCTCGAGAAAGCCCGGATCGACCAACACGCGTCGCCTTCGTATTGCTTGAGCACTTTTCTCTGATGGCATTCACTGCAGCTGTCGATACCCTAGTCACCGCCAACCTCGTGCGTAATACCCCGTTGTTCGCCTTTAGCACCTATGGACTCCACTCTTTGGCTGTAAAGAGTGATCTTGGCATCAAGATCGCAGCCGGAGGACAGCTGAAGCAGTTACAGATCCTCGACAAAGACCGCCCTGACATAATTATTGTTTGTGGCGGGTTTCGGTGCTCCCTGGAAAAGCACCCCCCCCTAAGCAGGAAACTCAGGGAAGCAGACAAGCACGGTCTCATTCTCGGTGGATTATGGAACGGCTCGGTCGCTCTGGCTCATGCTGGCTTGCTCGACGGCAAAAGTTGTTCCCTACATCCTGATAATCACGCGTATATGGGAGAGATGTTTGTAAATACCCAAGTTGCCCGTTTCGCGTTCCTGGTTGAAGAGAACCGCGCCACCAGCGCCGGTGCTGTGAGTGCCCTGGAGATGATGCTGGAGCTGGTTTTACACTTTCAAAGCCGGGATACGGTGCGGGCGATCCGGGAGATTCTGAGCTGTGACCAGGCGGCTGAACAGGGAGAGCTGACACTGATCAAGTCGGCCGATGAACCGAGTTTTCCTAAGCCATTGCGGGACTTACTCCAGGTGATGAGCGCTAATATCGAGGAACCCTTGACTGTCGAGGAGCTGGCAAGCTTTTCAGGGGTATCTCGCCGTCGCATCGAACGCCTATTCCAAACGCATCTGGACAGCAGTCCATCTCGCTACTACCTGGAGCTGCGTATTACTCATGCCCGTAGGCTACTGCTACAGAGTAGCGCGTCCATTGCGAGTATTGCTGTCGCCTGCGGCTTTGTGAGTTCGACACATTTCAGCCACTGCTACAAAGACTACTTCGGTGCCTCGCCCAGCGCTAATCGGTTGCAGCGAACCCTTAGCTAGCAGTCTGTCGGACGTGACCGCTGTTACGAGGGGAAGGCGGATGTGAGACCCTTTTCGATCCAGGGGAAAGGGGTACCCCTTAACACCGTTGCTACTTAGCCTGCCCCTAAGTGATTGCTGAGTGCAGACACTCCGTGAAAGGGCTCAGTATCTTTTACGTCCTCAGCGCTCGCTGATTTCAGACCACCCATTTCTTAAGGGTACGAATCCCGTTTATAGGGTGGATTGTATCGAGTCGCCATCGTCGGGCTGAAGTCCAACCCACAGGTGATCCAGAATTACTGGGGACGGGGCGGTATTTATTCCGACAATGCAGGCCTGAGTGCGACGCACTCAGCATTCGCTCAGACCGCCAACCCCAACTGCTCGCAATAAAAATCCAGTTCGCGCTCGAGTACTCGGGCTCGGTTTTTAGCCTGCCTGAAGCCATGCCGTTCATCGGCAAACGCCAGATAATCGACCGGCACGCCCCGGCCTTGGAGCTGGTTATACAGCCGGTAGGTCTGGGTGGCGGGCACGACGTTATCCAGGCCGCCCTGAAAGAAGATCAGTGGTCGGCTGAAATCCGCAACGCGATGGATCGGTGAACGCAATCGATACCGGTCGCGCTGCTGCGGCAGGTCGCCGATCAGCCAGTTTAGATACTGAGATTCAAATTTGTGGGTCTGGCTGGCTAGACGCTCCAAATCACTGATGCCGTAGTGACTGGCACCGGCACGCACCCACTGCTGCCCCGCCTGCAGACTTAAGACCTGCAGCACCGTATAACCCCCGGCACTGTTGCCGCGTACCAGCACCTGCTCGGGATCGACCCAGCCTTGATCGATAAAAAAACGGGCGGCGGCGATCACATCCTCGACATCGGTCACGCCCCACTGGCCCTGCAGCTGCTGCCGATAATGGCGGCCATAGCCGCTGCTGCCCCGGTAGTTGAGGTCCAGGAGGGCAAAACCGCGCTGCAGCCAAAACTGTTTGAGCGGATCAAAACGACCATCGGCCTGTGCGGTCGGGCCGCCATGAAGCTGGATAATCAGCGGCAGCCGTTCGTCGCTGGTTTGCGGGGGACGGTAGAGCAGGCCATAGAGCGTTGTTGAGATTAAGTGCGGGTTCGAAGTTGAGGTTAAGTGTGTGCTTGAGTGCGTGTCGGAGATCGCTGAGGCACCGATCTGCAGATGCTGCGGTTCAATCACCGAACCCAGGCTGTCCGGCAGCGCCAGCTGTTCGATAACCCGGGGGCGGGACGCGGTGCCACTCTTGCCTAATGCCACCTCAGCAACCGCAGCCTCGCCAACAGCCGCACAGCCGAGCAGCTGCCCCGGCCGGGTCGTCGGTTCGGCGATTGCCACCAGTCGACCCCGGTGTTCGGCTAGACTGTGCACCGCCGCCCAGTCTCCCTGAGGATGCAGCCGGCGACTGGGCAGGTGCAGGATCCCTAGCGTCGCTCTGCCCTCGCGCCACCCGCTGCAACCTAGATGGTCCTCACCCAGCAGCCGGTAGGCCTGCTGCCCGAGTTGCCAGGGCGCGCGGCCAAACTCGGCCTCAAGCGGCAGCAACGCTTCGGTCACACCGTCCCTATAGCGATACAGATTCCACCAGCCATTGCGGTCGGAGATAAAAAACAGCGCGCCATCGGCACCAAACTCCGGCTGGAGTACGGACTCATCCTGCCCCTCAAACTGACCCCTGGTGATCGCTCGCTTCTCCAGAACCGCCCCCTCAGGATCCAGCTCCGCAAGCCATAGCTGAGTCGAGGTCCAGGGTTGGTGGGGATGATCCCAGCTGATCCAGGCCAGCCTGTTGCCCTGGCTATTGTCCTGGCTATTGTCCTGGCTGCTGTCCTGGTTATTGTCCTGGCTGCTGCCGGGAGCGCTTCCCTCAGCGTACAACCGTGGCGCACTATAAAAATCAGCGCCCTCGACCAGCACCCTTCTCCGCTCAGCCGCGCTGCCCTGCGTCTCTCGCAGGCTGATCGCGACCAGCCGATTATGTACCACACCCTGTTCGGCGTGCTCCTCCTCCACCGCCAGGATTCGCTCCAGATGCGGATCAAACTGCAGATCGCCATAGCGAAACCCCTCGGCCTGGTATAACAGAGCCACCGGCTCTGGCGCGTCAAAGTGCTGCCAGTAGAGCCCCTGATCCACCTCATTGACGAACACCAGCCCGTCGTTGAGCAGCCGATAACTGCCGCCGCCATACTCGTGCACCCGGCTGCGTACGCTGTAGCCGGCAGGCGTCAGCAGCACGGAGTCCGCGGTGTCCTGGCGGCAGCGGATTCGAGTCTCGCCCCGGTCGGGATCGAACTCCAGCCAGCAGAGCCGGTCGCCCGCGCTCTGCAGCTCGGCCCACTGTTTACCCTGCTGCGCCGCCTGCGCTGCGCTGATCGGTGATTCTAACACCTTGCCCATCCTCAGCCCCTGGCGATCAGATTATGCAACTGCTGCTGCGCCGCCGCGGTATTGCGGTTATTGCGCAACAGTGCGCTGCCACCGGTGACGGTTTCGGCGTGCTCACGGGCGGCTTCGATCAGATGATGCTGAGGGGACTTGGCACACACCGGATCGGCATTGGCCGCGTCCCCCGTCAGCTTAAACGCCTGGCAGCGGCAACCGCCGAAATCTTTCTCCTTCTCGTCGCACGAACGGCACGGCTCTTTCATCCAGTCGAAGCCGCGAAAATGGTTAAAGCCGGTGGAACGGTACCAGATGTCATCCAGCGAACTGTCCCGCACATTGGGAAAGTCGATCGGCAGCTCCCGCGCGCTGTGACAGGGCAGCGCGGTGCCATCCGGGGTGATGGTCAGAAATATTTTGCCCCAGCCATTCATGCAGTCTTTGGGGCGCTCCTCGTAATAATCGGGCATCACGAAGATTAGCTTGGGACCGCTGCCATCAAGCTGATCGCGATAGCGGTTGGTGGTCGCCTCGGCCTGCGTCAGCTGGGTCTGGGTGGGCAGCAACTGGTCGCGATTGGCCAGCGCCCAGCCGTAGTACTGGGCGGTGGCCAGCTCGACATAATCGGCCTCCAGCTCGATCGACAGCGCGATAATGTCATCGATCTGATCGATATTGTCGCGGTGAATAACGAAGTTGAGCACCATCGGGTAGCCCTGCGCCTTAACCTCTCTGGCCATCGCCACCTTATGGGCAAAGGCTTTGTCGCTGCCCGCCAGGCGATTATTGAGTTCTTCACTGCTGGCCTGAAAGCTGATCTGGATATGATCCAACCCGGCCGCCTTAAAATCAGCGACCCGCTGGGCATCCATCCCCATTCCTGAGGTGATCAGGTTGGTGTAATAGCCCAGCTGCCGGGCTTCATAGATCAGCACCTCCAAGTCCTTGCGCAGTAGCGGCTCGCCACCGGAGAATCCCAGCTGGGCGGCACCCATCTTGCGGCCCTGCTTAAACACCGAGATCCACTGCTCGGTGCTCAGCTCGTCACCGCCCGCCTTGAGATCGACCGGATTGGCGCAATAGCTGCACTGCAACGGGCAGCGGTAAGTCAGTTCGGCGAGCAGCCAGAACGGCTGACCGATCCCGACAGGAAGTGCCTCTGCGGGGGCATCCTGTGACGAACCGGGGCTAGCTATTAGCCTAGAAACGGGCTTAACTAAAACTGAGCCATTGTTGCTCATGGGCGACTCCTAGAAATTCTTGAACATCCTGACTCAGGCCACCCGCATCGGGAAACTTGGCATCGAGCTGCTTGATAATATGCGCGACCGAATTCTGGCCATCGCAGCAGGCGAGGATCTCTCCGGCACCGCCATTGAGCTTGACCATCCCCTCGGGATAGAGCAGCACATAGGCCTGCTGCGCGTCCTCCCACTGAAAGCGGAAATGGCGGCAAATAGCGGGTATCTGTTCAAGGGTAAACATCAGCCCACTCCCTGTTGCTGTTGCTGTTGCTGCTGTTGATCCGTTACGGACGACTGAGCCGCAGAACCAGCACTGATATTATGGTAGGGCGCCCGCTGGAGTTCATAGGCCATGCTCATCGCATCGAGCATGCTCCAGAGCACATCGAGCTTGAACTGGAGGATATCCAACGCCTGCTCCTGCTGTTCGCGGGTCACAAAATAATCCAGGGTGACTCTCAGGCCATGCTCCACATCCCGGCGGGCTTCGGACAGCCGGGTACGGAAATACTGGTACCCCTCGCTGTCTACCCAGGGGTAGTTGGTGGGCCAGGTATCCAGCCGCGACTGGTGAATTCCGGGGGCAAACAGTTCGGTCAATGACGAGCAGGCAGCCTCTTGCCAAGTGGCATGGCGGGCGAAGTTAACATAGGCATCGACCGCGAAGCGCACCCCCGGCAGCACCTGCTGCTGTGACTGCACCTCCTCACGATCCAGACCGCAGGCCTCACCCAGGCGCAGCCAGGCTTCGATCCCGCCCTCGTCGCCCTCGGCACCATCATGGTCGAGAATCCGCTGCACCCAAAGCCGGCGTACCTCGCGGTCCTTGCAGTTGGCCAGCACATTGGCATCCTTGACCGGGATATTGAGTTGATAATAGAAGCGGTTAGCCACCCAGCCCCGAATCTGCTCCGGGGTGCAGCGCCCCTCATGCATCGCCACGTGATAGGGGTGGTAAATATGGTAGTAATCGCCCTTGGCATACAACCGCCGTTCAAATTCAGCCCGCGACCAAGGCATGCGGGGATCCGCGCCGTTTGCCAGGCTCTGGGTGTAGGTGTGAGTGTGAGTGTGGGTCTTATTAACGGACATAGCGGGCCTCATGTGATGACTGTCTGCCGCACCCTGTGCGCTCGGCGATCAGAGTTGGATCTCCATGCCATCCCAGGCCACATCCACGCCCTGGCGCTTGAGTTCGGCACGCTGGGGTGAATCTTCATCTAGGATAGGATTGGTATTATTTATATGGATCAGAACCTTGCGGCTAGCAGGCAGCGAAGCCAACACCTCCAGCATGCCGCCGGGCCCACTCTGGGGCAGATGGCCCATGGTGGTACCGAGCTGCACGCCGACCTCCTGACGCACCATCTCGTCATTCGTCCACAGGGTGCCATCGACCAGCAGGCAGTCGGCGCGCTCCATCCAGGGCCGCAGATGAGGCTCGATCTCGCCCAGACCCGGCGCATAAAAAACTGTGCCGCCGGTCCGCAGATCCTCGATAAAGATGCCGATATTGTCACCGCTCACCGGGTTAGCCCGGTGCGGCGAGTAAGGGGGCGCCTTGCTGGTCAGCGGTAACGCATGAATACGCAGGTTGTTGATCCCCGGGATCTCGAACCCCTGTTCGGTGTTTAAAGACACCGGCTGACGCCTGAAACCGCCGTTCCAGGTCTTGAAATCCAGCATCGGAAAAACCGGAAAACCCTGGCTCAGATCCTCAAACACCGGATCGGTACAGTAAACATCCAGTGGGCAGCCTTCGCGCAGCATCAACAGGCCGCTGGTATGATCGATCTGGGCATCCATCAGCAGAATCGCCTCTATGCCGGTATCACGCCGTTGGCGTCCGGGCTGCAGGGGTGCAAAGGAGGCCAGCTGGGCACGGATATCCGGGGAGGCGTTGACCAGCAGCCAGTGTTCATCATCGCTGCTGATACAGATCGACGATTGCGTCCGCGCCCTGGCGTTGACCGTGCCGTCTCTAAAGCCGCGACAGTTGTGACAGTTACAGTTCCACTGCGGAAAACCACCGCCAGCGGCTGCACCTAAGACTCGAATCTTCATCTATTGACTCCCGCCAGCGATCCGTTTAGACATGCAAAACGCGCCCTCAGGCGCGACGTTTAACGGTTCAGCGGTGGCTGAAATACATAGTTACTTCGAAACCGATACGCAGATCGGTAAATGCCGGCTTAGTCCACATGATGAAATCCTCGTGTTGTTGTTTTTTAGCAGCGTGCGGGCAAGAGCCCTCTCTTGCTTCAACAGAGGATGCCCAAATGACAGCGCGCAACACAGAGAACCTTGGAGCATTTTAGGGGGGTCGGAAGTCGTAGATCTTTGGGATGAACAGCAGAACTAGGGCAGAGCGGCGGGGTTTAAAAGGAGAAGGGGGAGAAGGGGGCAGGAGCCTCTGCTAAAGGATGTCGCGTTGACGGCGATCACCGGTCCGCTTCGACGTTCGCGGCTCGCCGCCGCCACGCCGATCAAGCAGGCTGACCATCTTATGCATATTCACCGCTGTCAGCCAGCGCAGCCCCTCGGGGTCAATATAGCCAACGGCTCGAATATCGACGACCACACTGCCGTGCTCTGTGAGTGCCTGGTGGTACAGCGATTCAATCACCGGCAGCGAGCCGTAATAGATATTGCCCTTAATAACCAGCATGGTATCTCTAAGACTGAGCCACGGATGGGCGTTGACCCACTTAAGGTGTGCCAATGCCAGTAGCGCACCCACCAGCACCGCACCGAACAGCCCGAAGATATGCACTGAAGCAAAGGACGCGACGAAGACAATGCCTTCGGGCAGGTTATTAAAGTGTGGCTTAATCTCTTGCCAGTTGATCATATTGGCCCCCACCACCATGATCACCGCAGCCATCGCCGGAATGGGAATTATCGCGATCAGATCAGAGAAGAACAGCACCAACCCCAGCAAAATAAACGCCGAAGAGATGGCCGCCAGCCGTGTTACCGCCCCCATGCTGTGCATCAACCACATCCGGTTAAAGGAGGCGCAGGTCGGCAGCGCCGACAGAAATGGCAGCAGACAGTTACTCACCCCATCCGCGTAAACACCCTGACGGCTGTCAACAAAGATCCCCTTCTTACGATTCATCCGCCGCATCGCCGTGACCGTCTGGAACAACCCCAGCAGTGCCAGTGACACCGCTCCCGGCAAAATTCTAATAATGTCAGGGATCGCCTCGTTGCTGAACAGCGGCACCGATGGAAAGACCGCCCCCAGATGCGACAGGCTGGCGGTCTGCTCAATCAGGGTATTCTCCAGTCCGTAGCGACTGCTGAGGTATTCCGAATAACAGGTGCCTGCAACGATACCGCAGAGAATCGCCCAGTTTTTAAACCTGGGCAGCTGCCGAACTAACAGGATTACCACCAGCGTGGTCATAGCCACCCTGATGGCGTAAAGATTGCCAACCTCCAGCGCCGCATTAAAGGTCTGCCAGGTAATCCACAGCGGCCACTCCACCTCGGTATTGATCGGCAATCCGGAAAAACCGGGAATAGATTTGAAAATAAGAAACAAACCTATACCGCAGATCATGCCATTGATGACCGGTTCGCTAATAAAGTCCAGCAACCGCCGCAACGGCCCGATCAACACAAACAGCAGTTGTATCAGCCCGGCAAGCAGCACCAGCGTCAAGGCATAACCCATGTAAGTGGCCCCAAACTGCGGTGCTACAGGCAGCAACACCACCCCGATCAGCGCCGCCATACCGCTGTTAGGCCCGCCGTGAAACACCTTTGACGGGTTCAGCAGAGCGGTGAACAGCGCACCCCAGATCGCCGCGTAGATACCAAAATGCGGCGGCACACCGGCCAGCGTGGTGGAGAATGCGATCGCTTGCGGCAACACCACCACCGCCAGGGTCAGGCCAATCAGGAGATCATTGCCCAGCTGCCTGAGTGTGATCGGGGTCTGGCCCGCAGCCTGGTTCATGGCTGAGGCTCCGTCGGCGCGGGTTGCAGTGCGGTCACGGTGGCGACAAATACAGGCATGCCTCGCATCATCAGCTGCTGCCAGACGGCAGCCAAAGGCCCCTGCTTGTCGCCCGCAGGACGCGGCAGATTACTGATAAAGAAAGCGATATCCCGACACTCCTGCGGCTCCAGAGTCCCCTCCTCTCCTTTGGGCATATTGCGACAGATAAAACCGGGCAGAATAGTGGAAACAAACGAGAAATTGTTACGCGACTGTAGGTTAAACGCATTCGGCCCCGCCACTGCGGGAAACAGCACCTTCCCCTCTGCCACCCGACCCAACCCCCGGTCGCCATGGCAGTGGGCACACTTTTTCTGGTAGAGCGCCCCACCACGGACATGATCATCCCCGCGTTTAAGGGTGTCAGAGGCGGGCAATTCATCGATCCCCTGCTCGGGATAGCGCTGGCCTATTTTCAGATCCAGCGCCGCCGCCAAGAACCGGCTGTACGCGGTCACATCCCGGATTAGATCATCGGCGATATTGGGTTTAAAACCGTTAGAGGAGTTGATAAAGCACTGCATCTGACGTAGCTCGAAGGGTAACAACAGCCCGGTAAAACGATCGTACATATCTGCCATCACCCAGGATGCCCCGAGACTTAGCGAACCCGGCTGGCGCTCACCCCGGGCATTCTGTTTATCACCCACCCCCTGATGGCAGTGATCACAGCTGGTCTGATTACCCCGTACAAAGCGGGTCGCATTCCAGCGTTCAGCCTCGGAGAGTGCCTGTTCACCCTGAAGATCATCAATAATATTGCAGCCGCGCTGAATCGCACGAACATCCTCTGCGCTATACCCCTGCAGTGCGGGTGCAGACCCCGGGTGTGCGGCGACATAGGGCGAACGATAGCGCTCCCCGGGCCGTAGGCCGTAGCCCTCTAGCTTTTCCGCGCAGCTAGGCGTCAACGACGTATCGACAAGACGCAGCTGTCCGCGCTGTTGATGCTTGTACTGCACCAGTAGCGAGAGCGATGCCAGCAGCAATAACACAACGCTCAACCTGAATCCGCGATGCTGCACTAGTTTCACAAGGCGGTTCATTCTGCCTCTCTCAAGGCATCTACACTGACGGTCTCTTTCAAGAGACCACCCCTCTCTCTCAAGGCGCCTTCGCTGAGCTGCAGATGATGCGCCACCAGCCGCGCCAAGATACGCAGGTCTCGAATCGCCGGATCATAGAGGGTGGGTACAAAGCCGTTCAGTCGTGAGGGGCTGGAGTAGCAACGCATCAGGCGCTCCTCGAAGGAGACCCGCCGCTCCAACAGAGGATCAAACCGGTCTGCACTCACGAAGCCGTAAGCGATATCTTCCGGCGTGTGACAACTGGCACAGCTGGGCCCTGCACTCCCAAATTCGCTGCGGGTAAAGCGCCAGCCGTAACGCGGCGTATTAAAAAAAAGGTTGTAACCGTTTTGCACGGCACGCACGAAATAGCCATCCTCACCGAACTCTGAGACAGCATAATCCTGCTTAAACTGCGCCCAACCCGGCTCCTGCCTGATCCGGGAGTCAAACACCTGATTACCGCTCCACAGGTGCGCCCAGATCACCAACAGCACCAGGACCGGGGTGATCAGATAGGGCGTTAGTAAGCGGGTTTTTTTGTTGTCGAGTCCCCACCGGGGATCCGAAGCATGCTCCATGGGTTGTTCCAATCGTTGCTCCAAACGCTAATCGCCGACGGGATGGGCAGGCAGAGGCAGAGCCGCCCCCCCCACACCAACACTCTTGGTATTCTGCAGATAGATGGTGTAGTCAGAGCCCGGCATCGGCCTGGCAAACAGGTACCCCTGAGAGTAATCACAGCCGATGCCGCACAGAAAATCATGCTGTGCCTGGGTTTCAACACCCTCGGCCACGACCTTCAGATCCATGCTGTGTGCCATGACGACGATCGCCTTGACCAACGAGACATCTTCCCTGTTATCGGGCAGACCCGAGACAAAACTCTGATCAATCTTGAGGATATCGAAACGGAACCGCTTCAGATAACTCAGCGATGAATAACCGGTACCAAAATCATCCATGGCCAGCTTAATCCCCAGAGCATGAAACTGCTTAAGCGCGTTTGAAACCGTCTCATGGTCATCCAGCAACACCCCCTCGGTGACCTCCAGCTGTAACGCACCGGCTGGCAGGCTGTACTTAGCCACGACCTCGCCGAGCACAGCGAGGAGACTCTCGCCAAACTGCACCCGCGACACATTAACGGCCAAGTGGTTGCATGCCAGTCCACTCTGGTGCCAGAGCGACCACTGCCGGGTAGCTTGGCGGATCACCCACTCGCCGATCGCGATAATCTGCCCGCTCGTTTCCGCCACCGGAATAAAGACCGCGGGGCTGATCACGCCCTTCTCCGGATGCAACCAGCGCAGCAGCACTTCGGCACCACTATGGCACCCTGTTTTCGCATCAATCAGCGGCTGAAAATAAAGCTGCAGTTCATTGCGATCCAGCGCTAAATTCAGATCCAGCTCCATCTGCAATCGTTCCTGAACCCGTTCATTCATCGCCGCAGTAAAGAAGCAGACGGAGGATCTCGGCAGCGCCTTAGCCTTAGCCTGATACATGGCGTTATCGGCGTTCGCCATCAGCAGACCCGCGGTCTCACCATCGAAGGGAAAAAGCGCTACACCGATGCTGCAATTCGGCTTTACCTCTCTGGATTTGAGGCGTATGGGTTCCGATACGGCCACGATCAACCGGGCCGTAATCTGCTCGACCTCGCTTTCCTTCCCTGCCAGAGGCAGCAACAACAGAAACTCATCACCTCCCAAGCGGGCGATCATATCGGTATCGCGTAGCTGCGCCTTAAGCCGAATCCCGATTTCGACCAACAACTGATCACCCGTGGCATGCCCCAGAGTGTCATTGACGACTTTAAAATCATCCAGGTCTATAAAAAGTACCGCCAGACGCTGCTGTTCTCGACGGGAACGACTGATCTCATACCGGAGCTGTTCTATCGCCATCATCCGGTTGGGCAGCCCGGTCAGCGCATCATAATTGGCCTGATGGTGCAGCTTGGCCCGTTCCTGACGAATCCCCCCCACCATCGAGTTGAAGGCATGCGTCAACACCCCCATCTCATCCTGCGACCGTACCTTTACCTGGGGATATTCGCCCTTCTCTATCCGGCCCGAAGCTTGGATAAGCCGCCGCACCGGAAACAACACGTTAAACCGGAATACCAGATAGATAGCACCACTGAGGAACAGGATAATCAGCCCGTAAGTCCCTGATTGAATCCACAGCTGCTGCTGGATCTGCTGGCTGAGCCGAATGCGACTCAGCCCCATCCTGAACGAACCCAAAACCTCCGCATCATGGACAATATTAAACTCCAGCGCTATCACCTCATCGATCGCTTGCAGCTGGAGTAACAGCTCAGACATCTTCACCGGCGCATCGACGCTAATCAGGCTGCTTAATAAAGGATCATCGCGATTGATAAAATTGGTTAACGGCCGCCCCTCGGGATCAACAACCACCCCATACACGACATCCCGCCGATGCGAGATCTCGCGGGCATACTCATTAAGCAGCAGAAAATCGTACCCCAGAATCGCGGCCGGGCTCACCAGGGCAACGAAATGCCCCAAGGCCTTGCCTTGCTCGACCAACTGTTCTTCCAGCAATTTATTCTGCGAGCGCAGAAACAGCAGGGTATTGGCCGCCAGCGTGATCGATAGGATACTTACCACCAGCAGGATGAATTTTGCCCCCAGACGTAGACCCATCGTTACCGAGCCACTCTTAGAGGGCCGAGAACCTTGGCGATAATCTGCCGATGCGGATCATAGTCCTGATCCTTCGCCACACCCATGCCGGTCATCTTCGCCTGCTTCAGGATTTTCAACCCCTGCACGGTGGTTTCCAGCGCCACCAACGCCCGTTGAATCCGGTCACGCAAGGGGGCGGCCATATCCCGATTAACCGCCCAGGGCAGGTGCAGCAACGGCTGGGTTTTAGCCAGGTAGGTTACGGTGGAGGTATCTATGTTTTTTTTCACCACCGGCAAGTCAATCAGGATATCCCCGGCACCACTGGCATCGGCCTGATCGAAGTAGAGCGCCATCAGCGCATTGGGGGGACTGTTGGCAAACCGGGCCTCGTACGAACCCTTAGCGAGCCCCGCCTCTAACAGCAGAAATCGAGGGACGATATAACTCATCATCGCATCCTTACCACCACCAAAGACAACTCGCCGCCCCCGCAGCTGGCTCACCTGGGTAATACCACTGTCTTTACGCACAAACAGAGCACCCGCCACATCGCTGCGACCGAACTCTTTGTTATGCGCGATGACCTGATAAGAATCAGCGGAAATGATGTAGTGGTACTGATTGTAGTGGACGATATCGTAGCGCTGCTCGGTAACACCATGCCAGAAGGAGGAAAAGTCTTTGGCCGTTACCAGTTGCACGTCCCGCCCCAGCTGCTGGCTAAGATAAGCGGCCATCGGCGTAAAGAGATCGGTGGTCAGGGCCGCACCACGACGCGGAAATACTCCCAGGATTAAAGGAGGTTCGGCTATAACGTCGGCCGTAACTTCGGCTGCAACGACGGGAGCCGCCAGGGCCTCTAAACAAACCAGAGCCAGAAGAAAACCCTTAAGCCACTGCATATTATTATTGGGGCGCGCCATAGCAGATATCCAGTTCAAACAGCTAAACCATGACCGCCAAAATGCGCACTGGGCACGCTGTCATGCCGATGAAGCGAATTCTATCCCTGGACCTCACAACAGATCTAAGCGGGCGATAGATCTGCCTCCGCTAACTAACCTTTTGAACAGTAAAGAACGGCAGATTACCACTACAAATCTCTACGGACAAGCAGTATCAAACAACTGTTTAAGTGGGGTTTAACAGCCCACCCCGCATTACTTCAACCCTTGCAGCCTATCGGATAACCCCCCCTCCCCCACCCTGTAGGTATAAAACAGGTATAAAACAGGTATAAACGCTCATAATCGGCTACGAACATTCCTGAACAAGGGGCTCCAGACGGAGGGTCTTAGCGCCCGAGCGCTCGATGATTTTGACGATGGTCGATTGCACCGTCGCATCCTCACGCGCATCGGTCTGGGTACTGAATTTTTCCAACTGCGCGGGCGCATCTTCCTCGGCGACAAAGCTTAGAACAACCTGGGTGGCCAGCTGATCGTGCGGACCATAATAGGCAATACTGATCAGCGGATACCCCTGAAACCCGCGCTTGGCTTTCTTGGCTATCAGCTTCTTGGATTTATCTAAGTTCATGAAAACAGAGTCCTGTCTGAGTCGAGAATAAGGAGGGGCACAACGCCCATACCGATCGAGTAACTCGAACAGTATCTAGATATCGACTTGATCATGCGGCATTTTCTGGCGCTAATCTAGTCCAGAAGGCTGTACATCGTCCCTACCGCCATCCATGGCTCTCGGTACATACGACCGCCAGGGACGGCGGAAGTGCAGCTTTTGCAGGAGCAAAAAACTGCACGTACATTGCCTGCAGGGACGCAGGTATGCCGTTGTTGTCGGGAACTGACAACGGCCCTGTACATCGTCCCTACCGCCATCCATGGCTCTCGGTACATACCGTACATCCTGTACATAAAAACCCCGGCGCTCATAGAGGGCCGGGGTGTGGCAGTACCCACCAATAGAGAGTCCACCAATAGATAGATAGATAGCGTGTTACCTGAAGCCGCACCTGCGGGGGTGCGGCTTTCTTTTTTTGGGAACAAAGAGGTGGAGAGAAAGGACCGCTTAGAAGAATCCGAGCGGGCTGGTGCTGTAGCTGACCAACAGGTTCTTGGTCTGCTGGTAATGATCGAGCATCATCTTGTGGTTTTCACGGCCGATACCGGACTTCTTGTAGCCGCCGAATGCCGCGTGTGCCGGATAGGCGTGGTAACAGTTGGTCCATACCCGGCCCGCCTTGATTGCACGACCCATGCGGTAGGCACGGTTCATATCACGGGTCCAGAGACCGGCCCCCAGGCCAAACTCAGTGTCGTTGGCGATATACAGCGCCTCGGCTTCATCTTTAAAGGTGGTGACACTGACCACCGGACCAAAGATCTCTTCCTGGAACACCCGCATCGAGTTCTCGCCCTTGAGAAGCGTCGGCTCGACATAATAGCCACCGCCAAACTCAGCACCCACCGCCGCGACCTTGCCGCCGATCAGCACCTGGGCACCCTCCTGCTTACCGATATCCAGGTAGCCCAGGATCCGCTCGAACTGCTCTTGTGATGCCTGGGCACCGACCATGGTCTCGGTATCCAGCGGGTTGCCACGCTTGATCAACTTGATACGTTCGATTACTCGAGCCATAAATGTCTCGTAGATCGACTCCTGAATCAGCAGCCGTGAGGGACTGGTGCAGACCTCACCCTGGTTAAAGAATCCCAGCACGGCGCCTTCGACACATTTGCTGATGTAATCCTCTTCCTGGTCCATCACATCTTCAAAGAAGATGTTAGGCGACTTACCCCCCAGCTCGACCGTAGAGGGAATGATGTTCTCAGCGGCACATTTGAGGATATGGCTGCCGATCGGGGTCGACCCGGTAAAGGCAATCTTGTCGATCCGAGTGCTGGTCGCCAGCGCCTGACCCGCCTCTTCACCATAACCCTGAATAATATTCAGTACCCCCGGTGGCAACAGGTCACCAATCAACTCCATCAACAACATGATCGACATCGGCGTCTGCTCGGCAGGCTTCATAATCACACAGTTGCCGGCAACCAGTGCCGGTGCCAGTTTCCAGGCGGCCATCAGTAGTGGAAAGTTCCAGGGAATGATCTGCGCGACCACACCCAGAGGCTCATGGAAATGGTAAGCCACGGTGTGCTCATCGATCTCAGAGACACCGCCTTCCTGAGCACGGATACAACCGGCATAGTAGCGGAAATGATCGATGGCCAGCGGGACATCCGCCGCCAGCGTTTCACGCACCGATTTACCGTTATCCCAGGCTTCGGCCACCGCCAGCATTTCCAGGTTAGCCTCGATCCGATCGGCGATCTTAAGCAGGACATTGGAGCGTTCGGTGACCGAGGCCTTGCCCCAGGCATCTTTCGCCGCATGGGCCGCATCCAGCGCCTTTTCAACATCAGCCGCACAGGAGCGTGGGATCTCGGCGATCACCTCACCGGTAACAGGCGTGGTGTTAGTAAAATAACGGCCTTCGACGGGGGCAACAAACTCGCCGCCGATGTAGTTACCGTAGCGCTTCTTAAAAGAGACGACGGCTCCTTCTGAACCTGGATTTGCGTAGATCATAGCGGTACCTTCTTGTTGTATTGGGTGGCGTTGCCGGCCCTGCTGAAGCCCTCGGTTATCGATAAGCTCGGCAGCACTTGTCACTACTGTTTTCAGAGCAACACAGATTTCCCTTTCAGATTACCCATCCAGATTCAGACACAACAGGGTACTTTGGCGCACAAAAACCAGTACTTTAGACGTGTATATTTAGCGCCTGCGGCGGGGTTTCTGGTAGAAAGCGCCTGCAGGCAGGCGCCCACAGGGGGGTGTGGGTTAGGCTTCAGTCTGTCGCCGTTAAGGCTCCTACAGCCGCAGTTCTCGCTTGGAGGCAAACTGTATATTGTTATCGATCAATCGAATCCAGTCTGGCCGGATGACGAAGAAACAGCTCTTGATAAGACGCTCGCGAATGGCCTCTTCGCCCGCATTGGCAGGCGTCAGATACACCGCCTGCAGCTGGGGAGATTTGTGCAAATAAAGCGCCAGTACCGCGGCACGCTGCGATTCAGGAACCTCAGCGGCCTGCCCGCAAATCTGCAACCCCTTAGCACAAAACCAGTCACTGACGTGGGTGCTGACCGTCGCCGCAACCTGCGGACTCTGCAGCAGGTCCCGGCTATGACGCGAATCCGCACTGGAGATAAAATACAGGGCCAGGTCATCATCGTTAACAAAAAACAACTCGGCAGCCCAGGGCTCGACCACCCCGCCCACCGCTGCCGGTGCACTCAGCGTCGCTAAGGTCAACGTCTGGCTGCCTTGCAGCAACGCGGTGATCTCGGCGCGCAACTCAGCCTCGGAGCTACTCATTGTTCGCACCCGGCACCCTGCCCTGCCAGCGTCTGATCTGATCCGTTTCTATATCAAACAGATCCAGTACCCGAGCGACGGAGTGGGTCACCAGCTCATCGATCGTCTGTGGCTGGGAATAGAAGGCCGGCATAGGAGGGGCGATCACCGCTCCCATCACCGAGGCCTCATACAGCAACTTACAATGTCCTTGATGCAACGGGGTTTCGCGCGGCATCAACACCAGGCGGCGCTGCTCTTTGAGGGTGACATCGGCAGCCCGCACCAACAGGCTGTCGGCGTATGAATGGACGATCGCCGAGAGGGTCTTCATCGAGCAGGGAGTCACAATCATCCCGGCGGTCTTGAACGAACCACTGGCGATGCTCGCCGCCTGATTACGATAGTTGTGGACCTCGTCGGCCAGCCCCTCGACGTATTTCGCGCTCAGCTCGGTTTCGATCTCGATGTTCTTGCGCGCATAGCTGCTCATCACCAGATGCGTCTCTATCTCAGGAATATCGCGCAGCAACTCCAACAGACGTATGCCGTAGATCACACCACTGGCTCCGCTCATCCCCACAATCAATCGTTTACTCATAAATCCGTAAGCCTGTTAGCCGTTGATACAATCGGTTAAATATACGCGATTGAGGCGCTGCCGACGACTCGGCGGCGCTGGACTCACCACGTCCTAGATCGCTAGCAGACTGTCGGGCTTGACCGGTCGTCGCGAGGGCCTCTTGATTTAGGCAAAGCGTTTTGAGGCAGTTTTTGAACTCTTTTGAGGCGAATAGTGGATCTATTCAACGAGAAAGAGTCCGAAAAATGACCAAAGTCGACGTGTCCGCACGACTGCATGGATGCAAAGCAACGCAGGAGCAGTTGCCGAGTAGATCAGTGTTAAGTCCGACAGGCTGCTAGACCCGTAGAAAAGAGCGCAGCTTAGCGAGCCAGCCCTGGTCAGCCAAAGGTTTCGCCTGAGTGACGACCAGATCGATAGTCTCACGGGTCTGCAGGCTGTCCAGGCCAGTCTCCCGGGTATTGATATCGGTAGACAACTCTTCGGCCAGATCCGGATGCCGGTGCATCACCTCTTGAAACTGGTTTTTATCCATGCGGTAGCAGCGACAATCTTCCAGCGCCCTGACCGAGGCGATCCGAGGGGTTCCGGTGAGCAGCCCCATCTCGCCAAAATAACTGCCAGGCCTGAGTGTTGACAGCCGCTTGCGGGGCTGGCCCTCCAGCTCGATATAGGCTTCCGCCTGGCCCTCAATCAAGAAATAGAGCCAATTCGCGCGGGCGCCCTGGCGGGTAATAATATCGTCCCTGGCGAAGGGGGCATACTTGAGTCGCGGTGCGATTTCCCGCAACTCCTCATCGGGAAAGCGATTAAATAACGTCATACCGCGCAGCATATTGACCAGATCCGCCACCTGCCGACTGATCTTCATCTCATCACGCTTTTCGGTCTCCTTGGTCATTCGTATATGTTGTTCTGGATAGGCCAGGCGCATCCCTTCACGCTGCATCGCCGAGAAGATATGGGTGCGCACTATAGAATCGGTCGGATCATCGGGTTGCAGATCGGTCAGCCAGTAACGCAGCGCATAGCGCCCGTAACTCTCCTCAAACCCCATCAGCACACAGGAGGGTTGTGGATCCTTAGCGACATTGGGAATATCCAGACGACGTATGGCGGTTTCGATCACCTCGATCACCCTTGGTGGACGTTCTTGATAACCCACGTTAAACCAGATCCAGCGCCGCCACTGAACCGGATCCTCGCCATGACGCCCCAATACCAGAAATTTGCCCTTCATCATCTGGCTATTGGGCACGATCACCGTCTCCCAGTTACGAGTTTGCACCGCCGTGTGACGCCAACGAATCTGCACTACGCGGCCACTGATATCATCAAGCTGGATCCAGTCCCCGACATCGACCGAATTATCCAACTGCAGCGCCAGTCCGGCCAGCAGGTTACCCAGGGTATCCTGCATCGAAAACGCCACCATCGCGGTAATGACCGTAGAGGTAGTGACAATGCTGGAAAGCTCTAGGCCGGCATCATGCAACTGCACCATGATCCAACCGAGGTAGCCGATAAAGACAATTATATCTTCCAGGATAATCGGCACATTAAGCCGAAGCCTGGGTAAAACAATCCTAAGTATCAGCATCATACTAAGCCTGATCAGCGCCAACCCTTCTAAAAACCGGGACAGCTCAAGCATCCACACAGCGGATGACGCCAGCTCGAAAAAAGAGAGCACGCCACCGAGTATCATGCCCAGCAAAGAGACCAACAGGACCCCCAGCGTGATCAGCACCGCTTTTTTACCGGGTGCGTTATACCGCAGCAGCATAACCCCCACGATCAGGCTATAAACCGCTACAGAAAGCATGCCTTCATGCCAGGCAAACAGATTGATGTGATCCCACATAGTCTCTCTCGACTCCAAAACTCTCGCCACAATCACTCTTGTGAGTCAGCCTGCTGAATTTCACATCTATCAGACTTGCAGAAAACAACGGGACTCACAGCCTGTGACTTACTAACAGGAAATAAAATTTTGTGTGTGTTGTAGCATACAGAACAAAGACTTTTAACCTTTTATATTAAAAATATTGTCCTGCGTGGCTTTATATTAGCGATTATAGTAATCCAGATAAAAGACTGCAGCAGGATTTACGTTTTAGAAAATCATTTAATGCATTTAATGTACGACCAGTAACTTTACCCAAAAACCTGTTAACGAG
>JBLHND010000052.1:0-20245 GCA_047622605.1 Motiliproteus sp. | reverse complement strand
TAACAAGGGGTTAGGTCTTTTATTGGGCACAGAGTAAAAGACCTAACCCCATAAGTTACCAATGTAGAATTGAAAAAATAGTGGTTTTAGCTCAGAATCGCGCCCGATAATTACTTGTACAGGCGGATGAGTTCTATGATTACTAAGATTACAGTCGAAAAACCACTAGTGATCCTACACGGAGACGAGATGGCCCAGGTCGCTTTTGACCGTATTCTGGAACAGTTCGTCACCTCAAGACTGAACATCAACCTGATCGAAATCGACCTGACCGCCGAAAATCGGCTGGTGACTAACGGCCAGGCCGTTAGAGATGCCATCCAGGCACTCAAGACTCATGGTGTAGGCATCAAAAATGCCGGCATGACCGTTAATCGTACTCAACTTGACGAGCTGCTGGCCAAACACCCCGCCATCAAGGAAGCGGAGCTCGACAAACTGGCGACCAAGTCTCCCAACGGTGCGATCCGCAAAGGGATCAGTGGCAACATCACCCGCGAAGATATCCAGTTCCGTAACCTGCAAAAAAACCCACCCAACTGGATTGGCCGTGACATAGACGTCGATACCATGGAACGCGGTGGTAACAAACACAGCCACAACGAACTCTCCAATGCCACTGGCATCGTCAAGCTGGTGTTCGTCGGCAACAGTGGTGATCCGGTCGAGCTGCACCGGCGTAAGATCAATAAAGATGATCCTTGGTTGCTGGCGACTAACGATCTGGACGACGTTCGCGCCTGGGCTCACCATTTCTTCCAGCGCGCCCTCAGCGAAAAACGCGATGCTTATCTGGGCCTCAAAGACACCGTCATCCCGGGCTATGACGGAGTGATGAAAGCGGCGATCGAAGAGATCTTCTACACCGACTACCAGCAGCAGTTTCAGAGCGCTGGCATCGCCTACCACTATGAATTGATCGATGCTCAGGCGGCACGGATCATCGCTAACCCGCCCCTGAGCGCCCTCTGGGGCGTCCCGGACAACACCACCGGACGCAAGCTGTTCAAGTTAGTTAACACCTTGAAAAAATACGGCATCCCCAACAGGGACTCACACACCTCGATCTCCCGCATGAGTGCCGGCGGCGGCGACCAGTACGGCAGTTTCAACATGCCGGTACCCGAAGACGGGATCATCAAGGTGATCGTCGACGGTGACGAAAAACATGCTCGCAGCGTCAAGCGTGGTGATCCTATCCTGCTGATGTCGAACGATCGCAGCTCGATCAAAGACTGGGTCAAGCAGGTATTCCAGGATGCCTCGCTAAACGACAAGGAGGTCTACTTCGGTCTCAAACGCGAATACATGGCCTACGACGACGTGTTCAGCAACGTAATCACCGAGGTGCGTAAGGAACTGGCCCAGGACAATACCGCGCCACCCTCCTTTATGATCATGCGTCCCTCGGCCCAGCTGAAAAAGATGATCTCCGATCCGGCCCGCAGTGCCCTCTATCCGGCACTGAACCTGGATGGTGATATTTACTCGGATATCGCTGCCGCCCTAGGCGGCAGCCTGGCAACAGCCAGCTCGATCATCGCCAGCAAAGACGGCACCCTGCTGTTCGAAGCACCTCACGGCACTGCCCATGACCTCTATCTGCGTTATCTGGCAAGCGATGGCAAGGAGGCCATTTTCAACTCCTCCGCCCTGCTCTTCGCCGTTGCCAACGCACTGGAGACTCTGGGTAATCGGGAAGGAAATCCAGCACTGATCGAATACGCGCAAAAACTTAAAAAGGCGCTGATAGAGACTGTCGGCCAGGGGATCATCACCGGCGACCTGAAGGGCAAGACCAACGATCCGAGCAAGGAACGGGTGGTCGATATGTGCGGTTTCCTGGATGCGATTGACGCGAATCTAGCGCGCTAGGACCCTTGGCTGGGATGTAATCCCAGCCACATTCCAGCACTCAGCCATCGCTAAATCCGACCAGCAAAGACAGCTGGGATTCCATCCCAGCCTACCTCGCTGTCGAACGAGGATCATCACCTACGACCTGAAGAGCAAGACCACCGAGCCGAGCAAGGAACAGGTGGTCGATAGCTGCGGTTTCCTGGATCCGATTGACGCGAATCTAGGATCGCAGGCTGGGATGCTGTTCAAGCAATGTTCAAGCAATGTCCATGCAATACTCATCACCTTCCCTTCCCTTGTCTAGCAATCGCTAATATAGGCACCAAAATATACCAGCAGTGGCTAACTTTAAACGGCTCAGGATACCCTCCAGCGTCGGGCCGATCTAAATAATTGAGTAACATCAGATTCAATCTAAATATATACTCTGTCGATGAGAGAGACTCTGGATGTACTTTTCCGCCGCAAACCGGCTGAAAATCTGATTGAATCCCCCGTTAAGCTCAAACGGGCATTGATACTATCGGGCGGAGGCGCGCGCGCCGCTTATCAAGTGGGCGTCTTAAAAGCCGTCGCTGATATTCTTCCCGCCGACCACCCTAACCCCTTTCCTATCATCTGCGGCACCTCTGCAGGCGCGATCAACGCCTTGGCTCTGGCGTGTCATACCGGTAATTTCAGGGAAGCGGTCTATGATCTCGAGGCGCTCTGGCAGCAGTTAACACCCGAACAGGTCTATCGCGCCGACCTTTGGTCTCTGCTTAAGGGTTGCGGACGCCTGCTGACATCGCTATTTAATCAAGGGGTTGGTCTAAAGCACCCCGTGGCATTGCTGGACAACTCTCCTCTAAGGAAGCTCTTGGAGAGGACTGTCGCATTCGACAGGATCGACACCGCAATTGCCGAGGGCAACCTAGAGGCTGTCAGCGTCACTGCTATGGGCTATAGCAGCGGTCAATCAGTCAGTTTTTTCCAAGCAGCCAAGCACCTGGAAACCTGGCGGCGCCACCACCGGATAGGCAGCCAATGCAAGCTCGGCATAGATCACTTAATGGCATCCTCGGCCATACCCACCATCTTTCCTACCGTCAGGATCAACCGGGAGTATTTTGGTGATGGCGCGCTGCGGCAGCTAGCCCCCATCAGCCCGGCTCTTCATCTGGGTGCCGAGCGCGTGTTTGTCATAGGTGTTAGCGGCAACCGTAACCCCGAGTTCTGGGTCAAGCGACGCCGTACGCGTCATTCACCCTCGATGGCGCAGATCATGGGGCACCTGCTCAATAGCGCCTTTGTTGACTCGCTGGAGGGGGATATTGAACATCTCGAAAGAATCAACGAATTACTCAGGCTTATCCCTGAATCAGAACGAGCGGCTGCGGGACTGCCGCTTAAATCCGTAGACAGTCTCGTTATTTCTCCCTCCGAAGAAATCGATAAGATAGCCGGGCGTAATATTCGTTATCTTCCTCGAACACTGCGTTTTTTCATGCGCGCAGTTGGCGCTACCGCCAGCAGCGGTGGCGCTACGGCAGCCAGCTACCTGCTTTTCGCCCCACCCTTCAGTAAAGCCTTGATAAATTTGGGTTACAAAGATGCGATGTGGGAAAAGGCAGGAATCGATGCGTTTTTTCAGCCGGCTCCCGGAGAACAGCCATTACAACAGTCCCCTGCAAAGCAGCGCAGCTGCAAATAAGCTGTCAGGCTGAAGCCTAACCTACAGATTTTATCTCAGCTAGCCGGCACTTCGTCCGGTAGCTTTAACGTCAATCCCCACTGGCTCGCCTTGAACTCTGCGTGCTTTTTGAGATGAGCCCGGACCGGACTATCCTTGGGCTTTTCCAGATAATACAATAATGTAGCAGCCTGCTGCGGCGTTACTCCCTGGGTCTCTCCCCAGCTTTGCACAAACAACGCCAAGGTATTACTGGACTTATCAGGCAAACCCAGCGGCAAGGGTACCGTCAAATCTTCACCCGCAATCACGCGCCTACAGAACAGACGATAATTAAATTCGAAATCGCTAAAGACATCGAACTTCTCCTCGGTTCGCAGACGAAACCAATCCGTCGCCCGCCCTGCAAAATAAACGACGGGATGACTCCAATCGCGCTCTCTGGGATGATCAGCATGCAGGCAGGCCTCCTGATAAGCTGATATCACCGATGGCAGACCATAATCCTGCAGATCTTTACGCAGCAGTGCTAAAAACTCCGCGACGGTAGGCATCCACACAAACTGCTCTTTACAACGGTCCACAGCCCAAACCAATTCTTGTTCAGCATAGCCACCCAGACTCAGCGCCCATTCGCGCTTGGCAACCCGAACCTCGTCCTCACTACTAAAGACACTCTTAAATTTATGACCGTAAATAATCATAAAACGAGTAAAGATCATATTGACCAGACGGCCGGTTTCAGGGCTGATACTGCCCTTAGAAGATCTAGATCCAGTCGATGTTGTTGATGTCCATGACGGAGCTTGTAATCCGCTCTCGCTTATCTTGCCGAGTACGTGTTTGATCTCTTTCACCACTGAACCCCTGTTGACCCTTGGTTGCCTGCTCTCGATACTGTTTCTTCTGGGCGTCGACCCACTCACGCATCACCCATTTCATAAAGGGCTGCTCCCAGGACTTTTTACGCTGCCCCTGACCCATATAGTAGGCCACGAACTGATCGGCACAGGCCAATGAAAATTCTTGGGTAATACTCTTTTTGGCAAGCAGCTGCAGCGTATCTTGCTGCGGCTGCCAGTTAGGGGTGATCTCTTTAAGCTGCTGATGATGCAACTCCTGGCGCTCAAATAACAACTCCAGATCATCCTTAGGCTTAGCCCAGCCGGTGCTGCCGCCGAAACTAGGTGCCGGCCCACGTCCCATCAGATTTGACGCGGCCGGATCCTGAGATACAACCGACTCAGCCCCCTGGAGAGCAGAGGGATGCGTAGAGACCTGTGACGGCTGCAGATCCCCAAGCTGTGCGCAAGGCTCTATTCTGGACCCAACAACCTCAGCCGCTTGCTGCGACGGCCTCGGTGCAGGCGATTGTTCAGCGGTCGCGACTGCCGCTTCAGTATCTGGCTCTAATACGATCACCCGTATACTGCCATTGGCCTGAAACTGGGCGTCGAGAACGCCCTGATCAACCAGGCTACTGGTCAACTGAGCCAGCCTTTCCTCATCAAAAAACGACGTAAGCGCAAGCCATTCGCGACGACGCAAAACAAACTGAGCGTTGCCCTGCACATTATCGGCGCCATGATGGGCAGCATATTGATAATAAACGGCTAACAGAATCGCTTGTTCGGCACCGAAACGGTGCGCTAGCGAGGGGTAAAAAAGTACGGGGGATTCAGGAAAAAGTTTACTCATCGACCTCTCTGCCAGGATTCTGTTTACCGATGAAACGGACTCATCCATCAGCAGAAAATCCACCTCAACAAAGCAGTGACCATACCATAAAACGGATCCGCAAAGGGATTCTGGCATCCGTTTTATTGAGCATTTAGCAGGGCATTATTTAGTCTTTTTGGAAACGAAATCACTGACGGCACGCAACGCATCTTTGCGGCTAATCTGCCCCACCAACTTACCCGCTTTAAGCACCGGAAAACGTCGCCGATTGCTGCTGATAAACTGCTGAGAAAGCGCGATAAGGTCCGCATCGCTCGATACCGTCTCGACGTTAGTGCTCATAAAATCACTGACACAGCCGCCTTTTTCCTCTTCATGATACGTGTGCTGCAGGATCGCCTTCAAGCAATCCACTTCTGACAGCATGCCCAGCAGCTCGCCCCGATCGTTTACCACAGGCGCACCGGAGATATTCGATTCAGAGAACACACTGATCGCCACAAACAACTCGGTTTCAGGCCTAAAGGTGACCAGTTGACGGGTCATATAATCTTCAACTTTTACACTTCTCAGCATGGTACTGCTCCTCAATATCCCTTATTTCAAAGGGGTGTCTATCTAAGTGAACACAACGGTCTTATTTCCATGGACCAGAATACGATCCTCCAGATGCCAACGCAGGCCACGGGCAAGCACTGATTTTTCAGCATCACGCCCCAAACGCACCATATCTTCGGCGCTATCATTATGGGTAATGCGAATGACATCCTGATCGATGATAGGGCCGGCATCCAGATCTTCAGTCACGTAGTGACAGGTAGCACCAATCAGCTTAACGCCTCGCTCATAAGCCTGATGGTAGGGCTTAGCACCGGCAAACGAGGGCAGAAAGCTGTGGTGGATATTAATCACCTGGGATGCATAACGCTGACAAAGTTCCGGGGGAAGAATCTGCATATAGCGCGCCAAAACTATAGTATCGATCTGATTTTGTTCGACAAGCTCAACCACCCGATCAAAGGCCGCCTGCTTATGTTCGGCATCAACTGGCACGTGATAGTAGGGAATCCCATGCCACTCCACCATGCTACGTAAGTCGTCATGATTGGAGATCACACAGGGGATTTCACAGTCCAGCTCCAGACTGGCGTAACGATAGAGCAGATCCGCCAAACAGTGCGACTGCTTGCTGGCCATCAACAACACCCGCTTGGGCCTTGAAGAATCACTCAGGTGCCAGGTCATCTTGAATGACTGTGCGATGGAGTCGAATGACTCCCGCAACTCATCAACGGAGAAAGCCAGGTTACGGGCACTAATTTCATAGCGCATAAAAAACCAACCCGTAATACTGTCCGAGTGCTGATTGGCTTCGGTAATTGAACCTCCATGGCTGGAGATAAAACTACTGACCATAGCCACGATACCGACCCGATCAGGGCAGGATATAACCAAACGATAGCGGGGTTCCATAAATAGTATGATCCAATCCCAAGCGATATAAGCGCTTTAATATGCAGTATTTTTCGGCATTTTAGCAACTTATAAAAGCAATACCACCTCTATCCTCGTAACCACTCTACGACCAGACAGGCATTAATGTTCTTTTAGCTTTAATCTCATTCTAAATAGAGCGCATCCGTCTTTGCCGCACAGATGAAATCATTGCCATGCAGCCCCCTGAGCTTGTGACTCCACCAATAGACCTCTACACCGCCCCAGCGAGTGACCAGATCGGGATGATGACCCTGCTGTTCCGCCAGGGCACCGACCCTGTTGGTAAAGGCCAGCGCATCGGAAAAATTTTTAAACTTGAATGTCCGCACTAACTGGAGAACGGCATCGCGCTCAATGAGCGCCCACTCCCCCAGCTGCAGCAAGAGTTGCTGCGCCTGCTGCTCAGAAACCTTCGTTGCAACTGCATCACAGGCCTCACATTGCTGTTGGCTCAATTTACTCATAACGACCTCCATTAGCCTGATCTTAAGGCTCTATCAAATCAGACCGGCGCTTTAAGGACCCTTCTTCTGACTCCAGACGACTCAAGCACAGGTCCCGACTATCTAAAAAATGGCGCATCAGCACCACAGATCTGGGGAACTTGGCTTTCGATCGAAAGCCCCAAACTGTAATATACACCCACGTTATAGTTCATCGTGCTAAACATCTACCTCAGGCCATTCACACCTTGACCCCTACTCATTCAGACATCCTCAGTGTAAGCGACCTTAACCGACAGACGCGGCAACTGTTGGAACAAAATTTTGCGATCATTCAGGTGACCGGTGAGATATCTAACTTCGCCTGCCCCAGTTCGGGTCACTGGTACTTCACCCTTAAGGATGACCGCGCTCAGGTCCGTTGCGCACTTTTTAAGACCCGTTCTCGATTTCTCAGATATCGACCTAAAAACGGTGACCTCGTCGTGCTCAGGGCCAAGGTCAGCCTCTACGAGGGGCGTGGTGAATACCAACTCATTGGCGAATATCTCGAAGCCGCCGGCAGCGGTGATCTCCAGGCTGCTTTCGAAAGACTCAAACAAAAACTTGAACTGGAAGGCCTTTTTTCAGCAGATCGTAAACGCCAGCTACCTCGTTTTCCAAGACATATAGGCGTAATCACCTCTCCTACCGGGGCCGCCATCCAGGACATCCTCAGCGTACTCAAGCGCCGCTTTCCCGCGATCCCGGTGACGCTCTATCCTGCCGCCGTGCAGGGTGACGAGGCCCCCCAACAACTCTGCGAGGCCCTCGATTTAGCCAACAGATCGAAACTGTGCGATCTACTGATCATCGGCAGAGGCGGCGGCTCGGCAGAAGACCTGTCCGCCTTTAATAGTGAGCCTCTGGCACGCGCTGTCTTTAACAGCCCCATCCCGGTCATCAGTGCTGTCGGTCACGAAACCGACGTCAGCATCTGTGATTTTGTTGCCGATGCCCACGCACCCACACCCTCGGCTGCGGCGGAGTTAATCAGCCCAGATCGCGAGCAGCTGGCGGCGCAACTGCGCCACCACCAGAGTCGCATGCTGCAGCTGTTTCAACATAGTCTGCGACTATGTCAGCATCGTGTAGATGCGCTACGATCCCGACTACGCCATCCGGGTCAACGGCTGCAGGAGCAAGCTCAGCGGCTCGACTCTTTAGAGCTACGCTTACGCCATGCCAATACCGCGCTCCTGGTGCGCCAACAGACTCGGCTAGCTCAGCTGCAAAAACGTTTACAGACCCAGTTGCCGAGCAAGGACATCTCCCGGTTGCAGCTGCAACTTCCGCAGCTGCAACAGCGTTTGACTCAGGCGTTACACTATCAGCTGCGGTTATTGAAGCAACGCCTGGCCGAACAGGCACATGCACTTAACGCCATCAGTCCTCTGGCGACCCTCGACCGTGGTTATGCCCTGGTGACGACCCGCGATCAACAGCTGCTGCGCAGCAGTCAGCAGGTCAGCCTCGGAGAGAAGGTTCACAGCCGTCTGGCCCAAGGATCGGTATGGAGCCAGATCACCGCGATCGAACCCCCACCCCCAGCTCTGCTCTCCATTAACAAAACAGATGCTTAACTCGGTACCTCTTATGCGCCCTATACTGCACCCTCTTGCCCTCGCCCTGCTGCTACTGACTAGTCTTAGTGGTCGAGCACTGGCCGCTACAGCACCGCTTCCTGATTCACTGAGTGTGCCTGGTGGCATCGCACACGTACTCCTGCCTATCGACAGCGCCACAGCCCCTGCTGCCTATCTTGGCAAACAGCGTCTGCTGGTACGAAGTACTCAGGGAACCCAATACCAACAACAAGCGCCCTGGTTAGCCCTGGTCGGCATCTCACTGAATACGGCGACAGGGTCTCAGCAGATCAACGTCGGCAACCAAGTGTTTGAATTTGAGGTCACAGGCAAAGCGTACCGCGAGCAGCGCCTGGTGATCAAAAACAAGCGCAAGGTCAATCCGAACAAGCTGGACATGGACCGCATCATTACTGAAAAGACCCGAATGCTTGGCGCACTGGCAAGCTGGAGCGAACCCAAAACCACCATCACCCGCTTCCAACTGCCCGCGTCTGGCCCCTTCAGCAGCCCCTTTGGATTACGCCGCTTTTTTAATGACCAGCCTCGCAAGCCCCATAGCGGACTCGATATCGCAGCGGCCAAAGACAGCCCTATCCTGGCCCCGGCTCCCGGGGTGATCCTGGACGCGGGAGACTATTTTTTCAACGGCCGCAACCTGATCCTCGATCATGGTCGCGGCCTGATCAGCATGTATTCACACATGGAGCGCATCGATGTAAGCGTGGGTGACCAGATCAATACCGGCGACCTGCTTGGCACGGTGGGCAGCAGTGGCCGCGTCACCGGGCCGCACCTGCACTGGAGCGTCAGCCTTAACAATGTCCGGGTCGACCCCACACTCTTCTTAGATCCAAGTGAGCGTTAGCAGCCTGAGATCGACCAAGCCAGACAGCTTCATGGCTGCTACAATGGCGACTTTTAACCCCTATAGTGAGCAAATAGATGAGCCAGATCGACAGCGTCGAACAGAAAGTTAGTTACGGTATCGGACTACAGATGGGATCCCAACTGCGTGAGAACGCCATCGAAGGACTGGAGGTCGACCTTGTACTCCAAGGCCTGAGAACCGGATTTTCTGGAGAAGCGGCAATCCTCTCCAATGACGAGCTGAAAGAAGCCTTCAATACGCTGAACGAAAAGCGTCAGGCCGCAGATAAGAATAACGCCGAGGCTGCCGAAGCCGAAGGACTCAGCTACCTGGCAGAAAATGCTAAGCGAGAGGGTGTCACCATCACCGAGTCGGGGCTGCACTATGAAGTCATCACCACAGGCAGTGGCGACACGCCTAATGCCGACTCTACCGTGCGTACCCACTACCACGGCACGTTCATCGACGGTCGTATTTTTGATAGCTCAGTCGACCGCAACCAACCTGCAGAATTCCCCGTCGGCGGCGTTATTGCGGGCTGGACTGAAGCACTGCAGATGATGACTGTTGGTTCCAAGTGGCGCTTGGTCATTCCGGCTAAACTAGGATACGGTGCTCAGGGCGCAGGCGGCTCCATCCCTCCGCATTGCACTCTGGTCTTTGAGATCGAACTGCTAGACATCCTGTAACCCAGAGAATCAGCAGCCAGGAGGTGCTCAGAGTGCGGACGCTTTCTTCCCTGCCCTCCTCAGAGTACCCGGGTCTTAGAGACTGAACGCTTAGACATCCGGCAACCTACGGAATCAGCAGTAGCCAGGAGGTGCTCAGAGTGCGGACGCTTTCTTCCCTGCCCTCCTCAGAGTACCCGGGTCTTAGAGGCTGAACGCTGGACATCCGGTAACCTACGGAATCAGCAGTAGCCAGGAGGTTCTCAGAGGGCGGGCGGCTCCATCCCTGCCCTCTACAGTACACTCTAGTCTTAGAGGCTGAACGCTGAGACATCCTGTAATCCACGGAATCATCTGCATATGCAACTGCACGCAAAATGCTACGGTAGCGACAACAACCCGCCACTGGTTATCCTGCACGGCCTGTTCGGCAACCAGGATAACTGGGCGGGGCAGGCCAACGCCCTCGCCGAGCACTATCAGGTATGGGCGCTGGATCTGCGCAACCACGGCCGCTCGGACTGGGACAGCGATACCTCCTATGCCGCTATGAGCGACGATCTGCTGCAGTTCATCGACGCCCAGGAGTTCGACCGAATCCTGCTCCTGGGTCACTCGATGGGTGGCAAGGTGGCGATGCAGTTTGCGCTGGATAATCCGCAACGCGTAGAAAAACTGATCGTGGTGGATATCGCGCCGGTGTGGTATCCCGCGCACCATAACGAGGTGTTCGCCGGTTTAAATGCGCTAGATCTGAGCACGCTTAATTCTCGCCGAGATGCAGACAGGCTGCTCGAAGCCTCTATTGCTGATCCTTCTATACGCCAGTTTTTACTTAAGAACCTCTACCGCGATGGCGACCAGTTTGGCTGGAGAATGAATCTGGCGGCACTCGAATCCGGTTATGAGCAGATCGCGGCGGCCCCTAAAGCCCGCGGCGAACACCGTTGTTATCAGGGTCCAACGCTGTTTATTAAAGGTGAGCTGTCCAACTATATCCAGACTCAGTACCGGGAGGCTATCGCAACACTGTTCCCCAGCGCTGAGGCACGGATTATGAGTGCAGTGGGGCACTGGCCACACGCCGAAAAACCCAAGGCATTCAGCGCGTTGATCATGCGTTTTTTAGAAAAAAAAGCGTAACAGAGCGTTATTTAGAGAGGTTGTTGACAGAGAGGTTATGGACAGAGAGATTATGGACATCGCCAGCTGTTCGGACGCTTAGCCATTGCGATCTGTAAGAGATGCTATTGCGTGTTAGGCCTGCTAGGGGCAATCGACTCCCCTGGTAGATCTCAGGCCTTGGTATTGATATTCAGCCCCAGCAGAGTACCAAGCACTTCATCAGCACTCATGACCACCTTCGTTTGCACCGCCGCTTCCTGGCTCGACGCGACAACCTGATCCAGGCCCTGAGCGGCGGGCTGTACCGCCTCACTACTGTCAGCACGACCCGTCAGCGGGTCAGCATCGCCAGGCGAAGAAACGCCTGCAACCGAACCCGGCTCTTTGTGCGAACCGTCGATATTCTGAGCACTGTTGCTGAGAATTGCCTGGGCCGACGCTGTAAATGATGGAATTTGCATATTAAATACCCCGGTGGTTGTTTGCCACTAACCAGCAGTATACGCCCTCGCATTCAAACAGTTCAATTTTTGTGCAACAAGTGCTCAAGCGCTTGTTCGAATGCCTGAGCAGCATCCTCAACACAGCCGCCGGGCAGATAAGGAATCTCTGCCAACAAAGGGGCTCTGATCAGCGACCTGAGGGTATCCAGGTTTTCCTGATAGCAACTCATCGCCGGATCGATCTGATTAGCGACCCAGCCAGCCAGTGGCAAGCCGTCCGCGGCAATCGCCTCGGCGGTCAGCAGCGCGTGATTGAGGCACCCCAGGCGCATACCCACGACCAGAATCACCGGCAGCTGTAGCTCTTTGGCAAGATCTGCCAGGGTCTCATTGCGGTTGAGCGGGACTCGCCAACCTCCGGCACCCTCGACTAATACCAGGTCCGCTGGCGTCATCAGCGCTCCCCGGCAATAACCCACCAGCCGGTCGACCCTGATGTTTTTACCCTCACGCTGAGCCGCTATATGAGGCGCGATAGGATCGGCCAGCAATACCGGGTTGCTCTGGGCGTAGCTCAGCTTGACCGAACTATGCGCCATCAGTAACAGCGCGTCCCCATTACCCTCCCCCGCAGCAGACGTCTCAACCCCCGCCGCTATAGGTTTGAGTCCGAAGCAGCGCAGGTCGCGCTGTCGGGCAGCTTCCAACAATGCCGCTGCCGCGAACGTCTTACCCACATCAGTATCCGTGCCTGTAATAAAATAGCTTAGCGCCAAGGGTGTTCCTGCCTTCTTGTAAGGTGAAAAGTTAAGGTGAAAAAAAGGGTGAAAAAAAGGGTGAAAAAACGTCCTGATCGATCTAACGCCGTTTGAGCCTATAATAAAAAACCTGATAGGTCGCAGGAATCTTCCCCTGAGTATCTCGCCGGACTTCATAAGCATTACGGAAGGCTTTGACTCTCTGACGTCCGGAAAGGCTCGGTTGACGACCCGGATTCAGATTATGCGCCCCCAGCCCCTTTAGCTCATCAGTCAGCTGCTTAAGCTGCTCAAACTGCAGGACAATGCGTTGCTGTTCGAAAGACTCGATCTCAAACCCTGGGTCAATGGCCACGTCCATACACCGCTGGGATTCAAACTGATTAACATGCTGATAGCCATCCACCGCCGCCCAGGCCTGGCGCAACTCGCACAAAGTATCCGGGCCCAGCGTTGCGATCAACGCTCGGGCTCCAGGACGCAACACTCGGGCAAGCTCAGCAAACAAGCGCTCCGGACGCTGGCACCATTGAATCGCCAGACTGCTAAACAGCCCATCAACACAGCCGTCTGCCAGGGGGAGTTGCTCGGCATCCGCGCACAGATAATCGATATCGGCATGCGGGCGAAGGCTGCGGGCATAGTCCAACATACCCTGAGCCAGATCCAGAGCCACCACCCGGCTACCGGAGAGCTGTGCCAAGGGTAAGGAAAAATAACCGGTGCCCGACCCCAGATCCAGCAACTGTCCGCCCCAGTCCCTTGGCTGCAGCTGTAACAGGTGACTGCCCACCTGCCGCTGCAAGCCCGCAACAGAATCATAGCTTGCCGCCGCGCGGCTGAACGAGCCGGCCACCAGCTGTTTATTAAAACGTTCATCTTCCGTTCGTCGTAACGCCTGCTCAGGCATCAACCCGCTCCCTGGTCCAGTCCCTGACCGCCTGAGTCACGGCCTGAGTCACCGCCTGCTCGGCGGTGATAAAAGGCAACAAGTGCCCGGCATTATCTAGCTGCTTATTCAAACGCTCAGCAGCGTCACGTCGCAACGCCTGCTCAGGCATGAACCCCCTCCTTAGCCCAGTGCATCACGGCCTGAGTCACCGCCTGTTCGGCGGTAATAAAGGGCAGATGACCGGCATTGGCGATCCGTAGCGAATGCCCGCGGAGCAGAGCAGACTGCGCCACAGCGACAGGCACCAGCGCATCCTCGGCAGCATACAGAAACAGCCGTGGAAGGCTCAAACCGGCGAACAGCGGACGATAGTCAGCGGCTAGCAAGGCCAGCGAGGCTTCCAGCTTCGAGGCGCTGCTCAACGACTCGGCGGTCACGGCCCTGAGGGTACGTAGCAGCTGACGCGGGTCAGGATCCCCCTGCCCCTGTAACTGGGCAAAGCGCTTTAGTGTTTTGAATGGTTCAGTGCCGAGCGCGTCCTGAAAGGCCTCGAAGGTCTCCGGCGGCATCGCTTCAGGCCAATCGGGGCGCTGCACAAAACAGGGATTGGTCGCGATCGTCACCAGCCCTCTTGAGCACTCGGGGTAGTTGGCGGAGATATGCGCGGCAACGATACCGCCAAGAGACCAGCCCAGCCAGATCGCGGGTTGCTGCAGTCGCGGCTGGCTGTACGCCAGGATCTGTTCAGCCAGAGTATCAAGACTATAGGGCTTAGCGGTCTCAAAGGGGCTACGCCCCAACCCCGGCAGATCAACGACCAGGACTTGAAAATCCGCTTCCAGAGCCGGCAACCAACTCTGCCAGATGTCGCTTGTCATCCCCCAGCCATGCAACAGCACCAAAGGCTGGGCGCCGGGCTTACCACTCAGTGCGCCATAAATACTCATCAAGAGCTGGCTCCAGGCCGCTCAGCGTCAGCCTGTTCGGCGTCAGCCTGTTCGGCGTCAGTCAGTTCGGCGAAAGCCTCGGCCAGCGCCTGCAACAAGCGTTCAACCTGTTCGCTGCTATGCGCCGCACTCAGCGTCACCCGCAACCGAGCGCTGCCTTCAGGAACGGTAGGAGGACGGATCGCAGTGACCAGGATGCCGCGCCGGGCCAGCCCGGCACTCAGCGCCAGCGCGTGCGCCGACCTACCGACTAGTATCGGCTGGATCGGTGTCTGTGAGTCCATCAATGCCAACCCAAGCTGCCGAGCCCCTTGGCGAAACTGAGCGATCAGCTGCGCAAGCTGCGCGCGACGCTGCTGGCCTTGCTGGATCAGGCGCAACGAGACCAGGCTCGCTGCCGCCACGGCCGGTGGCATCGCGGTGGTATAGATGTAACTGCGCGCGTGCTGAATCAGCGTCTCTATCAGCACCTCGGAACCTGCCACAAAGGCGCCCGCGGTACCAAAGCCCTTGCCCAGGGTACCGACCAACACCGGCACCTGCTCGAGCGTCAAGCCCAGCTGCTCTACACAACCACCGCCGCTCGGGCCGAGGCAACCAAACCCATGGGCGTCGTCGACCATCAGCCAACCGTCATGCTGCTGCGTGACCTGGCTGAGTTCGGCTAACGGCGCCCTGTCACCGTCCATGCTGAAGACCCCATCGCTGATCACCAGCTTACGGCGGGCCTGGGTACGCTGCAGTTTTTTAGCCAGACTCTCGGGAACATTGTGCAGGTAGCGCTGAAAGCGTGCGCCACTGAGGAGTCCCGCATCGAGTAAAGAGGCATGATTGAGCCTATCCTGAAACACTGCATCGGCCTTGCCGATCAACGCATTAACTGCGCCCAGATTGGCCATATAGCCGGTCGAAAACAGCAGCGCCCTAGGCCTACCGGTAAACTCGGCCAGCGCCTCTTCGAGCCGATGGTGATGGCGACTATGGCCGTTAACCAGATGTGAGGCACCGCTGCCGACCCCAAACTCATTGGCGGCAGCACGGAACGCCTGGATCACCTCAGGGTGGTTAGCCAGCCCCAGGTAATCGTTACTGCAGAAGGCCAGATACGGCTGCCCATCGACACGCACCTCCGGTGCCTGGGCAGACTCCAGGACGCGACGATAACGGTATAAATTCTGATCCTGACGCTGTTGCAGCGCGTCAGCCAGTCCACTAAACCCGCTCATCAGCTGACGGCATCGTAGAATCTGGCGTCACCCTCGGCGGCCTGCTGCGTCTGTTGCAGCTGCCCCAGGATCGCCAGTTCGTGCGCCGCGTCAGACGCAGCTTCGCCCTGTTCGGGATTGATCCCCAACTTAGCGAACAGCTGCCGATCCGCGTCGGTCTCGGGATTATCGGTCGTCAGCAGCTTTTCACCGTAGAAGATCGAGTTAGCGCCTGCCAAAAAGCACAGCGCCTGCATCTGCTCGTTCATGGCCTGACGTCCGGCCGACAGCCGCACATGCGACTTTGGCAACAGGATGCGCGCCACGGCGATGGTGCGGATAAACTCGAAGGGTTCCAGGTCCTCGACCTTATCCATCGGCGTGCCCTCGACCTTCACCAGCATATTGAGGGGCACACTCTCGGGATGCTCGGCCATATTGGCCAGGGTTAAGAGCATGCTGATGCGATCTCTAAGCTCCTCGCCCATCCCTATAATCCCGCCGCAACAGACCTTCATGCCGGAGTCGCGAACATTCTGCAGCGTATCTAGCCGATTCTGAAAGGTGCGCGTGGTGATGATACTGCCGTAGTATTCTGCCGAGGTATCGATGTTGTGGTTATAGTAATCCAAGCCCGCGTCTGCCAGATCCGTGGCCTGCTGACCGTCCAGCATCCCCAGGGTCATACAGGTCTCTAGCCCCATCGCCTTGACACCCTGGATCATCTCGATCACATAGGGCATATCCTTGGCTCTAGGACTGCGCCAGGCGGCACCCATGCAGAACCGGGTAGCGCCCTTGGATTTGGCGGCCTCGGCTTCGCGCAGCACCTCCTTGACCTTCATCAGGCGCTCGATTTCCAGATCGGTGGCATATTTAGCACTCTGCGGACAGTAAGCGCAGTCTTCCGGGCAGGCACCGGTCTTGATCGACAGTAAGGTGCTGACCTGAACCTGGTTAGGATCAAAATGCTGCCGGTGTACGCTCTGGGCATGAAACAGCAGGTCATTAAAAGGCAGCTCAAACAGCGCCTGTACTTGAGCGGCGCTCCAGTCATAGCGTGGGCTAGCGTCAGCAGGGTAGAGCATAAGGATGATCCTGAATAAGATGCGCCGGCCGCGCAGAGTTCGAACTAGACTATCGAACAACCGCTCCGGCCTATGGAGAGGCACGAGTTTACCGATACGGATCTACCTGTCAACCCATGAAAAACATCAGAGTTTACCTTAGGTCTTTTATTGACCAGCTCTTCGATTCGCCCTGTTGCCTGCTATGCCAGCAGCCCAGCCAGCGATCCTTCCCTCTGTGCCTGGGTTGTGAGCGAGACCTGCCCTGGCTTAACCATTATTGCCAGCACTGTGCAGAACCTCTACCCGACCTGCCGAGCACGCCCGCTCTCGAGCAACCCCAAAGGGAACAGCCCCCAGTAGAACAGCCCCAGAAAGAAAGGCCCGCGTCTCTGAGCTGCGGCCACTGCATCAAGCACCCTCCGGCCTTTACTCACACCTATGCACCGCTACGTTACGAATTCCCGGTTGACCGGCTTATCCAGCGTTTCAAACAGCGAGCCGATTACCACAACATCGAACTGTTCAGCCGCCTGTTCGCGCAACAGCTTCCGGTCGCGACCCCTGAGCAGCCGCTACCGCAACAACTGATCCCCGTCCCTCTGCATCCTCACCGCCTACGCCAGCGAGGTTTCAACCAATCGCTGGAGCTGGCCCATAGCATCGGCACGCGACTCAGCATCCAGATCAATGCCAAAGCCTGCAGCCGTGTACTCGACACCCCGCATCAACAGGGTCTCAGCGCTAAACAACGACGCCGCAATCTTCGCCATGCGTTCAGGGTTAACGCTGATCAGCTGGATCTTAATGGGCGCCGCCATGTAGCGCTGATCGATGATGTGATGACCACCGGAAGTACCGCCCAGGTGCTGGCTCTGGCGCTGCGACGCGCGGGTATCGAACAGGTAGATATCTGGTGCCTGGCCAGAACTCCTGCCGACAGACATAGCTCAGAGTTTGCAGCGATAAAATCGCAGACTCAACCTTGAGAATGTGCCGTTCCAGGCAAATTATGAGTAATAATGCATCCTACTGAGATCCCCATCGAGTCAAAGGATCTACAGCCTCTGCGGCAGGCATACTCCAGTACAGCCGCGCAAACGGGGACTGCAGGCGCCTACCCCGAGCGGCAGCAGTCGGCCTAAAGGGGTCTCTTAGGGGCCGTGACCACTGCCACCTGCCCTTGCTAGTCAGGAACTTGGAAGCGGACGCTGGCTTTACTGTTCTGAGTGCCTGTTAATGGCAAGACCTGCGACAAGCGGACATCAGAGGGTCTGCGACCAAGGCAGCATCTAGCTGATATAGATATCATTTGTTGATTTATACGTAATCTGATAAGTTGCGGGTCTAAGACAGGGATAATGTCGAGGCAGTACTAGCCAGATAACGCCTCCTCGTAACACCTCTCGTTAAACGGTCAGGTCTATCATCGTAGCATTTTGATTATGCAAATAGCTTGGATGCTACATTGTTAGAACTGACCCTGACCATGTTATCGCGCAACACTGCGCTCCGGGTTACTGTGCCGGTTAACTTGGCGTTAACCTTACTTGAAGAATGGATTTTAGCCCCCATATAAGTGTACTTAAAATACAGGGAGTTACAGGATGTATCAGTTAGGAGATGTACTATATATTCAATACACAGCGTTCAAACACTACGGTATTTTTGTAGGTGGCAATAAAGTAATTCACAACTCCAAGAAATTTCTTAAGGTTGAAGAAATCTCCTTGGAAGATTTCTCTGATGGAAAGAGTGTAACTCTAAGTACTATAAAGTCTAAAAATCCAAATATCGCAATCCAAACAGCAAAAAAATACCTTGGCATCCCTTACAGCCTGTTTTCTGAAAACTGCGAACACTTTGTTCGTACCTCATGTGGCCTCATTAAAGAAAGTACGCAAGTTCAAAAATATTTAATTACTGCGCTTGGGACAGGTGCATTACTTAAATCAGACAATTCCGTTATTCAGGCTGCTGGCGGAGCTGCTGCTGTGGCAGCGTTACTTACCCCGAGTGAGCAAAGTCCAGTAAAAAACGCTGCTGTATTCGCTTGTTTAGCTGCAGGGATTGCTTACCTTGCATCGTAAGCTTAACAAGGCGTTCAATTTCGGCCAGAAATCTGGCCTGTAACTCCAAATTGCTGCGTAGTTTTACGGCTCGTTAGCTACGCGAATCAAGAATCGTTATGCGCGAGTGCTATATCGAGTACGAGAACCTCATCAAGGGTGCATACAATAAAAGACATTACCATCCCGCTGCTTTCTATTTCGAGCAACGAGGAGCGAAAGTGACAACCAATGTATTCTATGATGAGGGCTGCAATTTCGAAGGTGGCACATTTCGCATACTTGTCGACGTTATAGAAATTGCAAGACGGCTGGAGTTTGAGAAACTAAAAATAGTCATTCCAAAAAAAATAATTAAATATGTCGGTAAGTTAGCGGCGGAACTGATGGCATATGAGCGTACCATTATCGCTATAGAAGAAGATAATGACTTGTATGTCATGACAATTTATATTCCCGAGAACGTATGGCTGGAGGCCTCAGTCGGTGGAGCACAGCGCAGAACGAAGCTGCACTCTTTGCATATGGAAGAAGCCGAGCTGCAAGTTGTTCGCGATGCATGTGAGTTGGTGCCGAGGTCAGCGGAACAACTTTTTAGCCTGAGAAAAGCCCTAGGAATTGACAGTCAGAATAGCTAATCGGGTAGCCGAGGGTATCTAATTCTTAGAGTATGCCATTCGAGTCGGACCAGACTATCTTCTTGATTCTATATATTTATAACTCAAGGTATACTATATTTTTGCATTTAAACGACCTGTTTCATAAGGAAAATACTCTCTTTAAGGAAAAAGACTATGCCTCGAGGAAGTTTATTATTTTTACCTGGCTTTATATGGTAAAAGAAACAGTAGACAAACATGCACTACGTGAACGGTCAGCGAGTTACAATATCGTTTCCAGTGCTTCAAATGCCTGCTTAAGGCTGAATAACAGGATTTTTTGGAATTATTTATAAATTTAATCAATGAGTTATCTTGGTCCGACCCTGAGGTTAAGTTTGTAATAACGAGCTGCTTCGCGATCTTTTTTATAGTCCCCATTCGAGGTCGACATGGAACGGTGATTGTCTATTATGGTGGTAACAATCTCTTCATTTAGAACTGTAGCACCCATTATGCTACAGAGTTGCTCAAGAGTGGCTATATCTGTATCGATAGAGATTGAAGGCTGCAATCTAATGGGTCGTTAAATTGTGTCGGCTTAGCGTAGTAGGCTATCCCTTCACATAACAATCCGAGTGGATTGGTGTTGAACGATTGGTATTTATATAATTTATTGGGGTGCTTTGACATCGTCATCCGTAATTGTGCAAAGGGGGGCGCCCCCCTCTAACACTTCTCTAGCTGCTTTATCCATAGCATTTACAATCCGCCTAGATACTATGTTTGCAGCTATAATTACGCCTTTATGGGCATCCTTGGTT
>JBLHND010000051.1:0-20333 GCA_047622605.1 Motiliproteus sp. | reverse complement strand
CTATTACTTTAAACATCTAGTCAAACGACCCTCGCCATCAACGACCCGCTATTTAAAAACATGATGATACTTATCGACTGCGCTGAACATCACCGTTTCCATGTTTAATATGTAGTGGTTTAAACGATATTAACGTCAGAAAGACTATGGCCGTCGTAACCCAACATGGTGATGAACACGCCCCACAGGGACGTGGGAAGTGCAGGTGTTGCAGGAGCCTTCAGCTGCCGCCCCACAGGGACGTGGGAAGTGCAGGTGTTGCAGGAGCCTTCAGCTGCCGCCCCACAGGGACGTGGGAAGTGCAGGTGTTGCAGGAGCCTTCAGCTGCCGCCCCACAGCCCTGTGGGTTGCACTTTATTCCGACAGTGCTAGCAAGGCGCAGGCATTGTCAGGTGAAACCCAACCTACAGGGACGTAGGGCGTGTCGTCTATGCAGGAGCACTTGACGACCAACCTACAGGGACGTAGGGCGTGTCGTCTATGCAGGAGCACTTGACGACCAACCTACAGGGACGTAGGGCGTGTCGTCCATGCAGGAGCACTTGACGACCAACCTACAGGGACGTAGGGCGTGTCGTCCATGCAGGAGCACTTGATGGCCCAGCAGCCGAGAGATACTTATACCGACCTTTTTTCAGACTGGTGGAGCTCAGAAATAAGCCTGGGTATTTCGCTCGGATGCAGCACCCTATGCTCAGGATTTACACCCAGTTCCGCATCCAGTGGTTGCTGATGTTGAATCCAGATAGAGGTGATACCGCTATTATGAGCGCCGAGAATATCCGTTGCCAAACTATCGCCCACATGAATAGCCTCATGGGCGCTACAGTTAGCCAATTGCAGCGCCTTATCGAAAATTGATCGTGCCGGCTTCTGCTCCGGTTCCTGGCCACCGATAATGATGTGGTCTACATGATCAGCCAGTCTTACCGCCTCAACCTTGGGGATTTGTGAAAACGCCGGCCCATTGGTGATAACAACCAGAGTAAAGAGCTTACGAGCCTCGGCCAGGAACTCAGGGATACCCGGATAGAAGTCGAAGGCCTCTAGGCGATCACGGTCAAAGCTGCGTTGCAGTGCCTGAATCTCCTCATCCCCGGCATCCTCAATACCCTGCTCGACCAGCAGATCCCGGACGAGCAACAGGCGGAACGCGGCCTCTGTTTGCTGTTCAATAATAGGCAGATACCGAGCACGCTGACGGTCAGTCCAGTCGCGATAGATCCCGGAAACATAGGCGCTTGCAACGGCCTGAGCATCGCACTTACCACCATACTGCGTGCTCAGCGCTCGTATCATCAACCGTTTCGCCTGCTCATTAGCACCCTGGGTGTCGCAAAGTGTTTCATCCAGATCAAGAAAGAGGGCTTTAAGCATAAGGTTTCCTAGGTAATGGCATCGAGATTTGCATCCTACCCTAAAAAGCGCATCAAGATGCCTAAGACATAACGGTATAATAATAACCTGAGCGCTTATCGAATACAGCGACGGTGTTTAGACTACAATGCTTACCCGAATCCACACGGACACCCCGCCATCCCGCTGTCTATACGCGGTCTACACCTGACAGGAGCTGCCCATGTCTGAAGAACTCAACCGTCATCTCAAAATCCTGGTGGATAGCAACAGCGCTGCGGATCGAATGACAGGAGCTGCCCATGTCTGAAGAACTCGACCGTTATCTGGAAATATTGGTGGATAGCAACAGCGCTGCGGATCGAATGACAGGAGCTGCCCATGTCTGAAGAACTCGACCGTTATCTCAAAATCCTGGTGGATAGCAACAGCGCTGCGGATCGAATGACAGGAGCTGCCCATGTCTGAAGAACTCGACCGTTATCTGGAAATATTGGTGGATAGAGATGGTGCGGATCTATTTCTGTCGACGAACGCCCGCCCCAGCGCAAAAATTCATGGGAAACTGCTCCCTATCGCAGACAAGGTCATGGAACGCGGTCAGATTAAAGAGATAGCCTACTCTGTCATGAACGAGGATCAGATTCGCGACTTCCAGGAGCGCCCGGAGATGAATCTGGCACTGTCAAAACCTGGCTTGGGCCGATTTAGAGTCAATATCTTTCGCCAGCGTTATGAATATTCGATGGTGATCCGCGCTATCTCTACCGACATCCCTGATATTAAAAAACTGGGGCTACCCGATATCCTGACCAAGCTTATTATGGAGAAGAACGGTCTGATCCTGTTCGTAGGCGGTACCGGTTCGGGAAAGTCCACCTCGTTGGCGTCACTGATCGACTACCGCAACACCCACAGCGCCGGACACATTATCACCATCGAAGATCCGGTTGAATTTGTGCATCGGCATAAGATGTCCATTATTAATCAGCGTGAAGTCGGTGTCGACACCCTCTCCTATCAGGATGCGCTAGAGAACACCCTGCGCCAGGCACCTGATGTCATCCTGATCGGCGAGATCCGTAGCGCCGAAACGATGGAGCATGCCCTGGCCTTTGCCGAGACCGGCCATCTGTGCCTGTCGACACTGCATGCCAATAATGCCAACCAGGCGTTGGGGCGGATCATCAACTTTTTTCCCGAGGAACGTCACAAGCAATTACTTCTCGATATCTCACTGAACATGAAGGGTATTATCTCGCAACGCCTGATGCCAACGAAAGACGGGAAGCGCGCAGCGGCGATCGAAGTCCTGCTGGGGTCGCCGAGAATAGCCGAGTTGATCAAGAAAGGGCATATCGACGAGATTAAAGAAACGATGGAGAAGTCAGCCGTCTCAGGGATGCAGACCTTCGACTTAGCCCTATTCGGCCTCTGGAAAGCGGGGCGAATCAGCGCGGAAGAGGCGCTCAAAAACGCCGACTCCAAGACCAATTTAGGACTACGGATGCGCCTGCTCAGCAAAACCAAGACCCAGACAACGACCCAAACAACCAAAGAGACAACACCCAGCGGAGAATCCATCCAGGGCTCCGAACAGACCACCGAGACCAACACCGAGGACCTTACCGCTACAGGCTTTTCATTAGAGCTAGAATCCGATCCTAAGGATGAACAGGCCAACGACGCAGAGGATGACTCCGCTCAGGCGCAATTCTTCCGCAAAGGGCCGACCCCGGCGAACTGAGGATGGCCACGGACCTCGATCGCGAACGGACAGAGCATTAACCATACCTAGGTGGGGTGGGATGGGCTAAACTCAAACTATTAAACAGATGGGGCACCAGTGGACTATGAAAGATCGGAATACATGGCTTCTTGAGGTTGATGATCTGCCTATCTCAATCCAAAAGTGGCAGGAACATGTTGACTTACTCGCAACCCTGTTCCATGCCCCGTCTGCCTGCATCGTACAGACAATAAGCCAAGGCTCTCAAATCATTGCTGCGAGTCATCGCAATGAATACTCCTACCCTGATGGCAGCTTTATTCCGCGTGAAGCAGAGTTTTTCGGCCATATTATCGCCGAGCTGAAACGAGAACTTTACATCCCTGATGCCCGCAGTGATATTTGCTGGTCCAACCACCAGGAGGTGAAGCAGTCGGGGTTTGTCTCCTATCTGGGGATCCCTGTCTATTGGCCCAGTGGGTTACTGTTCGGCTCACTGTGCATCCAGGATCGGGCCCCCACCAGTTATCGGCCCGAGTTTTTCGCATTATTGAAAACCTTTGCCACCCTGATTGAATCCGATCTTCATTTTATGGTTCAGGACCAGCTCCTTAGTGAGCTGAGGCTGACTGACGAATTAACCGGAATCTACAACCGCCAAGGCTTTAAAACCCTTGCCGGGTATAAACTCAGTGTCGCCAAGCGTTACGGCCACACCTATGCATTGATCTACTTCGATCTCGATAATCTGCGCAGCATCAACGAACAGGTCGGACAGAAGATCGGTGACCAGGCACTGCAAGCGATGGCGAATGCCCTCAGCAGCGAACTGAGGGACTCGGATATCGGAGCAAGAATCGGTAGTGATGAATTTGCCGCCCTGATATTTATTCGCCAACAAGATGATATGGAAAACCTGGCGATACGGGTTCAGCGCAAACTCAATCTATTTAAAGAACAGCGGGACAGCATGCCGCCATTAACCATCAGTGTAGGGGCCAAATGCTACCAGGCAGACACCAATACCTGTGTCGATAAGATACTCGATGAGGTAGACCGGATGATATACAACATCAAACAACAGAAACGCTTCGCCGGCAGTCCGGGTTACAGCGCCCACCATTGAGTGTTGATCTTGCTGCAAAAGCCTTATGGCAGAGTCCTTGCCATATCGACTATGAAGGAATGCACAAGGTACAGAAAATAATTCACATTTGCGTTTGAGAACCGTTATCATTACTATTCTCGTTTGTTGATACCTTTCACCCACGAGAACATCATGCCTAACCCCCTGCTCACACTTTTCTCTGGATCCAAGTTCCCACTGATCCTGCTGCTTCCCGTTCTTAGCGCCTGCGGACTGACGGATCCCCTACAGACAGCGCCACCCCTGCCGCCGCTTACCAAAGAGGCCTTAGGTAAGCAGCTGTTCCACGATGAGCAGCTGTCAGAGCCCGCCGGGCAATCTTGTGCAAGCTGTCACCATTCTAAAACAGGTTTTGCAGATAGCGGCCTCAGGGTTTCACCCGGAGCTGATCCCACGCGCTACGGTAACCGTAACGCGCCTACCGTCGCCTACAGTCATCTGACACCTGACTGGCATTACAATGCAGAAGATGGCACCTGGATCGGTGGTTTTTTCCTGGACGGTCGCGCCAGCAGCCTCAAGGAGCAGGTCAAAGGCCCTTTGTTCAACCCCCTGGAGATGAACAACTCCTCGGTAGCGGTGTTCCGCGATAAGCTGAGACAGCAACCCTATGCTCAGGATATAGAGCGCCTCTACGGTGTGGCGATCTGGGATCAGCCGGAGCGTGCCTTGGATGCTGTCGCTGAAGCGATAGCCGCCTTCGAAGCCAGTAGCGAGGTCAACCCATTCAGCTCCAAATATGATGCTTACCTGCGCGGTGAAACACCGCTTAGCGCCATAGAGAAGGAGGGGTTACAGCTGTTTGAAGCCGAAGAGAAGGGTAACTGTGCGGCCTGCCACCCTAGTCAACCTAGTGCGGATGGGCAGCCTCCGCTGTTTACCGATTTCAGCTATGACAATCTGGGTACGCCGGCGCCTGTCGGTTTCCCTTTTCATGCCGTGACGGTCTTTAATCCCGAGGGTGCCCTGCGGCGTGATCAGGGGCTGGCTGACAACCCGCGAATACACACCGATGAGCGAGGTAAATTCAAGGTACCGACCCTGCGTAATAGCGCCTTGACCGGCCCTTACATGCATAACGGGACCTTCGCAGATCTCGAGGAGGTGGTCGCCTTCTACAACAAGAGAGATATCAGTGATCGCTGGGGAGCCCCCGAGGTTGCGGCCAATGTGAACACGGAGGAACTGGGAGATTTAAAATTAACCGTCGCCGAGGAGCATGCCCTGGTGGCCTTCCTGCAGACGTTGAGCGATGGTTGGTCAACGACCGAGCTGCCACTAACCCCAGTCACTAACCCCAGTCACTAACCCCAGTCACTAACCCCAGCCACCAAGCTCAGCCATGAAGCTCAGCCATGAAGCTGGCATCAAACCCTAAAGTCGCTATTCAGGGTCTTCAGGGTTTGGGTTAACTGCTCAAAGACCAGCGTGCGTAACCAACTATGTCCGGGGTCTTTGCTATGCCTTTCATGCCAGATGATGGAATACGTAAAGTCATCCTGCGCCATGGGGAAGGGTAGAATTTTTAGCTGATACTGGGCGGCACAGCTTTTCGCTAATCCGTAAGGGACCGTCAATAAGAGGTCACTCTGAGCAACCAGAGCCAGGGCTGCGACAAAATGGGGCACTCTTAAGGCGATACGACGTTTTAATCCCTGTTGTTCGAGTAAATGATCAATCGCGCCTTTACGCGAGCCACCCATGGTAATCAGCGCATGCGGATTGCGGGCATAACTTTCAAGATCCAGCCCCTGATCGATAAGCGGGTGGCCTTCACGCACGACACAGACAAACCTGTCGCTACCGACCCCGCGACCATGAATCGCAGCAGGGACATCGGCGACCGTGCAGGTGGCCAGGTCTATAGCCTGTTGATCCAGCTGCTGCAACAAACTCTCTTGCCAGGGAATGATCTCCAGGTTCACCTGCGGTGCTTCGACCCGCAAACGCCTTAGCACCGCCGGCAATAAGACCTGGGCACCGTAGTCGGTCGTCGCCAACCTGAAGGTATTCGTCGCTTGGGCAGGGATAAAGGTCGCCGGCTCAATCAACTGGCTGAGATTATACAAGGACTGCTGCAGGTCAAGTGCCAGCGCTTGCGCTCGCGGGGTCGGAGCCAAGCCTTTAGGCGTACGTGTAAACAGGGGGTCGTTAAACAGCTGACGCAACCGCGCCAGGTTCCGGCTAATAGCAGGCTGAGTTAAATTTAAACGCCCTGCGGCACGGGTAACATTGCGCTCTTCCAGCAGCACCTGAAAAACTGGCAGCAGATTCAGATCAGTAGAACACAGGCTGGTGAGATTCAAGGGCGTAGTTCTCTCAGTTAATGATTTTAAATTATAGCGACTATGATCTTAATGCATTGGACGCATAATAATGGTCAGAATAGACTAACGGCCTAGTTAATGACAACGTTTGAATAGAGGGCTGAGCATGTATATCGAAAAAAATCAGGAGATTCACCTTAAACACCGTCCTGTAGGCCTGCCCGTGGCTGAAGATTTCAGTCTCGTGTCTACAGCCATCGCCATGCTGAAAGACGGCGAGGTGCTCGTTAAAAACCTATGGATGTCGGTAGACCCTTATATGCGAGGACGCATGACGGATCGCAAGAGCTACATAGCGCCCTTCGCCCTCGATAACGTCCTTGAGGGCGGCGCCGTTGGCGAGGTGGTTGAATCCAACAACCCGGCATTTGCCGTCGGAGCAAAGGTCTCCAGCATGAAGGGCTGGCGTCAGTATTTCACCACCACCGGTGAAGATCTGCAGCGGCTGCCAGAGATCGAAATCCCTGAGCAAGCCTATTTAGGCGTGTTGGGAATGCCAGGGATGACGGCCTTTACCGGGCTGACGAAAATTGCCGCGCTTAAACCAGGCGACCGGGTCTTCGTGTCAGCGGCATCGGGGGCGGTGGGGGCCATCGTTTGCCAGATAGCCAAACTCAAAGGCTGCTATGTAGCGGGCAGTGTCGGCTCTGATGCCAAATCCCGCTACCTCATAGAAGAGCTGGGAGTGGATGCCGTGGTTAATTACAAGAGCAGCGACGACCTGCAGGCCGATATCGCCAGCGCTTGCCCCGAAGGCATCGATGTCTATTTTGAAAATGTGGGCGGCGCGCATCTCGAAGCGGTCCTCAACCTGATGAACGCTAATGGCCGCATCGCTGTCTGCGGCATGATCGATCAGTACAACGCGACGGCAGCCCTGCCGGGGCCTGCCAACCTGTCGCAAATTGTTATCAAAAAGCTCAAGCTGCAGGGATTTATTGTGTTTGACCACTGGGATGGCTATCCCGCGTTTGTAGAACAGATGGCAGCCTGGATAAAGCAAGGAAAAGTCAGCTGGAAGGAGACCGTTTTTGATGGCATAGAACAGGCGCCAGACGCCTTTATAGGCCTGTTTGAAGGTAAGAATACCGGCAAGATGCTGGTCAAGTTATAAGCTATAGATGACCGACCCGTTCGCGTCGACCTAAACCCAGATTCCCTGAGGAATGACCCTATGAATATCCTATTTGTTTTGACTTCGCACGATACACTCGGTAATACCGGCAAAAAAACTGGCTTCTGGGTTGAAGAATTTGCGGCACCCTATTACACCTTCGCGGATGCAGGGAGCACTATCACCCTGGCATCACCGGCGGGTGGCCAGCCGCCAATCGACCCTACCAGCACCCTTGAGGATTTCCAGACCGACGCCACCCATCGTTTTGATGCCGATACTGAGCTGCAGAAAAAACTGGCCAACACGCTGCGGTTAACACAAGTGAGTGCGGATGATTACGATGCCATCTTCTATCCGGGCGGACATGGCCCTCTGTGGGACTTAACGACAGATGTCGATTCGATTCGCTTAATCGAAGCCTTTGCTCGGCAGAACAAGCCGGTCTCTGCCGTCTGTCACGCTCCCAGCGCACTGCTGAATGCGAAAAATGCTCAGGGGGACGCGCTGTTTAACGGCAAGCGAGTCACCGGCTTTACGAATACCGAAGAAGCCGCCGTTGGCCTGACCGAGGTCGTGCCTTTCTTGCTGGAAGATGAACTCAAGAGCCGTGGCGGACTTTACAGCCAGGGTCCTGATTGGGGCCCTTACGCGGTCCAGGACGGTATACTGTTCACCGGCCAAAACCCCGCCTCATCGACAGCCGTCGCCGAAGCAGTGCTGGCCCAGCTCAAAGGCTGAACCATAGACTGAACAAGGGAGAAGAAGAGAAGGAGCCCCCCTTTCCTTCCTTCTTCCCCTTCCTTTCTTCGCGTCCCCTTCCGTATCTAGATCCCGTTCTGTTTAACGACACGCTGTGCTGTAGGGCTCCCTGTGTCAGAATAGCGGCCTACAGGTTAAGACCATAACCCTCAGCTTGGATGCTAGTGTATGACAGATGTTTCCCGCAGCCTGATTCAGGCGCTTGGCGCTTATCTTATCTGGGGCTGTTTTGCCCTGTTTTTTCACCAGCTGCAGCATATTCCTGCCACCGAGGTCTTACTGCACCGCCTGGTGTGGGCCTCCGTATTCGTTGCGGTCGTACTGACCCTCAGCCGCCGCTGGAATACGGTGTACGTTGCGCTAAGAAAACCACGACTGGTACTCCAGCTGTTTGCCTCCTCGCTATTGATCGCCACCAACTGGGGTGTTTACATCTGGTCGGTCAGTATTGGGGATGCGGTAGGTGCCAGCCTTGGCTATTTTATCAGCCCGCTGATTGGGATTGCGCTTGGCGTCTGGGTGCTTAAAGAACGTCTCCTTCCCTACCAGGCGTTCGCACTGAGCCTCGCGGTGATAGGCGTGGGTTACAAAATAGTGGGCGGTCATCAGGTCCCCTGGACAGCCCTGATTCTGGCAACCTCCTTTGGCCTCTATGGCCTTATCCGCAAACAGACCGCCGTAGATACGGTCACCGGTCTAATGATCGAGAGCCTGCTCTTGCTCCCCTTCGCATTGGCTTATTGGCTGTGGCTTGCGTGGCACGGAGAACAGCATTTCAGCCTGTCCAGCGATGGTCTGCTATTGGTCTCGGCGGGAATCTTGACGGCCTTGCCGCTATTGGCCTTTGCCGCAGCCGCAAAACATCTAAGCCTGGTCGTTCTCGGCTTTATGCTCTATATAGCCCCCTCGTTGCAGCTTCTTTCGGGTGTTTTCATCCTCGGCGAACCCTTCGGAATAGATCAGCAGATCACCTTCGGCTTCATCTTTGCGGGACTGATCGTGATCACTGGCGGCGCCCTTTTGCAGCAACAGAGAGCGAGCAGGCTGGCCAGTAAACCAGCCATAAATGGCTAGTCAGGGCTGGCTAGGGACGCCCTGCAAAGGGACTACCCTTAGGCATTTGCCCCTGTGGGCGAAACCAACGGTAGCGACGCTCAGTCCACATCGCACCCCCCCATACATCAGAGTTTAGGGCGTTTCAAAGAGACTTCTCCGTTGATAAGCTTTTCGAAAAAACGGCAGCCGTTTTCCGGCTCGGAAAAGTGCTGCCAGGATTAAATAACGCTTGGCTGCCATCTTTTTCCCGTTAGATCAGGTACTCAGCTCTCCAGTCGTTGTTGAATAGCGTTGATAACCGCAGCCGGAGCACCCCAGGAGTAACGCTCAACAATAGCGCTCATCACCTCCAGGACTTTAGCCTGGTCACCTGCCACCAGGGCATCCCTATTGCGCCTCAGCAACTGAGTGATCTCGCGGACATTGTGGTAGTCAGGATAGACCTCGTAGGCAGACTCAAAGCTATCGAGGGCCGCTTGCCATCGACCGGCCAGAATATGGTTAAAGCCATCGAGCTCGAGCCTGCTCGCGTTCTTGACGGCCGGGCCGGCCAATATCATCTGTGCGGTATTCAGGTTCTGCTGGATTTCGCTTTCCAATGCCAAGCTGGCGACAGCAGCGCCCTTATCCTTATGCGTTTCGCCCATGCCCGCCGCCGTGTCTTCCAAAAATTCGGCTGGATCCTCTCCGGCGGCCAAGCTGACCCGTACAAGCTGCCCCTTCAAATCGCTATTCTCCGCCAGCAACTGCTCTTTCTCGGCCTCCAGGCGCTTAATCAGGACCGACTGCGCACTAGTTCCTTTCTTAATCCTGTCAACCGTACTAAGTAACCGTTCCTCCGTGGCCAACAGTTCTTTCAGATTATTTCCTGGAGTGCCCTTAACAGTCACACCCAGAATATCCAACTCAACACCTCTGGAAATCATGCCACTAATGTCGCTCTGGAACACCAACAACACCATTAAGGCGAACACGGGCCAAATTAGCGTGCGGGTATACTCAAGGGTAATTTTTGGATCTGCCATTATTTTCCTCCAATGAAAACAAGCCAGCACATACATCAGGCAGGTCTGTCAAACTACGGCGTGCCACCTCAACTCTTTACGAATCTGGGAAGCAGTAATAATAAAACACCTACCACCACCAAAATAACCGTATTAGAAATAAAGTAGGGATATATCATTAAAGTAAGACCCGCGTACCTTACTACAGCCTGAGATTGTCTCTTGCCGTAAATAAAATAGCCGAGCCCAATCGAACTGAACAACAGGCCCCAAAGCAGAGCCATAGTATCCATACTCTAATCAATGCCTCTATTGTTAAACCTGGATTAAAATAAAGACGATTTTATGCTGCTGAATCACCCCCCTTCATTTACGTAGGGGAGAAATCAACTACCTTAATCATAGCACTCTAATAGTGATATCAGCGTTACTAGCAACGCCATCTACAAAACTGGTATAAAAAAATACTGAGACCGGAGATTTGATTAACGATCCTTAGTTAATCTCTTTCAACCCCACACGGGTCCCCTTTAATGAGATGGAAAGCTTTACCGGGGTATTCTTATTCACTGAAAATACAACACTCATCTCCTTCTCAGATTTTATTGCCTCTATGTTTTCAGCTGTCAGGACCGAGGTGGCTATACAGCCCTGCTGAGTACAGGATTTTAACATCATGGGTATGGCCACACCCCTTTCAGTATTGACAGTCACTCCAGCAGGTAGATAGATCCCTAACGGCATAACAGAAACCAACCTTAATCCCGTACCATCTTTAGACTTACTAATCGCTAACCGCAGCACGCGCTGCTTACTTTCATTATTTATCAATGTTTGAGAGAGCACGCATTTGGTTTTATTGGCTGCCAAAGCCTGGCACTCAAACAACCAGTCACCAAACTTATCACCTGAATTAGCAGCAGAATTAGCAGAAGAATTAGCAGCAGAATTAGCAGCAGAAAAAGCAGTCGCGCAGGGTAATAGTAAACCCAGGCTGATAATAATAAAAAGACGCTTCATATATTTTCCATCTATATTAGAAAATAAGTTAAATAAAAAGCACCCGCAGGTGCTTTTATTGTTTAGGACGACTGAGCCTAAAACAGCGTTCTAACATTAACACTGACCGCTTGATCGGTGTAATCCTCACGTGCATTAAGCGTATAGTTTGCAGAGACTTCAGTGCCATTTTCCAGATTATAAGCAGCACCCACACTAGCGTTATAAACCCACTCATCAGGTTTAATGCCTGCCGTCGTAAAGTTGGCACCACCGCCTGTAAAGGAAGAGGTTAAGTTTGAAGACTCCGTCAGCACATCGTAACCCACGCCAGCATCCGCCATCAGCACGAGTTCATCGGATACTGCATGATTTGTCTTAACACCCGCTCCGAAAATCAAGCTGGCAGCGTTGTCAGCAGCGACATTAAGATTCAATGCCCCTGCGCCTGTCTCGGTGTAACTTTCGACATCCACGTAACTATAATCGGCATGAACATAGGGCGTCAGCAGGGTTTTTTCACCCGACTGAAAACTACGCTCTAAGGCTGCACTGAGCTGTGCATTCCAGCTGTCATACTTGGCCGCAGCAACATCGCCCGTATAGACGAGACGCCTGCTGTCGTAAGCCGAGGTACCCACACCCGCCTGCAGATTAACGGCGGTAACCTCATCCAGGCTGGCGGTGGCATACACCTTGGCCTCGTAGGTATCCATAGCTATATCATGCCTACCGGCACTGAGATTACTCTCTACGGCGCTGTTGATATAGGCTAAGGCAAAACCGACATGCCACATCGATGAGATATCGCCATCGGCACCGAAGGCTAAACCATAGCTATTAATGTCATACCCCGTGACACCCTGACGCTCATCCTGATCCGTCCAGCTACCGAAGGGTTTAAACCACAGATGACGCTCCGTCAGAAAGCCGTCACCCGATGCTAAGCCTCTTGCCGAGGCCTGGCGCGACGCAACAACCCGGGTCACGGCAGCCGAGGTAAAACCTGTTAACTGCGCAACACCCCCCGTGATGCCTGGCACGGTTGTTTCAACGGCATTGGCAACCTCTTGCTCCGTAGCCAGCAGGTTTAACTCAGCAGTGGCTGCCGCAAGACCAGAAGGTGCGGTATCAAAAACGGCTGCCGCTCCCTGGGTTGACGGTTTGCCGGCTACCCTTATCGCCTCAACGATTGTTTGACCCTTTTCTGCTTGTAACGCTACCGTATCTGCATCAAGGTCAATCAGGGCGCTAAAATTCAATAGCGCACTGTTATCGATGACGGTAAAGGTTGTAGCCTCCAGCACGCCAGCACTGATCACAGCAAGCAATTCAGAATCAACGTCTAAGCTGTTGGTGCCTGCCACATCCACATCGATCGTGGTACCCTCTGCGAAGTTTGCGGTGCCCCCGACGACAAGGGAACCATACAAAATGTCACTCACTGCGCCGATGCGCAGGGTGCCCGTAGCTGTTTGGCTATAATCGCCTGCTATATCACCCTGATGGATCGAGGGTAGGGAGATCGTTCCGGCATTCATAACGGCCACGCTGCCACCTATATCAATATCACCCTCAATCAGACCACCGCCCAGGTTGTTAAAGCTACCCGTACCCGAATAGACATCTACGGCTAAATCATACCCCCTCTCATCAATCGCTATAATTGTACCACTATTATTAAATTGCCCATCCAGCGGCGAAATATTTACACCGGTAGCCTCAGCGTTACGCATGCCCGTGACGACTATTTCACCGCTATTGTTTATATTACCAGTCCCTTCCATACGTGATATGTCCATACCGGTAGCTGCTACCATATCACTCTCACCTATACCGGTGACTCTAATGCTGCCCTGGTTATTCAGTGTTCCCGTTAACTTACTTATGTCAATACCACCAAAATCTTGACTGTACTCAGTTGCGGTCCCTGATACGTCTATGGATCCTGTGCTGGTGTTTGTCAGCGTTCCAGACAGGGTAGATATATCAATACCATAAAAAGATTCAGCGCTATGTGCATTAAGCGTTGCCTTCAAGATGATCGTGCCTTCGTTGCGAAGCTCACCTGCCATATCACGGCCGACATATATCCCTGCGCCCTCAATCTCATCGCTCCCCACAGAATCGATTGAGATCAAACCTGAGTTAATAATTGAGCCTGACTGACTGACACCTGAGTAAACATAAATCCCCATGACGGAAGATACAGTGTCATTTATTGCTTTCGCTTCAACGAAGATTTCTCCCTTATTGATAATATCTCCGGAGAGTGATCTCGCGTAAATACCAAAAGCCTCTGCATCGTCATCTATGCTGATAGCGCGTGCCGTTATAGTGCCATCATTCGTAATGTCACCAGCCACATCGCCACCGACATAGATGCCCGTCGCCGTGACATCATCACCAGAGTCCTCGTTGTAATTAGTAGCCTCTGCGGTAATAGTGGCATCCGCGGCATTGATAATGGAGCCCGTCAGATTATTAGCAATATAAATACCGTTAATATCATTGCGGTTTTCAGAAGAATAGGCGCTGGTGATTTTTATGTCATTTTCATTGGTGATCGTTCCAGCAGCAGAGCCCTCAACGTATACACCGGCACCATAAACACCATTAACATTAGTAGAACCCTGATATGCAGATGATATATTTATTTGACCCGTATTTGAAAGCGTCCCGTCCATATCCCCAGCTATATTCATACCTATGGCTTTAACAGTAATGTCCGTAGAAGTGAAAGTGAAATCTTTAATAATTGAGGCACTAATAATGCCCTCGTTTATCATCTGATCATCATATTCTATATTACCAGCAACAGACAAAACGACCAGACTAGTATTGTCATTACTGGTATAATCACTGCTATTATTTTGGATAGTGCCCGTATTCGTTAGAGTGGTAACACTCGCTCCTAAATTAATGACCAAGGCCGCATTAGCGGGATCCGTGGTTTCAATGGTGCCATCGTTGTTGACCATCGTCATATCTTTCAGAATCACAAGATTATTCACAGCCGATCCGTTTGTAAGGCTGAGGCTAGTAGCACCGGCTCCGCCATCAACACCTCCCAGGCTGTACGTTGCCAAAGGGTCCGCCTGAACCAAGCTGGGCAGGCTTGTCAACGACAACAATGCGGCGCTCATAGCTATATGGAGGGTCTTGCGCTTAAAGACGGTTTTCATTTTAGATCCCTGATACTATTTGCATAGTTACAACTAGGAAGATCTTTGATCTTACCGTTGCCACAGACAGGAGTACATATCTTTATTCTCAATGAATTAGGAGATACTAATTTAAAACATCAACCCTAAGCCGCCATCGTAATCTGAGACTTCCCATGCCATCGACACCGCCTTTATCAGCTGACAAAACGCCCTCAGGTCAACAACTGACATTACCCCAAGCCATGCAGCTTGCTTTCCAGCATCAGTCTCAGGGCCGGCTCCCACAAGCCGAGAACTTGCTAACCCTTATCTTACAGGCGGCGCCTCAGCATGCTCAGGCCTTACATTTATTGGGGGTTGTTACTCATCAGGCGGGGAATACTGCAAAGGCGATCAATATCATCGCTCAGGCCATCGCCAATAAACCCGGGGAAGCTCAGTTTCATTCCAATATCGGTGAGATGTGTCGCAAGTTGGAGAGACTCGATGAGGCTATTCGTTATGGAGAGCAGGCCGTCGCGCTGGAACCGAGTTCCGCGACGGCCCAGAGTAATTTAGGGATCGCCTATTATGACCATAAAGAGCTGGATAAAGCCTCGGCATGCCAGCAGCGCGCCTTAGCGATTAATCCGCAATTGCTCTCCGCCATTAATAATACCGGCAGCATTGCGCGTGAAAAAAAGGATAAGAAAACCGCGATAGCCACTTATCGCAAGGTACTGGCTATCGCACCGAATCACCTGGAATCTATCAATAATCTCGGAGCGACCCTGACCGAAGCAGAACAGCCGGAGCAGGCGATAGAGATATTATTGCGTGCCATTCAACTCAACCCGAATTATGCCGAGGCCCATTGTAATATCGCCACGGCCTTTTTAAGTTTAGAGCAACTCGATAAAGCCGAGATCGGCTTTAAAAAGGCCCTAGCCATCAATCCTAACTACGCCGAAGCCTATCAGGGCTTAGCGACCCTGTATCAAGAACAAAAAGCCTTGCCCCAGGCCCGTGAAATGATCGATAAAGCCCTGGCCTTGGCCCCTGACAAGGCCTCGGCACTGAGTCTATCGGGCGGCATCTATTCTGAGTCGGGGTTTCCCGATAAGGCAGCGCAGGCCTATGCCGAGGCGTTGGCGCTGGATCCAGAGTTGATTACCGCTTATTTGGGTAAAGGCCATCTGTTTATGGAACAAGGGGAGATCTCCGACGCCGAAGCCTGCTTCAGCCATGCGCTGAGTCTGGATGACACTAATTTTGGTGCCCGTTTGTCCTTAGCGCAGGTCAAGAAAGTCAAGAAAGGCGACAACAACTTCAAGGCCCTTATTCAACAGGCTAAAGAACTCGACAGCATGATGGAAACCAAAGCACTACCCCTGCACTTTGCTCTGGGAAAAAGTTATGACGATACCAAACAGTATGACTTAGCCTTTAAGCATTATCTGCAAGGTTGCCGCTTAAAAAGAAAACGCGTGCAATACAGCCCTGAAAATAATGATAGGGCTATTAGCAAGATCAAGGAGTTTTTCTCCAAAGAAGCGCTTGAGGCTTTTCGAGGTGAGGGCTGTTCATCTGCTGTGCCTATTTTCGTACTCGGCATGCCCCGCTCAGGCACGACCCTGACCGAACAAATTCTCGCCAGCCACCCTGATGTCCAGGGTGCGGGTGAACTACCGGACTTGCTGCAATTAGCCAACCAGCCAAATGACTGGGAAACCTCAGGCTACCCTGAGGTATTAACCGGATTCAGTCATACACAGCTTAAGACCCTGGGTGAGAAATACGTAAAAGGCTTGCTGCAACGTCACCCTGACGCCATCCATATTACCGATAAGATGCCGGCCAACTTTAATGCGCTCGGCTTGATTCATCTGCTGCTGCCCAATGCCAAGATCGTGCATGTCAAACGCAGCCCCATCGATACCTGTTTATCAGGCTTCTCGAAGCTATTTAATAAGAGTCAATTCCAAAGCTATGATCTGGCTGAGATAGGCCGTTACTATCGTAATTATCATGCGCTAATGGCTCATTGGCATGCCGTATTGCCCGAGGGTAGTTTCTATGACATCCAGTATGAAGACCTGGTAGCCGACACCGAGAACCAGGCCAGGGCATTAATCGAGTATTGTGGCCTCGAATGGAATGAGGCCTGTTTAGATTTCCACAACACTAAACGCAGTATTCGCACGGCCAGCATCACTCAGGTAAGGCAACCCATCTACAAGACCTCGGTGGAGCGCTGGCGCTCCTATGAAGCCCATCTGGGGCCGTTATTTGATGCCCTGGGTGATTTAGCGCCTGAGCGTTAACCCTGTACAGAGGACAGGAAAACGCAATGGCCTGGGCACCCTCTATGCAGCCATAACCACAGGAATGCTCAAGCACCCACGGGGAGGTGGGGCTGCCTAATCCCCCGCTCGGGCGGTACCGTTCAGACGCCAGTCGTAGTCAAGAAACTCCACGTCTAGCTGCCCGGCCAGTAACTGCTGTTGCTCGGCCGCGCTTAACCCCAGCGCATCGGCGTAGAGCCCCAGAAACTGGGCCAGCGAATCGGTTCCCTGCCAACCCGCAGCAAAATCTTCGCCATACCAGTCGAAGATAGCAGAGAGCTGCAGCTCGCCGTCGCGCACTCGATTACGGCTGCGATCGGCCAGAAACAGCCGCGTCTGCGCCTCCAGTTGGACGTCCAGCTGTCCCCCTCGATACGCCTCGGCCCGCAGCGCCGGGCAACCGATACTGGCACAGTTGACCGCGAAGTGGACACGCGGCTCCTGGTAGCGACCCGAGCCTCGAATCAGCTCGTGCTCGATATTGTCCAGGGAACGGGTCTCCCCCAGCAACGGGATAAAGGCCTTGCTCCAGGGCGAGCGAAACAGGCTGCCCTGCTCCTTGATCGAGGCGATGTCAGGCCAGGCCCGCAGGATCAGCTCGACGGTCCAGGCGTTATAGGCGTTGATCAGGAACGCCAGTTGCTCGGCCTGCGGCCAGCGATCGAACTCCGCGCGGGATACCGCCGTTAACCGTTGCAGATAGGCGTTCAGAGGCGCGCGCTGCTGCGCCATGGCGCCATAATCGAGCTGCGTGGCCTGACCGCCATCGATCAGCTGTACGTTCGCCTTCAGCAACCGGTTCCAGTCCCCATGATCAATCGCTGCCGCCCAGCCGGACGGGATGGACAGCAGACTCAGTGTTAGTAATATCAGCAGTTTGCGTAGCGTCATGGGGAGCATCCTGGGGCTTGTCATTGAGCGTGTCATCCGTAGTTTGGGGTACATAGCGTGTTCCTCGTGTCCAGGCGTGATAGCGTTCCAGCAAGCCGAACACCCAGGCCGGTGCGTGAGCCCGCTTCCATTCCCCTGCGGCATATTTGTTGGCCTCGGCCCAGGTGGGATAGGCATGAATAGTGCCGAGAATCTTGTTGAGTCCCAGGCCGTGCTTCATCGCCAGCACAAACTCGGGCAGCATCTCACCGGCATGCGCCCCGACTAGCGTCACTCCCAGGATGCGGTCTTTACCGGGCGCGGTCAGGATTTTGACGAAGCCCTGGGTCGCGCTTTCGGTAATGGCACGGTCCAGATCATTCAGGTCATAGCGGGTAACCTCATAGGCGATTCCCTGCTCGATCGCCTCCTGCTCGTTGATCCCGACCCGCGCGACCTCAGGATCGATAAAGGTGACCCAGGGGATCACGCGGTAGTCGACCTTGAATTTACGCAGTTGGCCGAACAGGGCGTTGACCGCCGCAAACCAGGCCTGGTGGGCGGCGGTGTGGGTGAACTGGTACGGCCCGGACACATCGCCTGCCGCGTAAATATTGGGATACAGGGTTTCCAGGTAGTCGTTGGTGGTGACGGTGCGCTGGGTTTCTATTCCCAGCTCCTCCAGCCCGTAGCCCTCGAGACGCGGTGCCCGGCCAACCGCGCATAGCAGGTCGTCGAACGCGATGCGCTGCGTTTCACCCTGATGCTCGACCACCAGAAATTTCTGTTCGCCGTCACGCTCACAGCGCAGTGCGCGGTGGCAGGTTAAGACGCTAACGCCATCCTGCTCGAGCGTGGCGGTCGCCAGTGCTGATACCTCCGGGTCTTCGCGGATCATGATGCGTGGGCCCATCTCCACTTGGGTAACCTTGGATCCCAGCCGTGCGAAGCTCTGGGCCAGCTCGCAGCCGATAGGACCACCCCCGAGTACCAATAGACGGCCTGGCGCCTCAGCGCGTTTGGCAAACTCATCCCACAGGGTATCGCTGGTGACATAACCCACCTCCTCCAAACCCGGCAGTGGCGGTACAAAGGGACGCGCCCCGGCGGCAATCACGATGCTGCGGGTAGTCAGCCGCTGAGTGCTGCCATCGGCGTACGAAATCTCCACCTCCCAGGGGGTGATGATCTTGGCGTAGCCCTGCTGCACATCGACCCCAAGGCCGGTGAAGCGCTCGACGCTGTCATGGGGTTCGATGGTCCGAATCACCTTATGCACCCGCGCCATGACCTTACTAAAGGAGAATGACGGCTGCGCCGCATCCAGGCCGTAACGGTCGGCGTGGCGCATCTGTTGCGCCAGCTTGGCGCTCTTGATCAGGGCCTTGCTGGGCACACAGCCGAAGTTCAGGCAATCGCCACCCATCTTGTGCGCCTCGACCAGAGTCACTCGGGCTTTGACCGCCGCGGCTATATAGGCGGTGACCAGACCGCCGGCACCGGCACCGATCACGACCAGGTTGCGGTCGAACTGGCGCGGACGCTGCCACTGGGCATAGACACGACGGCGCTGCACGATGCCGAGAACCTTTTTCGCCAGCAGCGGAAACAGCCCCAACAGCACAAATGACAGCATCAGTGGCAACGAGAGTATCCCGGTCAGGCTCTCCAGTTGCGCCAGCTGGGTACCGGCGTTGACGTAGACCAGCGTGCCGATCAGCATCCCCACCTGGCTGACCGCATAAAAGGTCAGGGCGCGAATCGGGGTCAGCCCCATCAACAGGTTGATCACAAAGAAAGGCACCGCCGGCACCAGCCGCAGCGTAAACAGGTAGAACGCACCCTCCTTGGCGATGCCCTCGTTAAACGCCTTCAGTCGCTGACCGAAGCGCGCCTGGATGCTGTCCCGCAGCAGGTAACGCGAGGCCAGAAACGCCAGCAGCGACCCCAGGCTGGAGGCGAAAGAGGCCAGCAGGATTCCCCAGACCAGACCAAACAGCGCCCCCGCCGCCAGGGTCAGAATCGCCGCACCCGGAAGAGAGAGGGCGGCCACCACCAGATAGACCGCAAAAAAGCCGCCCGTCACCAGCAGCGGATCCATATCCCGCCAGCGGCGAAACTCCTCTATTCCGCCCTTGAGTCCGTCCAGGGTCAACAACAGGTGCAGATCGAAATGGAAGAACAGTGCCACGATCAGGCTGAACACCCCCAGCAACAGCGCCTTCTTCATATGCGAATCCTCCGCGGGGGAAGCGCGAGGGGTGCAATAGGTACTGAAGCACTCCGTAAAATCGGTAGTAATGCAGCCCCAAGTGGCTGCGTTATCGAGGCGGTCGTCGGCATAAAGAAGTCCTGCTGCTTGCTCTGGATTAATAGATTAACTCAGCATGATGAGTCGCTGATCAACAGGCGTGCGCCGAGGCTTTTTATTACAGCCGCTGGCAACTATTTTTGCTGACCCACAACACTCAGCCAGAC
>JBLHND010000050.1:0-20624 GCA_047622605.1 Motiliproteus sp. | reverse complement strand
GGGAAGATAGCCACATACCCCAGCGTCAGCAGATTCTCGGCAACCAAGGCGATACGTTGCCCCTGTCCAAACTCCCACAGATACAGGGGCAATAACACCAGGGTGCCGGTCAATATCGTACTCCCCAGCAGCGCCGTCTTACTCAGGGCGGTCGGACGCCAGTGTAATGCCACCGTATACAGAGACCAGGACAGCATCCCCGTCAGCACCCAGAGATCGCCACGATTGATCTGCAGGTTGAGTAACTGGGTCAGATCGCCCCGCAACACGATACAGAGCACCCCCAGCAAAGACAGCGCCAGGCCGGACGCCTGCAACCTGCTGATCCGCTGCCCCAGCAGAAACACCGCCAGCAGCATCACCAGACTCGGGACCACCGATTGCAGCAGCGTCGCGTTGGTGGCCGTGGTGTACTGTAAGCCCAGATAGATAAAGCTGTTGAAGTTAACCACCCCCAACACTGACAACAATAACAGGATCTTCCAGTGCTTAAAGAGCAGGGCACGCTCAGAGATCAGCTTGGGGGCCACCCAGGGCAGCAAGATAAGCAGTGCCAGCAACCAGCGCCAAAATGACAGCGACAAGGGCGGCATAGAGAGATGGGTCGCCCGGGCGACCACAAAGTTACCGGCCCAGAACAGGGTCGTGAGTACCAGTAATAACTGCGGCAGGTAGCGGCTCATACGCGGTCACGTCCGTGGGGGCCTGAGACGCTGTCGCGCTCGACGGTAGTGTCTGAGACCAAACCCTCAGCCTTCTGGTTCATAGTGTTCATTTCTATCTCCTTATTTAATATACCTAGCTTTTGCGCTAACCAGCCTGCCTGCGGAGGCTTTCCCAACGCGTAATCAAGCACATTCGCGTTCGTCAGCACCCAGCGCATCTGCCGATAGGCATCCGGCTGACCACAGAAGAGAATACGATCCCCCGGCTGCAGTGCCTCCTCGGGCGTAGGCAGCAGCACGTAACCCTTACCCCGTTTAAGCATCAACGCCAGGGTGGCCAGGTTGCGCCCCCGGTCACGCGGATCTCTGCAGATGTCACGCAGACAGATGGTTGCACCTTCGTGCAGATCATCGAGTACTGCCTGGGCATCGGTCGCATCGATGCCGAAATCCCAGCTATCGAGCTCAAAATTGCCAACCAGGGCGCTCATTCGGTTGAGCAGGGTCCGCGCCCACACCTCTTGCTGCCCGCTGAGCTGCAGCAGGAACGCGGGGATCAGCGGGGTCTTGAGCGCGGACAGTATATGGTTGGCGATGATCTTGGCAGGATCCATGACCAGGTCCGTGTTCGCCGCTGCAAACACCGCGGCATTACTGCTGGCGTTTTGACGCGCAACGGTCATGAGTTTGGGATTAAGCGCCAGCGCCGTCATGATGATCGACAGGTTATTGGCATCATTATCGGTGCCCGCTATCAGGCCGACGGCACCCTCGATACCGGCCTGTTTGAGCGTCACTGCCTCGGTCCCCAGTCCCTGCACATAATCAAGTTTAAAGCCCTCGGGCCTGGGATTATGATCGATCAGGGTCAAAGACACCGGCTTACCCTCAAAACTGCGGTGCAGCGCACGACCAAAGCGGCCGTAACCACAGATGATCCAGCGCCCCTGAGTCTTTTGGTAGGCACTCTTAAGCGAGCGGTGTTCCGGATTGGTTAGCCAGTCATAGATCAGATGCTTATAGGGCGAGTGCAGTGCCAGCGCCAGATACTCGGAGTAAGTCACGAACGGATCGATAATACGATCGGTGCCAAAGGAGGCCAGATTCGCCGTGGTGGTATCCGATTCACTGCGACAGATCACCGCCAGCTGCTGTTTTTTAGCCAGTAACTTAGTGGCGATAGCGATCGCCAGATTGGCCGAGTCCTGATCGGTGAGCGCCAACACCGCCAGACAGTGCGGGCTCAGCAGCCCGGCATCATGCAAGGCACTGGGGTCGGAGGCATCGGCACAGAGCCCATGAACAGACATCGGCAGCGGAGCAGATTCCAGGGCATCGATACGGTGACGGTCGATATCGATCACTACCACTCGAACATCCCTGTCGACCAGATAGCGGACGACCAGTTCACCGGTCACTCCGTAGCCACAGACCAGGTAGAAGGGTTCCTGAATCCTGCGCACGTGACGGCAAAAACTAAACCGGTTCATCTGCCGAATAAACGCCTGGTCCTGAAACAGGGCCAGCATCTTACCGATGCCATACAGCCAGGTCACGACCGTGGCGTAGATACAGACCAGCGTCCACATCCGCTGCGCATCGGTAAAGGGATAAGGAACCTCACCAAAACCGATGGTCGAACCCATAAAACTAACGAAGTAGAAGGCGTGGAAAAAATCCATCCGCCAGGGCTGACCCTGATCGTCCATACCCGGGATCAGCACCAGCCCCAGGATGCTGCAAGCATACACGATGATCAGGGTGATCAGCGGCTGACGCAACCGCCGAATCGCCATAAAGAAAATATGATTCATGGTGCTAGCGCCTGATGCCGGGTCACAGGAATCTTAACGACGCAGCTGGATAGTTTCGACCATCAGTAGGATCACCGAGGTCAGGTTGGCGAGCAAGGCTCCGGCGGAGAGCGACACCACACTGGACATCACCGACGGCGTCATACCCGAGCCACTGATATGCTCGGCATAGCCCCAGACGAAGGCGGCCGTCACCAGCTGCAGATCCGCGACCAGGCTGGTCGCCAGCAAGACGGCGCCTATATGAGTACGATCCCCCAATTTAAGCACCGTGGCTATCAGGCTGACCACCAGGGCTGCAAAGAATTCGTACACGTTATGGTGTTCTGGATTATCGATATCACCCGTAAAAAAACCGAAGTTAACGGTCAGAGCCAACACGATAAAAAATGCAAAAGCGACCTTTTCCCGATTCATGTAATTCCTTTAAGGCGAGTCTGTTAAGCGTTGAGTCTAAATCAGACGCTTAACCAAAAAAAGCACCTATTCTCGGCACCGTCTCTAGCAGAGAAGTATTATCCCCCGCTGCGACACAGTATCATGACCTGATTGAAACCTTTTTAGAGATCAACATGCATAAGACCCTCGATCAGAAATATATGCAGGTGGCTCGTGCCTGCCTCCAGGTCCTTAACAACGTCAATCCTGCCGCGGATCGCACCGCGCAAATACAGGAACTGTATGGCGCTATAGATACCGCAATCAACCAGCTGTATAAGCAGCAGGAGCAATCACTGGGGCGCAGCTTCAGTGCCCTGAGAGCGATCGCCGAACTAGATCCCGAGCAGGATCAGGTGGCCGCTGCGATCAAACTGGCCCGTGAAGCTCTGCCACCCAGCCACTAACCCCCTGGAGTTAGCCCCTGTCTAACGGGGCACCCCTGGCATCAAGCCTGAATAAAACAGTCCGCATACAGGCACGTCTGCCGCGGACTGATGATTTTTGCCCCGACCGGGAACCCTGCTGCCCGTCTGTGTCTAATCTTCAACTATTCGTAACTATTCGTAACTATTCTAACTCTCGCCACCCACCGAGTGCCGCCTAATGCTTCGACAGCCTGCTCTATTTGCCCGCGTACTCATGGTTATGCTGTTGTCGCTCAGCGTCCAGAGCTTGAGCGCACAGGCGCGTTCCGGCGAGATCATCCAAAGCCCTAACGACCCCAGAAGCTACCTGGCCTTTGAGCTGGATAATGGCCTCCGGGTCGCGGTCATTTCCGACCCAACCACCGATCAGGCCACGGCTAGCCTGGAAGTCGGAGTGGGCAGCGGCGACGACCCTCGCCAGACCCAGGGCCTGGCGCACTTTCTCGAACATATGCTGTTCTTAGGAACCGATAAGTATCCCGATGCCGGCGCTTATCAGGCCTATATCAGCCAACACGGCGGCAGTCACAACGCCTTCACGGCGCATGACCGCACCAACTATTTTTTCGATATCGAACAGAGCCAACTCGAACCGGCGCTGGATCGCTTCTCGCGCTTCTTTATCGCCCCACTCTTTAGTCCTGAATATGTCGACCGCGAGCGCCACGCCGTCCATTCAGAGTTTCAATCCAAACTCAAAGAGGATGGCCGACGTCAATATGCGGTGCTTCGGGAGGTGATCAACCCTGAGCATCCGCTGGCCACCTTCGCCGTCGGCAGCCTGGAGACCCTGAAAGACAATGACCAGGGCACGCTGATCGATACGCTGAAAAAATTCTACCGACGCCATTACAGTGCCGACAACATGTCCTTGGTCGTACTGGGTCGCCAATCGACCTCCGCGCTTAAGACCCTGGTCGAACAGCGTTTTGCGGCTATTCCTACCCAAGCACCGGTCCCGCGTCCGGATCCGGTACCCCTGTTTGCGCGCGGGACACTGCCGGCACAACTCGATATCCGCAGCCTTAAAGAGCTGCACCAACTCTCGCTGACCTTTCCGGTTCCGCCCATCAACGATTACTATGACCGCAAGCCACTGCAATACCTGAGCGCACTGCTCGGCCACGAAGGCGAAGGCAGCCTGCTGGCCGAACTCAAACGCAGGGGTTGGGCCAGTGGTCTCAGCGCCGGTGCCGGCTATGTGTATGTGGACACCAGCGCGCTCACCGTCCATATCGATCTGACCCCGCAGGGGATGAGCCATTATCAGCAGGTCGTGGTGCTGCTGTTTCAGCAGGTCAAACGCATCAGACAACAGGGGATACAGCGGCCTCGCTTCGAGGAGCAGAAACAGCTCAGCGAGATCGCCTTCCGCTTCCGCGAGCCCGGCAAACCGGTCCATGAGGCACTCAACCTGGCCAGCAAGCTGCGCAAATACCCGACCTCGGAGCTACTCCATGGCGACTACCTTTACCGGGAGTACGATCCCGAGCTGATCCAGGCCTACCTCGACTTCGTGCGCCCCGATAATATGCTCCTGACCCTGACGGCGGCCGACCTGGACACCGATCAGACCGAAACTTACTACCAGACGCCCTACCGGCTGCGCCCACTGCCCACCGAGTTACGCACCCAGCTGGCCGCTGTCGAACTCAACCCACAACTCAGGCTCCCGGCGGCCAATCCCTTTATTCCTCAGGATCTGAGTGTGTTACCACCCCAGGCGATGACCCAGCCCATAGCCTTGCTAGAGCAACCGGGATTCCGGTTATGGTATCAGCAGGACGATGAGTTCCGGGTGCCCCGTGCGGATCTGTTTTTCAGCTTCCGCTCGCCACTGGCCAACGACAGCCCACGCCATCAGCTGATGACCACGCTGCTGACCCAGCTGGTCGATGAGCGCCTCAATGCGTTCCTCTACCCCGCCCATGAAGCCGGACTCAACGCCAGCATCTACGCCCATGCGCGCGGCTTCAGCGTGCGCATCTCCGGCTACAGCGATCGGCAGCAACCCTTACTCGAAAAGATCGTCGCTACCCTGCTAGAACTCGAGATCGATACCGATAAACTCGCGATTCTCAAACACAGGCTTCGCCTGCAGCTGGAGAACAAGGCCAAAGACAAACCCTACAACCAGGGTTTCGATGCCCTCTACCAACGCATCCTCGAGCCGCGCTGGTCTACTGAGCAGCAACTGGCGGTCATCGATGCCATCGATACTCCGCAGCTACGGAGCTTCAAGACTGAGCTGCTGCAACGGGGCCATGTAGAAGCTCTGGCCCATGGCAACCTGAGTCGACAGCAGGCTCGGAATCTGGCCGCCGTCCTGACCCAACAACTGCTGGCCGAGGTCGTGCCTGTCGACGTCCTTCAGGCCCGGGCACGACGACTGCCACTCGGAACCGAAACGCTGGAACTGGACATAGACCACAACGACTCGGCGTTGATCGTGTATCTGCAGGCCGAACAAAAAAGCATCCTCGAAAGGGCCCGCTTTGGCTTACTGGCCAAGGTCCTCGAAGCCCCCTTCTATACCGAGTTGCGTACCGAGAAACAGCGCGGTTACGTGGTCTTCGCCACCCCCATGCCTATTCAGGAGCACCCCGCCTTAGCCCTGGTGATCCAGTCGCCCTCGGCCACGCCCGAGACTCTGCTGGCCGATATCGAGAGTTTCTTTTCTCGAGGGCAGGCACTCATAGACGCGCTCGACGCACCCACGTTGGAGAGTTATCGACAGGGGCTGATCAATGAATTGATGAAGCAGGAGCAAAGCCTAAGCCAGCGCAGCGATCGCTACTGGCAGGAGATCGACAAGGAGTACTCACATTTCGACAGCCGCGAGCAACTCACCAACGCCATAGCCGCGGTGACTAAGCAGCAACTGCTGGATACCCTCGCCACCCTGAATCAGCGCCGCCTGGTGATCCGATCTACCGGGACGGGCGCCAGCGAAGGTTAGGCTGAAGCAGCCATCGTCAGGCTGAAGCCGACCCACAGGGATGTGGGATGTGCAGCAAGTCCGTAGGGAACGGACCCTGCCTAATCTAGAAAAGAAAAATCGTCAGGCTGAAGCCGCCCCACAGGGACGTGGGAAGTGCAGCAAGTCCGTAGGGAACGGACGCTGCCTAACCTACAAAAAAACCTTATTGGTAGAGGGTCGGATCTGTCACTGAGGCTTCGGTAAAGCCTTCGGCTCTTAGGCGGCAGCTGTCACAGACCGCACAGGCGCGCCCTTGGGCATCCGGCTGGTAGCAGGAGACGGTGAGGCTATAATCGAGTCCGGCAGCGACGCCCTGCTGAATGATCTGCGCCTTGGTCAAATGCAGCAGCGGCGTTTCAATACGTATCGGTTTACCCTCGAGGGCGGCCTTGGTCGCCACATTAGCCATCGCCTGAAACGCGTCTATAAACTCGGGTCGGCAGTCGGGATAGCCTGAGTAATCCACGGCATTAACGCCTATAAAGATCGCCTCGGCCTCAAGCACCTCTGCCCACCCCAGCGCCATGGATAGAAACAGCGTATTACGCGCAGGCACATAGGTGACGGGTACGCCCTGCCCCAGATGATCAGGGATGTCGATACTGGTGTCGGTCAACGCAGAGCCGCCGATATCCCCAAGATCAAAACGTATCGTCTTGTGCTCGATAACACCCAGCTGCTGGGCGAGCGTCTCAGCCGCCTGCAGCTCGGCAAGCGCGCGCTGGCCATAATTAAAACTCAGCGCATAACACTCATAACCCGCCTGGCGAGCCAGCACGAGGGTCGTGGCAGAATCCAAGCCACCGGATAACAGTACTACGGCCTTTTTTACAGAAACAGACATGAATAACTCGGCATTCATCAGAAACGGGGATTCCGCAGCAGCCTGAAAACAGACTGATGCAGAGTACTAGGGGTGTTGCCTTAAGAAATCCTGGGCCATATTGGCAGGGGCCCGATCAGGGAAAAGTTCGATCACCCTGGCCATACTGGCCTTGGCTTTGTTCGGCTGCCCTAGCGCCTGATAGGAGAGACCCAGCTTGTAATGGGCATCGGCAGCCTTGGAATTAGTCGGGAAGCGCATCAGCAGCTGCTGGTAGGCAAGGCTGGCTTTCTCCTGATCAGGCGCAGGCCTGGCACGCTGTACTTCTCCGGTCCAGTACAGCACATTCGCGGTCAGGTCACTGTCAGGATATAGTTGTAAGAAACTCTCAAACGCGTTCAGAGCCTTATCAAAATCACGCTCACGCACTAGCAAAAAAGCCGTCTTATAGGCCTGAGTATCTGAAACAGCCGGACGCGCAGCAGGCGGTTCCAGCGTAGGCTTGGCAGACGCAGTAGCCATTGAACTCGACCGGGGCACGGCTGTGGTCGGAGCTGAGGCGGAGGGCAACGCAGGAGGCGTTATAGCGGTGCGCTGGCCTAATGAGCTAAGACGCCGGTCAAGATCACGATAACGGTCCCGCTGATCGACCTGTAGCCGTTGTAATTGATGCTGCTGTTCCTCAACCCGACCACGCAGGAAACGTACCTCTTCCTGCAGCTGGCTAAGCATCATCAGCAGCTCGGCATTGGCAGAAACGACCGCTCTTGGCGCTGACGCAACCCTGGGGTTAGTGACGCCGGCTGGACGCGCAGCGGCGGGGTTAGCCGTGGATGTGGACGAAGCACCCTGTGATTGATCTGCCCGATCCTCCACAGGTATAGCGCCCGCAGAAAAAACGAGAGGGGCATAGAGCCCCCCCAGCAGTAGCACTGCAATAACAGGTTTGATCATGATTTAGTGGCTGTATTTAAGCTCAACACGACGATTCCGGCCCCAAGAATTTTCATCATGACCCATCATTGCAGGCCGTTCTTCGCCATAGCTAACCACTTCAACTTGGTTGCTTGCAGCACCCTGTACCGCCAGAAAACGACCGACAGCCTTGGCACGACGCTCACCCAAAGCCATGTTGTACTCGCGGGTTCCGCGCTCATCTGCATGGCCTTCCAGCACTAAACGTGCATCAGGATAAGCAGACAGGTACTTGGCATGTGCACTTAAATCTTCAAAGGCATCTGCCTCAATAACCGCCTTATCAAAATCAAAATAGAAAACCGATTTCAGATCTGCAACAGCCGCTTCAGCCGCGCTCTTATCAGTCATCTGACCGCTCTGCATGCCGGTGTCCGTACCTGTAGCAGTCGATGTCGCCGAACCTACAGCGGAGTCCTGACCAGCGGATACCGAATCAGTGCTGTCAGTGGACGTGCCAGTAGTGCTACAACCGCTGATCCACACTAGGGTAGCTGCCACGGCAACTGCTTTACCGATATTTCTAACGCGCATACAAACTCCTCAAATTAATACGATATCATTCCAACCTAAGGTACTGCTTCACTTGATTTATTGCAAGTTATAGGTTCTTTTGTCAAGCCTATTTTACCGTTGTTATTGATTGAGCGGCAAGCCCTCGACGGCCTTTATCATCACTGCTGCCTAAAGAGCGCCTCTTACAAACGGGTGGAGCCGAGTCCGACCTCTCGTCCGCCTGGGTAGAAATAAGGTCGTCATATCATGAACCGATTCACGGGCATGAAAAAAAGGCTAACGACGAACCTGTATAGGATCACAGGGGACGCCACCCATGCTCAGCGCTTCTACGGCGCTAATGCCCAGAGATGCTTCAAGCTTAGACCGAAACGCAGCGCAAATCCTCTGCCGTCACCCAGGCCTGAATTGCGCATGGTTGCTGCAAGATTGCGCTTCATTTCGCCAAGGCGACCAGGGTCATTGGCCAAATTTATCGCGATCTCGACATACTCCGCCGTCGAACTCGCCACCAGCTCACTTAACCCCACCTGTGATAATAAACTAGCGCCAACACGGGCGGCATGTCGATCTCCGAGGAGCGTGACAACAGGCGTTCCCATCCACAGACTATCGCAGGTGGTTGCAACACCGTTATAGGGGAAGGGATCCAGGCAGATCGAGCAGCGCCTAACAGCTTCGTAGTAGTCAGCGCTACTCTCAATCGAGCCGATTAAGTCCAGTCTGTTCGCGCCTATTCCCTGGCACCTCATCCGGTTCTCGAAATGTAAAACCGCCTGAGGATCGGTGAAGATCTTGTCTTTGACCAGCAAGCGGGCATGAGGAACCCGATTCAGAATTTCTGCCCAGAGCCTGATGACGTTGTCATTCAGCTTAGGCATAACACTAAAAGAACCTAAGACCAGGGGGGCGTCGTTAGACCAATGGCTCGGCGCGGTGGATGGCGCGCTCAAGGGAGAGAAACCATGGTGGCCGCTAGTTAGCCGCACGGGTATTTCACGCATCAAGCCATCGGCGGGATCCGTCAGACTATCGACCAAGCGGTAATCTATGCTGGCGATACCCGTGCTATTTATGGTTAACCAACTTAGCTGGACGGGCGCTGCACGCATGGCGAACATCTGCATTCGATTGCCGGGTTTGTGGCCGCACAGGTCGACCAAAATATCGATACCATCGGCCTCAATCTGCCCTTTCGCCTGCGTATCTGAGAGTTGCGAAATGTTCAGCCAACGATCAACACTATCTCGAACGGCTGCACTGTATTCATCGAAGCGCCCCGAATTGGCATAGGCGTAGACTTCAAAACAACTGCGATCCAGGTTATTGAATAGCCCGACAACGAAATCGGGGATATTGTGTCGGCGAAAGTCAGCTGAAACAAAACCTATGCGTAAGACCTTTTTCTTATCCCTGGCCGGTGGTCTGATTTTTTTTCCAAAAGAATTACCGAGCCGCCGATGGAAATCATAACCCTGCTGTGGCGATAAATTGCTATCGTAATTGGTGCAAAACAGACAGTGCGACAAGGTTCTTAGATTGTTGGGCTCAAGCGCCTGGAGTCGATAGAGATCACTTAAGCCCTGCTCGATCTCGCCCAACTCCAGATGTGCATCTGCCAATGCTTTGGCTCCAAGCAAATGCATAGGTGCTCGTGCGACGCAGGCCTGGAAGGCGTCGCGTGCCTGTACATACTTACCCAAGTCTTTAGCCAGGACCCCCAGATTATAGTGGACCTCAGCGTTATCCGGCTCGAGTGCTAACGCTTGGCGCAAAGCCTGTTCGGCGCGCTCAAAATTGCGTTTGGCGGCAAAGACATTCGCTATTCCTATATGCGCCTCGACCAGGGTACTGCTCTGGGCCAGCGCCCTGGCGAAACAGCGCTCCGCCAACACTAACTCGTGCGCCCCTACATAGGCATTACCCAGGTTGAGCTGAGCGGTCAGGTCCACAGGATGGCGCTTCAAATAGGCGGATAAGGTCTCAATAGCCGCTTGCGCCTGAGCATTAAGTAGCTGAGCGATGCCTAGGTGCAGATAAAGCCGCTGATCGGCCTGTGCAGGGTCTGCAACCAAGCTGATCCCGCGTTGCAACAGCGACACTGAGGCTGCAGCATTGTCTAGCTGGACTTTTACTTGTGCGGCTTGCAGGCGGGCATCAACGAAGGGCGGATCCAGCCTTAAAGCCTGAGTGTAAAATCTGTCTGCATGGCTCAAGCTACCTTGTCGATGATGCGCGACTCCCAGCAGATAGGGAATACGCGAATCCGTTGGTAATTTTTTCTGCAATCGACCCAGCAAAGAGATAGCCTGCTCATAAGCACCACTATCAATGCACTGAACAGCCTGCGTTATCTTATTATGCCCCATACTGCTCAAGCACTATCCTCCCCCCTATAAGAAAAACGCCACACTGAGAGACAGAGTGGCGCCTTCTTTAAGACTGCCGTTAAAATTTTAGTGAAGCATTCAGTTGCGCATAATTGCTTACAAGCTGCGTATACAGCGTACGCGTAGAGCCAAGGGTGAACATTGCCTGAGCGTCTCCAGATTTATTGGCCAGGGCATAACTCAGGTTCAAACCCGTGTTACCGTCAGCTTGCTGGCTTTGCATACGCAGCTGTTGGCTGGATGCGCCGGCTTTGGGCAAGTTATAGCCCAGCAAACCCTGCACTGACCACTGCGTATAGTTTTTACGTAAGAATTGTTGGCTGCCGGAAAGGCTGCCGAACCAGCCCGATGCACCTGGCAGGAAACGCAGACCTGTTGATATATCCAACGCATTCGGGTCATTATTGACGGTATCCAGGGTATCCCGCAGCAATGCCGCATTGGCGAATACCTTCATATTGGTGCGCTCGATTTGGAGATTTCGGGCCACCTCAGCTTTCAAAGACCACTGACTGGTACGCGTCGTATACTTCGCGACCTGGGTCGCATCGGATTCCGTATAGGCTTCTATCGCCTTATGTGCATAGCTATGGCTCAACGTACCGGAAACGGTGAACGCGTCATCCGGAGCCGCTGGCCGAGTATAACTTAGGCTGTTATACATAAACCGGCTGCCGGTGTCGGTTTTTCCGGTTACCGTGTTGTTGGTCCTGGAATTGTTGATCGTCCCCCACCCGGCCCCTATGACCCCGCTATAGGAGGTGTTGGCGTTAATCTTATATGACAGATAGGGGCTAATGCTGGTCGCTGTTTCGTTGTGTTTGCCGGTATTGAAGGCAGTGGTGATGCGGCTATCGTTATAGCCGATGGCGGCACCTACCAGCATGTTGTCGGACAGCCTGATATCGGCACCCAAGTTGTAACCCAGGCTATCGCCGTTATAGTTTCCGCCCGCAAGTGAGTTGTTCAGATTCTGGAAGGAGCCATAACCCCACACAGACACCCCCTTCGAAGCGCTGGCCAGATCTTTAACTCCACCCGGAACGCGGGTTGTGGCAGCATCTTGCGCGGCATTCAATGCTCGAGGCGAGGATTTAGAAGTATCGAAGTTAAACAGCCCTATGGCATCACGAACGCTGAGGCTACTGGGGGCAGAGGGTTGCCAGCCGCCATCATTACTGACTCCACCGAAGCGGGTCGTGGATGCACCTAACACCGGCTCACTCAACAGGGCCTCAAGTGCGGTAAAGCTTTGAAGCTTAGCTTGATCGTTACCCTCGCCGCCCGCACCGCCGGTCACTCCGTTACCGGCGCTTCCTTGCAGATGCTGCGCTACATTATTAATGGTCATGCCATTTTGGGCGCTGGTCAGGCTGCTCATCAACGAGCTGGCTGCTGATGCATCTGATTCGCGTGCGCCTGGCTGACTGCAGGCCAGGGTATAGGTGACGGAAGTCGCAAAGCAAGCACAACTGGAGCCATGTACATTAAAGCTTCTGGCGCCCGTGCCTGGCACTGTGTAGCTAAAGGTATTACTTGAGTCCGGACTCGCATATTGACCAAACACAGAAGAATTAGCGGTGGCGTCAGTGACTCCAACATACCCACCTGCGGTTGCGGTTGCCACCGTAAAGGTAAGGATATCTCCACCATTGAGAAGAGTATTTAATGCTTGGCTGCTACTCAAAGGGCCTATTTGCGCTCCCGCCCCCAGATTCTCGCAAGTATAAGCGGGATCTGCGTGAGCTTGACCGACCATCCCCGCACTCAATGCTAGAGTGGACATGGCACTTAAAACAGCTTGGTGAATACGTTTATTTTTATAATTTTTCATAATTTACCCCTAAGTAAGCTCGAATAATAACACTACCCTGAGGCTAAATTATTAAATTACTAAATCACTTAATCTGGAGCGTTTCAGGCACAAGGCGTTTACTTATCGTGAGGAGGGGAATGGATGATAAATTATCTTAAAATGAAAGACTTAGAGTGTCTGGGACCTGGCATTCAGGCCTCCGCTAGCGGGACGCTGGCTAGCGGATCTCTGGCGAGAGGGGCCTCTCGCCATTCCAGCTGCCACCCAGATAAGACCAGGCAGCGACAACCACTCTCAAAAAGAATCAGAGAGAAGGCTCAGTCGCTTTATTCCAGGTAAGGAGACCATGAGGGTTCACGCACATTACCCTGCTTAGACGGCAGCCTGAACCTCACCTGGCCATCCAGCGACGTGGCGGCGAGAACCTCTTTGGTACCCTCCTGGGTAGCGTATATAACGATGCTGCCATTGGGTGCGATGCTCGGAGACTCATCCAGACCTGTTTCGGTTAAGATATCTAAGCGCCCGGTCTTAAGATCCTGAACCGCAATATGAAACACGCCGTTATTGCGGTGCACCATCACCAGATGACGCCCATCATGGGTCAGGTGGGCTTTGGCATTATAATCTCCCTCGAACGTCAGACGCTCGACCCATCCCGATGCCAGATTCTGCTGATAGATCTGCGGTGGGCCGCCACGGTCCGAGGTAAACAAGATTGACTTGCCATCCACCGACCAGGTGGCCTCGGTATCGATGCCGTAATGGTTGGTGATACGCGTTAATTTGCGACTCTCAAGCTCGAGAGTGTAGATCTCAGGATTGCCATCTTTAGACAACGTCAACGCCAGTGTCTTACCATCAGGTGACCAGGCGGGGGCACCGTTAAGCCCTCTGAATCGAGTAATCTGCTCTCTCTCACCCGTCTGTAAATTCTGAATATAGATCGCCGGCCGCCCCGTTTCGAAAGACACATAGGCCAGATGATGACCATCACGCGACCAGGACGGCGAGAGTATCGGCTGCCTGGATTTAAGAATAGCACGAGAGTTAGCACCGTCGGCATCGGCCAGCACCAGCTGATAACGGTAATCCTCCTGGCTGATTCGCTCGGCACTGACATAGACAATTTGGGTCGCAAAGGCGCCGCGGATGCCGGTCAGTTTTTCATAGATCACATCGGCAATACGATGTGACATCCGCCGTAACTGGGTCGCACTGCCGCTGATATGTTCCGCCAATATCCGCTGCTCTTTAACGACATCAAAGAGTTGATACTCAATCTTATAACGACTGCCCGGCAGGGATTCTACCTCACCGATCAGCAGGTACTCCTGGTTAGCCAGACGCCAGTCACGGTAGTAAACCTGGCTCGACTGGGAAGGAAAACTGAGCATCGTATTACGAGGCATTAGCCCGAACAGGCCGCTACGATGCAGATCCGCCGAGATGATTTCGGCGACATCCTCGGGTAACGATTGAGCCTGCGGCCAGCCAAAGGGAACAACAGCGACAGGTGTTGGCTTATCAACACCCTGGGTAATCTCGATGGTCAATTCTGCGTGAGCCATAGACGACAACAACACAACCAGCAGTAATCCTAGACGTAGCATCGGTCTTTAATCCTCAAGTGAGTATTTTCCGCGCGGTTATGAACAAACAACTCATCGCCGCAGATCTTCCGGTCGAAATTTAAGGGTAATCTGACGCAGATAACGATCGAACACCAGCGGGTCGATCGCCTGTAACTCGGGGAAGCGCGCCGCCTTGAGCACCGCATTCACGGCACTCCGGTCAAACGCATCATCACCACTGGACTCCACCACATAGGCATCGTCTACCTCACCGGTGGGAAGCAGGTGGATACGCACGGCGACCAACATGCCATTGCGGGCTGACGGCGGTCGGCGCCACTGCGACTGCACACCGGCCTTAATAACATCTTCCGCCGAAGCGACCAGTTCTTTGGCCCGGGCAGCCCATGCCTGTTCGGCGTTAACCTGCTCCTCCAGACGCTGAGTCTGTTCGTCGGCCAGGCGCTCTCGTTCTGCCTGCTGCTGTCGTTCTGACTCCGCCTGCTGCTGTTTAAGGTCAGCCTGTTTCTGTCGCTGCTCCTGTGTCTTAAGGTCAGCCTGACGTTTTAGTTCAGCCTGTTGCAACGCCGCCTTCTTTTTGGTCAGGGCTAATTTATCGGCGGCCCTTTTTTCATTGGCCGCCGCTGTTAATTTGGCGGCAGCGGCTTTTTTACGTGCCTGAGCCTTGTTGAGCTGTTCTTGCTTCTGCTTTGCTCGTTTGTTGGCATCGGCCTTGGCATCCGCCGCTTTTCTGGCTTCGGCGTTAGCCCGAGCCTTGGCATCCGCGTTCTTCTTTGCCACCGCCCGCTTGAGCGCATTCTCCTCGAGCTTGGCATCCTTGTTTGCCTTGTTCAGGCTGCGCAAGTCGACCAACTCGGCCTTGATATGCTGGGGCACGCGTCGATGCGAGTCGCTGGTGTTCTCAAACCAGGTAGTGGCTGTTAAAAGAACCAGCCCCCCGTGCAACAGCAGCGCCAATAAGATCGGCAGAATATAGCTCTTAGGACCTGAGTTCAGCATGATATTCGGTAACCAAGCCCACGCCAGGAGCTCCGACACCCTGCAACGCAGCCATCAACTCTATCACCTTGTCGTAGCTAACCCTGCGATCGCCACGCACCAGTATCTTCTTCTGGGGGTTGCTCTGGAGGATCTTACCGACTCTATCCACGGCGACCCCCAGCGTTATCGGTGTTAAGGGATCGCCACCCACATCAACGTAATACAGGCCCTCGGCGTCGACAGACACGATTAACGGCTCCTGGTCCCGGCTATCCACCGGCTCGGCACCCACTTTCGGCAACTGCACATCAACGCCCTGAGTCAGCATCGGTGCGGTGATCATAAAGACGATCAACAGCACCATGACCACGTCAATATAGGGGACGACGTTGATCTCGGCGTTGAGTTTACGCTTGGGTTTAGCTCTGCGTATCATTGCCTGGGCCTCAATTGGAACCATGTACGCGGCGGTGAAGAATACTGGAAAACTCCTCGGCGAAGGTCGTGTAGCTGTTCATCATGATCTCGACCTGGGATACATAGCGGTTATAGGCAATAACCGCAGGGATGGCCGCAAACAATCCCATCGCAGTGGCGATCAGGGCTTCGGAGATACCCGGAGCGACGCTGGCGAGGGTCGCCTGATGCATATTGGCCAAGCCGCGGAATGAATTCATGATCCCCCAGACGGTGCCGAACAGGCCTATATAGGGGCTGGTCGAACCGACTGTCGCCAGGAAGGGCAGATTCGCATCGAGCTTCTCCTCTTCGCGCGACAGCGCTACCCGCATCGCCCGCTGCACACCTTCCATTACCGCATCCGGATCCGCATCGCTTTGCTGCCGTAGCCGGGTGAACTCCTTGATGCCGGCACGAAAGATATTTTCCGGCGCACTCTCAGGGTTCGGATTGCTGTTCACATCCCGGAACAGGGTACTGAGATCGATGCCAGACCAAAACTTTTCTTCGAACTCGCGCAGTGTCCGCCGTGCTGTAGCGAGATAACTGCGGCGTTGAAAGATCACCACCCAGGATACGATCGACGCCACTAACAACACCAGCATCACCAGCTGAACTACCAGACTGGCATTGACCACCAGGCTCCACATCGACATTTTCTCTACCACCAAAAATTCTCCTTATTGGCGTATCTGATTGGTATAACTAATCGGGTCTTATGATTTAAGGCTGAACCCTGTAACGGTCCAGTTGCTGGCGTAACAGAGGGGGTATTCTTATAGGCTTGAGCCGTGCGGTATCAACAGCGGCTACTTTAACCTCGGCGGTGCACAGTAAAATATAGCCCTCAGAGCGTACCACCCGTTGCTCAAAAACCAAACTAGCGGCAGACAGGTTTTTGATGGCGGTGTGAATAATCAGCTCATCATCCAGCCGCGCCGGTTGCCTATAGCGCGCGCCAAGACTCTGAACGACGAACAGTAGGCCTTGCTGCTGTAATTCGTGCTGCTGAAAGCCCAGTGATCGTAACAGCTCCGTACGGGCACGTTCCATAAATTTCAGATAGTTGACGTAATAGACGATGCCGCCCAGGTCAGTATCTTCGATATAAACCCGAAAGCTGCACTGATGGTCCGCAGTATCAGTCATCTTCGCTCCCATGCAGAGACTCCATGCCAAAATGCTGATAAGCCAGCTTCGTCAGCACCCGCCCTCGAGAGGTGCGCATGATATAACCCTGCTGAATCAGGAAAGGCTCAAGCACGTCCTCGATCGTATCACGCTCTTCGCTGATCGATGCCGCCAGACTATCGATACCTACAGGACCGCCGTCGAATTTTTCGATCATCGCCAACAGCAGGCGCCTGTCCATATGATCGAATCCATGGCTATCGACATTAAGCATATTCAACGCCAGACAGGCCACTTCACCACTGATAGCCCCGTCCGCCTTAACCTCGGCATAGTCCCGAGTACGACGGAGCAATCGATTGGCTATCCGTGGCGTTCCTCGCGAACGGCGGGCGATCTCGCGGGCACCGGCCTCATCGATGCTGACCCCCACCAACCTTGCCGAACGGCTGACGATACTGACCAGATCCTCGACGCTGTAAAACTCCAGCCGCTGCACGATACCAAAACGGTCGCGTAGCGGAGAGGTCAACAGACCGGCCCGGGTAGTCGCGCCCACCAGTGTAAACGGGGGGAGATCGAGCTTTATCGAGCGTGCCGCGGGTCCTTCGCCAATCATGATATCGAGTTGATAGTCTTCCATCGCCGGATAGAGCACCTCCTCTACCGCAGGATTGAGACGATGAATTTCATCGATAAAAAGCACATCGCCCGGTTCAAGATTGGTCAGCATCGCCGCCAGATCGCCGGCTTTCTCCATCACCGGACCCGAGGTCGACTTCATCGAGACGCCCATCTCATTGGCGATGATGTGCGCCAGCGTAGTTTTACCTAATCCGGGCGGGCCGAAGATGAGCGTATGGTCGAGCGGTTCACCCCGATTACGGGCAGCAGGGATAAAAATCTCCATCTGCTCCCGCACCACCGGCTGTCCAACATAGTCGGCCAGCGAGCGCGGACGTATCGCACGATCCTGTACCTCTTCGGTGCGAGAGCGGGGTTCGGGGGCGATAAACCTATCGGTTTCAATCATGGGAGTCTCAACAGGGGAGCGGTGGGCTCGAATGATAAGCTATCGCCACCTTAAACCATACTCTTGAGTGACTGACGAATGAGCTCCTCCGCGCTGCCAGACCCCAGTAACCGCTGCGCCTGCGCCACGGCTTTAGAGGCCTGAGCGGGCTTATAGCCTAACGAAATCAGAGCACTCTCAGCTTCCTGCAAGGCGCCGTTTGCCGGGTCGAGCTGCGCCCCTCCACCGGATAAGGCAAAGTGACTCTCTGCCGGCAGCCAGTCGCGCATCTTATCGCGCATCTCCACGATCAGGCGCTCGGCGGTTTTCTTACCGACGCCCGGAATTTTAACCAGGGCCGCACAGTCATCCTGATTGACACAGCGCGCAAAATCATCGGCGCCTATCCCTGAGAGTATGGCAATGCCCATTTTTGGACCGACCCCGTTAACCCGGATCAGGGCCCGGAACAGCGCCCGCTCCTCTCTCGTGGAAAAACCGTACAGTAGCTGCGCATCTTCGCGGACCACGAAATGGGTATACAGCTCCACCGACTGGCCCAACGCGGGGAGGTGGAAGATCGAACTCAGGGGGGCTTCGACCTCGTAACCAACACCCTGCACATCTATGACCAGATATGGCGGTTGCTTTTCTACCAGCACACCCTTAAGTCGACCGATCATCTGAAACTCCTCGCTGAAAATGGGGTTGTGAAACCTGGGCTCAACTTAGGTCATTCGAGCGCGAGGAATTGCGGCGGCATAGCGTATCTGACCCTGGCGGGTATAGGCATGACATAACGCAATCGCCAGCGCATCGGCGGCATCCTCTTGCGGCAACCCCGGCAGTTTCAGGATAGAACTGACCATGTGCTGTACCTGCGCCTTCTCGGCCGATCCTTTACCCACGACCGCCAACTTGACCGCCCGAGCGGCATACTCCGATACCGCCAGGCCTTGGGTCGCACCCGCCACTATCGCCGCACCCCGGGCCTGACCCAGTTTTAATGCCGAGTCCGCGTTCTTAGACATAAAGACCTGCTCGATGGCCATCTCTTCAGGCAGGTAGAGGGTGATAACCTCGACGACCCCTTCGTAGATTTGCTGCAACCGATCGGGCAGGTGGGTGCCTTTAATTCGAATACAGCCGCTGGCCACGTACTCTTGCCGTGATCCGACCTGATTAATCACCCCAAAACCGGTAATGCGTGATCCAGGATCTATGCCTAATATCAAACTCATGATGGAACCTAGCTAAAGTACCGAAAAGGCATTGATTCTAGCAAAAAAAAGGAGCCCTGAGGCTCCCTTAACGATCAGCCCCTACTGCCTGATTGTTGCTATCAGCGCGTGCCTTCAACAGGTGCTTTCAGCGCTGGCTCTTAACGCGTCCATTTAGCGAACAATAGCAGCGCTGGCTTTCAAGTGCTGCTTCAGTGACGCATAGTTCGACTGGCCATTACGGTTAGCCAGATAGCCTGACATCGCCAGTAACGCTTGGGCTTCTGGTTCTGCACCCGGATAAACCGCCGTTACCCCCATTACCGCCGCACTACCATCGGACAGCTTAACCTGCGCCCAGCTCAGCTGACCTGCTGCCGGCTTGGGCATTTTAAACAGTGCCCGAACCTGAAGCGGGTCAAGCGCTGCTTCCGAACGTGATACGCCGTCCTGCTGCTGCCAGGGTGATGCGCTAAGCTGTTCTGCACTCAACGCTTTAGCCTCGGCAAGCAGAACCGCTGCTCGCTCCTGCACCTGCTGTTCCGCTTTCTGCTGCTTGAGTGCCGCCAGGATCTGCTCCCGAACCTCAGCAAGGGTCTGAGCGCTCGCTGGCTGGTGCTCCCTTAGGCGGATCACCGCGACTTGGTCACGACTCAACTCGATCAATTCAGAGTTATGGCCCTTGCTCAGCACATCCTTCGAAAACGCGGCCTTCAATACCCGTGGATCAGCGCTGAAAGCATCCTCACCGCCCTCACGACCTATCAACGCCGTGTGGCTTATAGGAAGTTCCAGCTGCTCTGAAGGCTCCTGAAGATCCCCAGCAGAAAAGCTCAGGTCAGCCAGCGCCTCAGACAGTTCCACAAATCGTGTCTCAGACTTCTGCTCACGCTGGGCAAATTCAAGCTCGGCACGCACGCTGTCAAAACGTGGCGGCGTGCTCTTATCGATACGATTAAGCTTGATCAGATGGTAACCGAACTCGGTCGACACCGGCTCAGAGACTTCTCCGACCTGCAGCGCAAACAATGCCTGCTCAAACTCGGCAACCATGACACCCTGCTCAACCAGCCCCAGCGCACCACCCTCAATAGCAGAACCGCCATCATCGGAATACTCTTTCGCTAGCTCAGCAAAATCCGCGCCCTGATTAATCTTCAGACGTAGCTCCTGAGCCTCGGTCTTGGCTTGTTCCGCATCACGCTCGGCGCTGAGCGCAATCAGAATATGAGCGGCATCACGCGCATCTCTACCTTCAAAACCAGCGACCAGCTGCTGGTACTGCGCCTGCAGCTCAGTCTCATCGATCTCGATATCAGCGGCCAAATCACGTCGATTGATCTCGATATAATCAAGCGCTAGCTGCTCCTCAGACATAAAA
>JBLHND010000049.1:0-20640 GCA_047622605.1 Motiliproteus sp. | reverse complement strand
GCCCCCACTGCCGATGCCTGTGGGGAAACCTTACACCTACATGAAGGATTTAGGTTCGCGCTCTTTGAGCGGCGCGGTGGCCATGCACCGGAACTCGATAACCTGGAAAATCTCTATGTGCTGGGACGCACCCTCGGCCGCATCCACCTCCAGGGTTCGACTCAGCCTTTCGAGCAGCGCCCGAATCTCGATGCTGCCAGCTTCGGCCACAACAGTCGCGAGCGACTCCTGAAGGGCAAATGGTTACCGGGACATTATGCGGCCGATTACCAGCAGCTGAGCGAAGAGCTGCTTGGACTGATCCAGCAGCGCTTCGACCAGTTTCCACAGATGCGCAAGATACGCCTGCATGGCGACTGCCACCCTGGCAACATCCTCTGGCGTGATGACGCTCCCCACTTTGTCGACTTTGATGATTGCCGCATGGGCCCGGCGATTCAGGACCTGTGGATGCTGCTCTCCGGTGATCGTCTGCAGCAACAGCAGCAGATGGCCGAGATTATCGAAGGCTACGAAGAGTTTATGCCGTTCGACCGCCGCGAACTGGCGTTGATCGAACCCCTGAGGGCGCTGCGGATCATGCATTACAGCGCCTGGCTGGCACGCCGCTGGGGCGATCCGGCGTTCCCGATGCACTTTCCCTGGTTCAATACTGAATCCTACTGGATGGAGCACCTGATGGAGATCTCCGAGCTGCGCCACAGCATCCAAGCCGATCCGCTGCAACTGGGCCATAATGGCTGAGACTCTCCCTGTGACTGATAATCTTTTAGCCAAGGCCCCTGAACCTAGCGCTCCTGAAGCCGCTCTTTCTGAAACACAGGGCCGGACCAGTGCGTTTCAATGCCAGCCTATAGGCACTGTGCACTCGTGTTTTAAGGAGAAGTTTGGCATCCCGCGGCAGCCGGGGCTGGCCACGACCGCTCGAGCGGAACTGGAGCTGACTGGCGACTATGCGCGTATGGATGCGGTCAGAGGCCTGGATCGCTGCAGCCATATCTGGGTGCTGTTCCTGTTCAGCGAACACCTCGATCGTGGCTGGACCCCTCTGGTCAGGCCACCGCGCTCCAAGGGTGGAAAAATGGGGGTCTTCGCCACCCGCGCCACCTTCCGTCCCAATCCCATCGGCATGTCGGTGGTTAAGCTGGACCGCATCGAGAATCGCGACGGCACGCCTATCCTGCATCTGTCCGGGATCGATATCCTCGATGGCAGCCCGGTGATCGATATCAAACCTTATCTGCCTTACGCCGACAGCCTGCCCGACGCCTACTATGATTACGCCACCGATAGCCAGAAAACCTATTTAGCGGTGCATTTTAGCGCTCAAGCAGAGCAGCTGCTGTCTAACCATACTGACCGGCAAGCCTTGCGACAACTGATCGAAGACCTACTCAGCTGCGATCCGCGCCCGACACACCGGCGCAAACCCGATGATGAGCGGATATACGGCATTCGACTCGATGATTACAATGTGCGCTGGCGGATGAATAACGACAGTATCGATGTCATCACCATAGAGACGCTGCAGCCCGCGACCCCGACCGTTTAACAGAGCCCAAACCCCAGCCATTCAGCAGGCCATCCATGAAATTCCTCGCCACCTTGTTTCTGACCCTGACCCTCAGCAACAGCGTCTATGCGGACGCCGAACCATCCACCTTCGAAGCCGTCTCAAAACAACCTGCCCCGGCCTTGCAGGCAGAGCAGCTTATCGCCGAACTCCTCAATAATATCGACTGGAAACTGCTGCTGCGCGTGCAGCAGAATCTGCTCAGCAACATGGATCTGCTGGTTCCCTACACCCAGGAATATATCCAATGCCTGCAGGCCGAAGGCGTGATCAAGGAGGGTCAGGCTCTGGACATACCCACACTCTGGCAGCAGGCCAACAACGTCTCCAACAACTGCACAGTGATTCTCCAGTCGCTGGTCGGCAAACTCAACTTCGATATCACCGAAGAGGAGTTCAAACAGGGGCTCAGCCCGAAATACCAAGAACTGCTGAACAAAAGCCTTTAGGAACCGCAACCATGTCACGTTTTTCCCAGGACAAGTCCAGCCGCCGTTTTTACCAGCAGCCTAAAAAGACGCAGCTGGACAACACCCCCTTTGAGGTCGAGGTCACGAGCCTGAGTCACGATGGCCGAGGCCTGGCACGACCCGCCGGCAAGACCCTGTTTATCGAGGGCGCTCTGCCTGGCGAGCGGGTTCGGGCGAGTTATACCCAGCAAAAGAGCAAGTTCGACCAGGCGCGCACCCGGGAGGTACTCAGCGCCAGCCCCGAGCGCGTCGACCCTCTGTGCCCGCATTTCGACCACTGTGGTGGCTGCCAGCTACAGCATCTATCCGGCGCGGCCCAGATCCATCACAAGCAGCAACAGGCCCTGAATCAACTACAACGCATCGGCGGCGTCATCCCGGAGACCATTCTGGCGCCGCTGGAGGCTGAGCACTGGCATTACCGCCGCCGGGCGCGCTTAGGCATCTGTAAAGACAAGCGCAGCGGTAAGCTCTCGCTGGGGTTCCGGCAGCAGCAGAGTAACCTGCTGGTGGCGATCGATCAGTGCCCAGTGCTGGAGAGCCGCGCAGATCAACTGATCGCCCCTCTAAACCAGGTTCTCAATAAACTTCAGCAGCCGCTGGTGATCAGTCATCTGGAGATCTGCCTGGCGGATTCCGCTGCCGCTCTGGTGCTGCGCCACCCCAAACCCCTCATCGCCGCCGATCAACAACTGCTGCAGACCCTGGCCGACGCTCTGGAGTTCGATCTCTATTTGCAACCCGGCGGCTCGGATAGCCTACATCTAGCTAGCGGCCAGGCGCGCACCCTCAGTTACGCCCTGCCCGATCTGCCCAATCTGCCCGATCTGCAGTTTCGTTTCCAACCCCAGGATTTCACCCAGATCAACCCGCAGCTCAACCAGCAGATGATTCGGCAGGCTCTGCAACTACTCCAACCCGGGCCCGATGACCGGATACTGGATCTGTTTTGCGGCCTAGGCAACTTTACCCTGCCCCTAGCACGCCAGGCCAAAGAGGTCGTCGGCATCGAAGCGGTGGAGGCGATGGTGGAGCGCGGGCGCACCAATGCGGCCCTTAACCAGCTCGATAACGCCCGCTTTTATGCCGCAGATCTCAGCCAGCCCATCACCGCCAAGAGTTGGTTCGGTGGCGGTTTTAACAAGATACTGCTCGACCCGCCTCGCGCCGGTGCCTTTGAACTGATTCAGCCGCTGGTCAAACTAAGGGCACAGCAGATCTTGTATATCTCCTGCGATCCCGCGACCCTGGCACGTGATGCGGGCGAACTGGTCAAGCATGGCTACCGGCTGACGCACTGGGGCGTTATGAATATGTTTCCGCACACCACCCACGTCGAATCTATTGCCCTGTTTGAGCTTTAGGGCACTTAAGGTGAAGAGCCTCAGGTAAAGAACCTCAGGCGCAGAGCCTCAGGAAGGGGCTGTGAGCCTCAGGAAGGGGCTGTGAGCGTCAGCCCCGGGCAAGTGGTTGGCCGTGCTGCGTTAACCGGTGCGCTAAGCTCACCTTAACCACAGGCCACTCGGTATCTATTATGGAGAACACCACGGTGTCCCTGTACAGACCCTCAGCCGTTTTTTGAACTCGGTGTTGACCGCAGAACGCTGATAACGCTGATAACGCTCTGCGTACCAGGTGTAACCTATTTCAACCCGGCGATTCGCCGGATCGGCATGACAAAATCGGGTCGTACCTATGACTTGCTACCGTCCGACGCCGCTTTCACTAGATCATCGGCATGCTCTTTTCGCAGCGGCACTAGCCTGACCGTTGTCGATTCTAATTCTACTGCCTTAAGCCACATTTTTTATCTCCTGCTACGATGGATCTATAGAGATGAACAGTCTTCCCACTCATCACGCCGCGGCAAGAGACCGGCAAACCGTGAAGCGGCTTAGAAATCCAGACCCACGGCCAACACCGCTAATAGCAACTATCCTGATACTGGCGACCTAAGACAGACACCTCAGCCGCGCTGGATTGGTTACATATCAGCCAGCCGGTCTCAAACCACCACCCCTGATCGGCATTCATTTGATCCAGATCAGCAGTCTATATCGAAATATATGTGTATACAGTTGAAAACACTACATATCAGCGTATAAATAAACTGTCTCTCACCAATCTTCTGCGAACTGCAGTAAGGAATAAGCGATGAATATTACTATTAACAATCGTCAAGGTAAGGTATCTCCAGCCATCAAGGAAAAGATCGAAGCCTGGCTGAAAGAAAGTCAGGAACGCTGTGGTGAAATCAGCTCAGCACTGGTTATCATCGAGCAGTTTGAGCGTCAGGATAATATCGAAGCGACCCTACACATCAAAGGCAAGGATGTGTTTGCCAAGGCCACAGGAGAAAACCTTTACCTCGCCATCGATGCATTAACAGACAAGATCGATCGGCAGCTGATCAAGATCAAAGAGAAACTGGCTATCAAGAAAGGAACACCTAAGCCTTCAGTCTTAATCGACGACGAGGAACAACCAGAGACTGAAGTCGCCTAAGACAGCCTTGTGGGACTACACTCAACCCACAAAACGCCAACCTACAGGTGGTCCCTGTGGGTAGGCTGCTGAAGGCTCCTGCAACACCTGGCTAGTATTGTCGGAATAAATTCCGACCTACAACAGCACCCCTAGGGGTCAAGCTTCAGCCTGACAACATACCGACCCTCATTACCTCCGCCTCTGCGTCCTACTTCCTGATACCCCTGATCAGGAGGTTAGATATTTTAACCCTCAAGCAGTATGCTCTAACCACTTAACAGGTTAAGCACAGATCGCGCCTACTACCCCATCACAGGACCGCATCGATGGCCGACAAAGATAAAAATAAAGAAGAAGAGGTGGTTGAGCCTCTCTCTCCAGAAGAGCGTATCGCCAAGCTCGAGAAAGGACGCCGGATCAGCTGGATCATCCTGGGGGTACTGCTGTTATTTATACTCATTGAAGGCGCAGCCCTAGTGTTCGTTGCCAACCCGGACGCCGACCCCCGGGTAGCCGAAGCTGAGCAACGCTTGGAGGCATTAGAGACTCAAGCCACTCGTCTGCAAGCCGTTTACGACACAGCCCAGACGTTTAATGCGAATGCCCTGAAGTTGGAGAAAAAACTGGATAGAATCATGACCACGATTCAACTCAATAATTTCTCGGTACTACGCAAGCTGATGGTCGAGCAGGAGGCTAGCTACCAGCAGTTTCTGGCTGCCCTGCAACAGGGTATGTACGACCTCTCCAAAATGGTGAAGGGATCTCGCACCTGGTACGAGGTCTATAGAGACGATTTGGATCTGGTTATCGGTGACAGCAAAGTCCGGGCAGAGCGGCTAACAAAAGGCCTGGTCGCACCCCTGAAACGAGAACCCGTGGTCGAAGAGTAGTCCTGAGCGATCTCCGCGGGCGTCCTTGCCTGCGCTTGCCATACACGGACGAGCGCCGGACGAGCGCCGGACGAACGCCGCATTGAGCCGGCGGATCGTCCAGGCGCTGATCGAGTTCGCCAACCACGCTGAGGCTGATAGTCCGGCAGCTCCAGCTCAGCGGCCGACGGGATTAGTCGCGCTCAGAATCTATGGTGGACATGACCGAGTCCGTATACCGGGCACCCACCACCGTCTCCTCATTGATCAGCTGATCGAGTTCGTCAACCACGGAAGCCGGCAGCTCCAGCTCAGCAGCCAGAGCATTCTCACGCATATAATCGATATGTTTGGTACCCGGTATCGGCACCAACCGATTATCGCTGCGCGCTAATAACCAGGCCAGCGCTAACTGCGCTAGGGTACAGCCCTGCTGAGCGGCAATATCGCGCATCGGCAGCAGTAATTGACAATTAGCGGCGAAGTTATCCGGCTCAAACCTGGGCCGGGCCATACTGAGACGGAGATCACCCTCGCCTAGGGTACTGACATCCTCGAGCCTGCCGGTCAGGAACCCGCGGCCCAGTGGCGAGAAGGGCACGAAACTGATGCCCAGCTCGGCGCAGGCCGCTAGAATCGATCGCTCAGGCGTGCGCGTCCAGAGTGAGTATTCTGACTGCAGCGCGCTAATAGGATGCTCTCTGTGCGCCCGATGCAGGGTTGCGGTACTGACCTCGGATAACCCCAGTGCGCGAATTTTACCCTGACGCTGAAGATCAGCCAGAGCACCAACACTCTCTTCGACCGGCACATCCGGGTCCAGCCGATGCAAGTAATACAGGTCAATCACTTCGGTCTGCAATCGACGCAGGCTCTGTTCACATTCAAGCTTGAGCGCTTGCGGGCGTCCATTGACGCGCGGCGAACCGTCGGCGTCTTTCGACAGGCCGCCTTTAGTCGCTAAAATAAACTCCTGGCGCCTTTTTTTAAGCACCCGACCCAAGAGTCTCTCGTTATGGCCATCGCCATAGACCGCCGCCGTATCGAAAAAGCTATACCCCGCATCCAGCGCCGCCAGGAGTAACAACTCCGAAGCATCATCGTCTGCAGCACCGTAGCCCGAGGACATATTCATACAGCCCAAACCCAGGGCTGAAACCTCAAAGGGTCCAATCTTACGCCTGTACATAGAGACTCCGTACCTCTTGATAATGGTAATTAACCAGCAAACCTATACTAACAGTCTCGTGGTCCTAGCAAGGCTCTGGCTGGTACGCAGCGCAGTTCGCCAACAGCGTATTGAGTCTCTCGCGCAGCTCCTCTATTTCAGCCACCTCATAGGCAATCGCCGCAACACGTCCCCATACTGGCGCAGGCCAGGCGGCATCGTCTTGATAACGTACCACGTGGTGGATATGCAACTGAGGCACCATATTCCCGAGCGCTGCCATATTCATCTTGTCGGCATTAAAGATATCCGCCAGATTAGACGCCAGCAGACTGGATTCGACCGTCAGCTGGCGCTGATCCTCAACCGAGAGGTGGTAGATCTCGCTCACATCAGCCAGCCTGGGCACTAAAATAAACCAGGGATAATTAGCATCATTCATCAACAACAGATCACAGAGCACGAACCGCCCCAGAAGGATGCAATCGTCGGCCAGCTGTGGGTGCAGCTGGTAGGGATGCAACTCAGGATCAAGTTCACGCTCAGGATCATAATCGATATCGGTACTCGCGTTTAGTTCCGTCATACTCTGCCCCTTCACTATCAATCAGATGTCATCGAACATCAGTATAAGCGAGTGTATTGGACGTTGACGAGATATGCTTGTTCGATCGCAACCCAAGAGAGCTAACGAGTGATCCATCCCCATTCCTTTATCATGGAACGCATCGAACGCATCTAACAGATAGACCCCGGCCACTGGCAGCAGCTGTTCGGGTCGCAACCGCTACTCAGTCATGCATTCTTGATGGCCATGGAAGCTTATTCGAACGCAGCCCAAGAGAGTTAACGAGTGACCCATCCCCTTAATATCAAACGCATCGAACGCATCCAACAGATCGACCCCGACCACTGGCAGCAGCTGTTCGGGTCGCAACCACTACTCAGTCATGCATTCTTGATGGCGATGGAAGAGAGCGGTAGTCTGAGCCAGACAGGCGGCTGGAGCCCCCAGCACTTACTCCTGACTTCCTCGACCCAACAACCCCTGGCGGCGCTGCCGCTGTATCTCAAACAGCACTCCTACGGTGAGTATGTGTTCGACTGGAGCTGGGCCAATGCCAGCCACGAGGCAGGCGTCCCCTACTATCCAAAACTGGTCACCGCCCTGCCCTTTACCCCGACCACCGGCCCACGTTTAGGGCTGGCCGTGGACAGTCCTCCGAATGCCACCCGGCAATTGCTGCTAACGCTCTGTGAACAGGCACAACGACAGCAAGCCTCCGGCTGGCACCTGTTGTTTGCCGACCAAGACTGTCGCGAACGAATTCGCGCTAATTGGCCCGAGACTCAAGAATTGCTCGAGCGCCACGATTGCCAATTTCACTGGATCAATGCGGATTACCGCGATTTTGATCATTTTCTGCAACGTTTCAGCTCACGCAAGCGCAAGAGCATTCGTCGCGAGCGGCGCCGGGTCCAGGAGCAGGGGATCACCCTGCGCCGACTTAGCGGGGCGGATCTTACACGGGAACAGCTGCACGCCTTCTTTAGATTTTACCAACAGACCTATCATCAGCGCGGCCAGACACCCTATCTGAATTGGGATTTTTTTGAACGCCTTTATGCCGGATTGGGCGCTAGCCTGATGCTGGTGGTGGCCGAGCAGGATCAACAACAGGTCGGAGCGGCACTATTTTTATTTGATCAGGAGTGTCTTTACGGGCGCTGGTGGGGCGGAAATCCCGGACTCGATTGCCTGCATTTTGAGGCCTGCTACTACCAGGGGATAGAATTTGCGATCGAACGTAAGCTGCAACGCTTCGATCCCGGCACTCAGGGTGAGCACAAACTGGTGCGCGGTTTTGAACCGACCCGTACCACATCACTCCACTGGATCAGGCACCCAGGACTGCACCGGGCGGTAGAGCAATCATTAATCCAGGAACGTCAGCATATCGCCGCCTACATGGTTCAGGCTCGAGAGCATCTGCCCTTTAAAGCGACGGATTAGTTAGGCTTTTTTTGTGGGTTAGGCTTCAGCCTGACAATCACTGCACCATGCTAGCATTGTCGGAATGCACTCAACCCACAAAACGCGGTCCACAGGAACGTGGGAAGTGCAACACGTCCGTCGGGAACGGACGTTGCCCAACCCACAAAAGGGTCCACCCCACATCAATCTATGTTTCTGCTGCAGGAGCCTTCAACTGCCTGCAGGCAGGCTCCCACTGAATTTTTCACACAGATTCGCAACAACATGAACTTTTGTAACGCAATTGATAATAAGACATCTTATGATGCCTGTTCTTTTTATTTAATATATAAAAATAATTAAAAAACAACAAGATAAACCTAAGTTGTGACGACTGCCGCGCGGCTGAAATTATACGACAGGGCTCAAGAAGCGCAACAGCTAGCGCCACTAAGCATCAACTTGAGACATTGTGACCCCTGGCCCCTTTTGCTTCAATCAGCCCAGGTGATGCGCAGGTCTCTTAGGCGGTTTTCTATGCGTGTTTACTTTCACAACAACCAGCGAGTACGACACCTGACTGACTAAAACAACAATAACGTTACCCGTTTAGTGCCTGTCTGCCAGCGTTATCCACCAGAGCTATCCAACAGACAGCCTGACACCAACACAAGGAATAATAATGAAAATAATCACTTCTCTTGCCGTCGCTTCGACTATCACCATCGGCATGGTTGCAGGCGCCCAAGCCGCCAGCACCCTCGAAGCGGTCAAAGACAAAGGATTTGTGCAGTGTGGCGTGTCCACAGGTCTGGCCGGTTTTTCTAGCCCTGACGAGGAAGGTAACTGGCAAGGGATGGATGTTGACCTCTGTCGTGCCATTGCTGCTGCGACACTCGGCGATGCCTCTAAAGTTAAGTACATTCCGCTAACGGCAAAGGAACGCTTCACCGCGTTGCAATCGGGTGAGATCGATGTGCTATCACGCAACACCACCTGGACCCAGACCCGCGACACGACCCTGGGCCTCAACTTCGCTGGCGTTAACTACTATGACGGCCAGGGCTTTATGGTCAAGAAGACGCTGGGCGTCAAAAATGCGTCTGAACTCGACGGCGCGGCGGTGTGCATCAGCTCAGGTACGACGACCGAGCTGAACCTGTCTGACTACTTCCGCGCACACGGCATGACCTTCTCACCCGTGGTGTTCGATACCTCTGACCAGACCGTACAGGGTTTTGAAGCCGGTCGTTGCGACATGCTGACGTCTGACCAATCACAGCTCTACGCATTGCGTATCAAACTTGCAGATCCAGATAGCGCCATCGTTCTACCCGAAGTGATTTCCAAAGAGCCTCTGGGACCCGTTGTTCGTCAAGGCGACGATCAGTGGCTCAACATCGTCAAATGGTCTCTCAATGCGATGATCAACGCCGAAGAACTGGGGTTGACTGCCGCTAACATCGATCAGATGAAAGCAGACAGCACCAACCCCAGCGTCGCGCGCTTTGTCGGCGTAGAAGGCCCTAAAGGCTCCGGTCTGGAGCTGAACGATGACTGGGCTTACCAGATCATCAAGCAGGTCGGCAACTACGGTGAAGGCTTCGAGCGCAATGTCGGCACTGGCTCTCCTCTCAACATCGCCCGTGGGGTCAACGCGCTCTGGAGCGACGGCGGCTTCATGTACGCGCCACCCATGCGTTAATCTGGCATTCTTCGGGATCTGCTAACACCTAAATTCATTCATGAGTGGCTAATCTGGCCACCATGCCGATCTCGCCGTAGGTCAGCCTGTTCTCGGCCATCCTGCTAGCATTGTCCGAATAAATTCCGATCCACATCCCTGTGGGTCGGCAGCTGAAGACTCCTGCAACACCTGCATTTTCCTAATAGAGAGACACATCCTGTGGGCCGGGCTTCAACCTGACGGTCTACGCACCCATAGGAACCTCCATTACGCATTTGCACCAAAAAAAGCCATGGATGCTTGTTTTTTTTACGTTAAAAAAGCTCCAAGTCATTAAAAAATAATAATAGATATAAAAACTCAGGCAAATACCGCACTGCAAAAATGATTCTAGATGACACCACCATAGCAACAACTAGAGCCACTAAGAATCAACTTGAGGTATTGTTGCCACACGACCCTTTTGCTTCAATCAACTTCAGTAATGCGTAGCTGCCAAAGGCGGTTTTGTGTTGCTGTTTGTTCTAGCAGCAAACAGACCATGAAACTGACGCGACAATAAAAATAACAATTGGCACAACGCTTGCTTTATTAAAACAACAATAACGTTACCCGTTTAGTGCTTGTCTGCAAGGCATATCTGCCAGACAGCCTGACAACAGAAGGAATAATGATGAAAAAAATCACTTCTCTTGCCGTCGCATCCACCATCGCTATCGGCATGGTTTCAGGCGCCCAAGCTGCCAGCACTCTAGAGTCTGTTAAAGACAAAGGCTTTGTACAGTGTGGCGTATCTACGGGTCTACCTGGCTTTTCTAACCCAGATGCTGAAGGCAACTGGCAAGGGATGGATGTCGATGTCTGTCGCGCCGTCGCTGCAGCAACACTCGGCGATGCCTCTAAAGTTAAGTACATCCCACTCACTGCTAAAGAGCGCTTCACCGCGCTGCAGTCAGGTGAAATCGACATCCTCTCGCGCAACACTACCTGGACTCAGACCCGCGATACCACTCTGGGCCTGAACTTCGCTGGCGTTAACTACTATGACGGCCAGGGTTTTATGGTCAAGAAGAAGCTGGGCGTAAAAAATGCGTCTGAGCTCGACGGTGCAGCGGTATGCCTGCAATCCGGTACCACCACCGAGCTGAACCTGTCTGACTACTTCCGTCAGCACAACATGTCCTTCTCACCCGTAGTATTCGACACCTCTGACCAGACTGTAAAGGGTTTTGAAGCCGGTCGTTGCGACATGGTCTCCTCTGACCAATCACAGCTATACGCCTTGCGTATCAAGCTGGCCGATCCAGATAGTGCCATGGTCCTACCGGAAGTGATATCTAAAGAGCCTTTGGGACCTGTTGTTCGCCAGGGCGATGATCAGTGGCTTAACATCGTTAAATGGTCTCTGAATGCGCTAATCAACGCCGAAGAGCTGGGGCTGACTTCCGCTAACATCGATAAGATGGCGAAAGACACCAACAATCCAAGCATCGCACGCTTTGTCGGCGCAGAAGGTCCTAAAGGTTCCGGTCTTGAGCTGAACGATGACTGGGCTTACCAGATCGTCAAGCAGGTCGGCAACTACGGCGAAGGCTTCGAGCGTAATGTCGGCACCGGTTCTGCTCTGAAGATCTCCCGTGGTGTTAACGCACTCTGGAGCAACGGCGGCTTCATGTACGCGCCACCTATGCGTTAATCAGGCATAGCTCCTGAAAACGGCCGGTGAGCTTGGTAGTCACCGGCCGTTGTTTTACTACACTTCTAAGTCTGATCTACTATTTTTGGAGCACTCTCCATGCCCCCAGATGTAAACAAAGGCGTGGCCCCCTCCTCAAAACCAAAATTCTGGAATGACCCCGACAAACGGGCGATGTTTTTTCAGGTATTAATGGTTCTGACGGTACTGGGTTTTTTTGCCTACATCATATCCAACGCGCTGTTTAATCTTGAAAAGCGAGGCATAACCACCGGATTCGCTTTTCTCGATCAAACAGCGGGTTTCGAAATACTGTTATCACTACTCCCTTACGATGCTACCTATAGCTTTGGCCGCACCTTTGCCGTTGGCCTGCTCAACACCCTGCTCGTTTCCTTTCTGGGCGTGATCCTAGCGACCACGCTAGGTTTTGTCATGGGTATTGCCCGGCTGTCTAAAAACTGGCTGGTTTATAAGGTCGCCACCGCCTATATCGAAATCTTTCGTAACATCCCACTATTGCTACAGATTCTGTTTTGGTATGTGGTGGTGCTTCAGCCGCTGCCTTTGCCGCGTGCCAGCATCGAGATCGGCGGTGCTTTCCTGAATAACCGTGGGCTCTATCTACCCTGGCCGGTGCTCGAGTCCGGATTTTCTATGGTATTTGCAGCCATCGCCATCGCCATCTGCGCGGTTGTCTGGCTACTACGCTGGAACCACAAGCGTCAGGACGCAACAGGCCAGCGCTTCCCCGTTTTCTGGACCTCGCTGGCCCTGTTAATCGGCCTGCCGCTCGTCGTCTACCTCCTTGCGGGCTCGCCCATGAACTGGGATCAACCGGTACTCAAGGGTTTTAACTTCCAGGGTGGTGCGACTGTCATCCCTGAACTCATCGCACTGCTGATCGCGTTGTCGGTCTATACCGGCACCTTTATCGCCGAGATCGTACGCTCCGGAATACTGGCCGTCAGCCATGGGCAGACCGAAGCGGCCAGCGCCCTAGGACTCAGCAAGTCCAAGACCCTGAGCCTGATCGTTGTCCCTCAGTCGATGCGAGTGATCATCCCCCCCCTGACCAGCCAATATCTGAACCTGATCAAGAACTCATCGCTGGCCACCGCGATCGGTTACCCGGATCTAGTGTCGGTATTTATGGGCACCACTCTCAACCAGACAGGCCAGGCGATCGAAATCATCTTCATGACTATGGCGGTTTACCTGAGCATTAACCTACTGGTATCGATGCTGATGAACCTTTACAACAAACGCGTGTCGCTGGTGGAGCGTTAAGATGATTATTAATGATACTAAGCTTCCCGACCTGCCACCTCCCTCAGGCGCCTCAGGCGTGATCGGCTGGCTACGGCTAAATCTTTTTTCCACGCCGTTGTACTCGGTTCTGACGCTGATCGTCGCTTATCTGTTATGGATAACCGTGATTCCGGCCTTTCAATGGGTCTTTATCGATTCAGACTGGGTCGGCGATAGCCGTGATGCCTGTACCAGTGGCGGTGCCTGCTGGGTCTTTATCTCAGTCAGACTAGACCAGTTTATCTACGGGTTTTATCCTGATACCGAATACTGGCGGGTCAACATCCTGTTTGTGATGCTGGCGCTAATGGTTGGTGCCCTGGTTTACGAAGGAACCCCGAAAAAGGGTTGGATAGCGGCATTTTCGCTAACGGCCTTCCCTGTTATCGCCTTCTACCTACTATACGGAGGCTCATTCGGGCTGGAAGTGGTGAGCACCCACAAGTGGGGGGGCCTTACTCTGACGCTGGTTCTCGCGGTGGTGGGTATCGTCGCGTCTTTACCCATAGGTATTTTCCTGGCACTGGGTCGGCGTTCCGAGATGACGGCGGTACGCAGTTTCTGCACCGTATTTATCGAGATTTGGCGCGGTGTGCCCCTAATCACCATCCTGTTTATGGCCTCTGTCATGTTACCGCTCTTCGTACCCGAAGAGATCGACTTCGATAAGCTGATGCGGGCACTGATCGGGATAACCCTGTTTCAATCGGCCTATATGGCAGAGGTTATTCGGGGCGGTCTGCAAGCGATACCCAAGGGTCAGTACGAAGCCGCCGATGCCCTGGGTCTTAGCTACTGGAAGAAGATGGGCCTTATCGTGCTGCCTCAGGCGCTTAAGATCATGATTCCAGGAATTGTGAACACCTTTATCGCCCTGTTTAAAGATACCTCGCTGGTATTGATTATCGGCCTGTTCGATCTGCTGGCCATCGTCCAGTCGGCTCTCTCCGATCCCGACTGGCTAGGTTACTCGATCGAGGGTTACACCTTTGTCGCCTTCGTGTTCTGGAGCTTCTGTTTCAGCATGTCGCGTTACAGTCAGTACCTCGAACGTAAACTGCATACCGGCCACGGTGCTCGCTAGCACCCGACAGCGATACGAATTTCAGGAGTCTGCTATGTCAGCACAAGATAACAATACCGCTATGAACATCTCCGAAAAAGTGATGATTGAACTCGATAACGTCAACAAATGGTACGGTGATTTTCACGTACTCAAAGATATTAACCTCAAGGTGCATAAGGGCGAGCGCATCGTCATCTGTGGCCCCTCAGGGTCAGGGAAATCCACCCTAATTCGCTGCCTTAACCGCCTGGAAGAGCATCAGGCCGGCGACATCGTTGTAGGAAACACGATCCTCAACAATGACCTCAGGAATATCGAAACCATCCGTCGCGAAGTGGGCATGGTGTTTCAGCACTTCAACCTCTTCCCGCACCTTACGGTGCTGGAGAACTGCGCTCTGGCACCGATCTGGGTACGTAAGACCCCACGTAAGGAAGCCGAGGCTCTGGCGATGAAGTTTTTGGAGCGGGTTAAGATCCCCGACCAGGCGCATAAATACCCAGGGCAGCTGTCCGGCGGACAGCAGCAAAGGGTCGCGATCGCGCGCAGCCTGTGTATGAACCCGGAGGTGATGCTGTTTGATGAGCCCACCTCGGCGCTTGACCCGGAAATGATCAAAGAAGTGCTCGATGTCATGATCGAGCTCGCTCAGGAAGGGATGACCATGATCTGTGTAACCCACGAGATGGGCTTTGCCAAGACCGTCGCGAACCGGGTTATCTTTATGGATCAGGGGCAGATTATCGAAGAAAACGAACCCAATGAGTTCTTTGACAATCCGCAGTCAGACCGGACCAAGTTGTTCCTGAGTCAGATTCTGTAACTCTGACTATCAACCTTAAAAAGGGAGCCTCAGGCTCCCTTTTTTGTTTCGATACCGCCAGACTGAAGACTCGAATCCAGACAAATAATAAAAAAAAATCCTAGGTATTAATTTAATGAGTATTAAAGAACACATTAATAACTACTATGAAAAATTGGTGGCGGAAGCTCTCGCCGACCAGCTTAAAGGCTCAGATTTGGATATAGAGGAGCGGGCCGATATGGCCTGTGTGGCGCTTAACCACCTGCCCCCCCGCTATTTCCGACATGAGATCGACATGGCGTTCTACCTCTCTCCCACAGAATCTAAAGAGATGGAAGCGAAGGTCCATACCGTGGTCGCAGAAGCGATCGCCTATGTTAGCCTTAGCCATCGCGAAGATCAGAGTTAAGCCGCCAGGCTGATACCTATGGCGAGGATGCAAGGCCAGGGCGCAGGGCGGTAATGCGAGTCGCTGGGCTATGAGGATCACAGAAATAAACCTTCACGAACTGCTTAACGGTCTGCCGCCGCTGAAACAACAGCCGGATCAGGTGTTCATCTTCACCGGAATGCGCTATATACAGCTCTGACTATGGTTAAACCAAAGGCCCAAACTGATGCGCTATACGGACGATGTGAATCAAGTTATCGCTATAGAGGGTACCAGTACGCTCATTATTATCCTTTAAACATAGCCCAAAACGGCCTGACTCAGCCATTATATTAAGCCCTTCAATATTAGAATTTAATTCTAAATTAAATTCTAAATTAAATTCTAATATTATATAAAAAGTATATGCATATATTTGTTGCATACTTTATATATTTGAACCAGAATTGATTTTTTAATCAGTAGTGGAAGGTAGTAATGAGAAAAATAAATTTATTAATCGCATCAACTTTGTTGAGCGGTGCAGCCTTGGCTGATGGATTCAGCGGTCAAGTTGGTTTGGGTTATCAAACATCTAGTGTTGATACAAACTATGGTGAGTGCTGGTCAGAGTGTTTTGGTGATCAGGAGCCTTCAGGCTTGGCCATTGAGGCAAAGATAAACTTCGGCCCTAGTCTATTCGCTACTTTGGATTATGCAAAAACAAAAGATAGCGAGGATCATTGGGACGATTCAGTATCTAGTGTGTGGAATGATCAATCCATTGGCCTTGGTTATACATTGGTATTAACCGATGTCTCCGCAGTAACTTTTGCTGTGGAATATAGTGATGTAGAATGGGAATATAATTGGAAAGATGCTACTGGTACATCGAGTTACTACAATGCAGATGACAGCGGTGTATCTTTTGCTGTAGGTGCTATTGTAGATGTAAATGACAAAATGACGGCAGGTGCCGCAGTTTCTTTGGGCTTTTCTCAAGGTATAGAGGCTTTCACTCAGTATGCATTAACTGAAAGCCTTGCGTTAAAAGTATCTTATGAAGGGAAAAGTTATGAGCTAGGTAATTTTAGTCAGTTACGTATTAGTAACTCAGGTGTTACATCAGTTAGCGACCCCTCTTCTGATGATGGCGATGGCGACTATCAACTAGATAATCAGATATTTCGTGTAGGCGCAGTTTACAAGTTCTAATCAGACTTATGGATCTAAAAAAGGAGGGGTGGGGAAAAGCACGACCTCCCTCCTAACTATTAGAGTTTAAAACCACAGTATTGGGCATAACAACTGAAACAATGCTGAGCCTGCTTTTTTCTACTACCTAAGTATAAAAAAAGGTATTTTCAACCCCTTTTACTGAATTCGTAAAATTCAAATAGAAAGCACCCTTAGCTTTCATTACAACATATCGCTGCAAGTGTCTTAGTTATAGTTCCGATAATATTATCCCTAAAGCTTATCCGGAGTATAGATGTCATCATTAAATTATCATACGATAATTAATCGGCAGGCATGATAGAGCTTATTAATCTAATGAAATTAATACCAGAGCCTTCAGCACTAGCCTTGCCTCTTAGGTTCTGTACCGGTTAAGTGTTGCAGAATTAATTCTGAATTATTGTCTTTGTAATCAATCGAGGTTCCGCCTCCCGGCGGCTTCATTTCTTTGTGCGCGACAAAGAAAGTGAAGCAAAGGCTGCTCCATGCCTTCCATGGCACCGCAGCATTCGAACGTCCCTGTTCATCAAAAACGCGTCCCTACGAAATCGCCCTGCGGGTACGCGCCTGCGGCGCTATGAAATTCAGCCTGAAGCTGGCAGATTCGGATGCACTCAGCACATCCCTGTGCCTCGCCCTTCGGGCAACCTGCGGTTGTGCAAATCGGCTATCCTGCCGATTTGTCTGCCTCAACTGTCAATCTCGCCATTGCCTACATGGATGTAGGTAAGGGGCGTGAGCAGGACGCGGAAGCTTTGCCTACATGGATGTAGGTATGCCGTTGTTGTCGGGAACTGACAACGGCCAATGGCTCGACCCTGCGGGCCTTTTTCAGACCTAATTTCATCGGTTTAGAAGGAGGTTGGGCGTCAGCCTGATACGGTGGTTGCTGTTTCAAGTCTTTCGAAATACTCCTGATTACCCACACAACCCTTGCCTACACGCAGCCTGGGAGCCTGCCTGCAGGCGGTTAAGTGTCCTTTTGCCTAGCAACACTTAACTAGTACATAGCCTGCCTGTTACTAGTGCGCGATGGGCTTATCGGTAAACAGATAATCTTTTAACTCTTTATCAAAGCGTTGGTCCTGTCTTCTGATCCATTCGAGCACCATCGCAGCATGCTCTTTTTCTTCATCTCTATTGTGAGCAAGTATTGCCTTTAATTCTTCATTTTTACACGCATCGACGCGTTGATTGTACCAGTCTACCGCTTCAAGCTCTTCCATCAAGGAGGTAATAGCCCTGTGCATATCTCTGGTTTCGTCAGTAAGTTCACTTATTGGTTCGTGATAACCTTCATTCGACATGTTAATCTACCCGATCAGTGTGTTTTAATTAAGTTGCATAACGGTTCGTTATACAGGCATTAATCGGAAGCTCCCTAGGTATCACAATACATCCCTGGGTTCTCCAGAGTCACATTTTTTACAACCCAACTCGAACCCCAGCATAGAGCAACGACCTGCATGTGTCGTTACCCAGGGTCTACTGATGAAGGGAGGATTGTTCCGAACGTGTTGAAAATGACCACAATCTAATTCAGCTACCCAATCATTTTCTTCATCTTTATGATAGCCGACAATGGCCTTGTTCATTAATAAACCTAGCACCCTTTTTAGCGGACGCTAATAACCCGCTAAAACGTGGAATAGAGTAAACTGAGAAAATCGTTCCGATTAAGACTCTAAAACCTTGTTATGCCTGTTTATGACTACCGTCACACAGGGGCTGTGATGCCGTTAGTTTACAGCCACAAAAGAATATTTTTTTAGACTCGGTAGCCGTGAATTTTCCAGGAGAGAATTCAGACCCCTTATGAGAGCCATCACAAAAAGGTTGCTTTTCGCTCTTACCACAAGCACACCAAAAATAACTCTTACCGGCTTCAACCTCTACTGCAAAAGGGGTATCCGCTGCTCGTACGGGCTTAGTCATAATAATTCTCCAAAATTGATATAAACATAACGAGGCTAACAAATTAACAGCAAGCATCGATAAATATAAATTTTCCCACAACAGCTAAGACGAATAAAAACCGGCAGCAAGCAGCAACGTCAACTCCTTTGCAGATACCTCTTTACAGCTGGAGGAGTTTTGTCCACTCCATAGTGATGAGAAATCATCGGAACCTAACTTTTCAAAATGACCGCGCAATAGTCCCATCTCGATGCCAGCCTGAGGAAAGGTTGGCGCGAAAGAACTTATATAACCCAACTCTTTCATCACTCGATTAACGATACCACGAGCGGGTCTGCCTGAAAAAACATTCGTAATGGCGGTATGCTGAGCCTTTAAACTCTTTAGTGCTGTACGATGTAGGCTAGATGTCTTAGCTTCTGTACACAACAAGTAAGTGGTTCCTATTTGCACTGCACTGGCACCTAGCAATAAAGCTGCTTGCACGCCCTCACTGTCCGCTATGCCACCTGCCGCGATGACGGGGACTCTGACTTGATTAACAATTTGAGGGACTAACGCTGACATGCCTACCTGAGTAGTCACATCATCAGACAAAAACATGCCCCTATGTCCACCAGCTTCTAAACCCTGGGCAATGATCCCATCAACACCCTTAGACTCTAACCACAGCGCTTCTTCAACGGTTGTCGCAGAAGAAACTACTTTAGTTCCCCAGCTTTTTACACGCGCAAGTAACTCACTATCAGGAAGACCAAAATGAAAGCTAATAAATTCAGGGGCAGAAGATTCTATAGCATCCGCAACATCATGATTAAAAGGGATTCGACTTGCACTCTTGGGTGACACTTCACAGTCAACACCCACTTCTTCAAAATAGGCATTCAATTTATCCTGCCATATTAATTGCTTTATTTCATCATAGACAGGAAGATCATGACAGAAGAAATTCAGGTTATAAGGTTTAGCAGTGGCCTCTTTGATCACCCTGATCTCATCCACTATTTTATCAACATCCAGCATGGCACAGGGTAATGAACCCAGGCCGCCAGCCTTGCATACGGCAATCGTCAAAGCACTATCCTGAACGCCTGCCATCGGTGACTGGATAATAGGAAAGTCCGTTTCAAATAACCGTTTAATATTTTCTGTACGCATATATAATTCCGTTTACTTTTTTAACGTAAGTGGTTTCCTGTGCTTTTTTAGCAGCCTGGCCTTCACTCTCAACGCTGATCTTGTGAATCTGATACCCAGCATACGAAAATATAACGGCAAGCAAGACGCCTGTAATTATCATCCTTGAGTGTTTTATTTCTGGAAGGTCACTGCTGATGCCTTCTAAATCTGATGGATGATAAAGAGACCTTGGACTCCAGAGGGCGATCATAATAAAGGAGAAGACTATAGCCAGGAAGGTATGTATTGCGTAGACAAACGCATCTAAGCTCCCAATCAACCCCGCCGACAATGAGAAAACGGCATTGCAAATTAGCATCGCCAAGCCGAACATACTTAACGGGGAGCGTAACGAAGAAATAATGGCTGGATAGCCGTTTATATCAGGTTCTTTGCATTGTTCACTCATAGTATTACCTCGAATCCTATCACTGCCTTCTAACGCACAATCTACCCTTATTCGTTATATGCAGAGCGCAATAGCCTGTAATTTACTCATAAACAGGCGCATCGAAATCAGGCCCCTCGTCTGTATAGGCGGTGACGATAGCGTCTGCGACTAAACCCGTGTCAGCTTGCACCTGCGTTGCAAAAAAGTGCTGAACCTGCTTTCGACGTCCATGAGCAGACCAGGCTTGTGCATCCTTCCAAATCTCATTAAAGACAATACTGTACTCGTTTTTTGTTGCACTAGGATGGTCTATTTGGCGCGTCAGCATATATTGGATACAGCCCTCCTCTCGATAGGAGTCCGGCTCCAGGCCTTTAAGTATTTCAAACAGTTCTGCTTCCTTCCCTTCTTTTGCCTTAAACTGGGCTAAAACA